>MEDZ01000002.1:0-327590 GCA_001724275.1 Gemmatimonadetes bacterium SCN 70-22
GGGCGCGTGGTCTGCACGCGCCGGGGGGTATGGGCTGCGTTCGCCCAGTCGCGAAGGGGGCCGCCAGAGGCGGGCCCGTCAATGGCAGGTGCGGGAATTTGCCTGTTCAGGCCTGCGGGAATGTGGGTGTACGTCTACACGCATCGTTGCTGGTGTGCGGCATACGCCTGGCTCACCGCGCGGAACCCCGCCACCCCCATGGGTTTCCCTGTCAGCCCCGACCTCTATCTTCATGACAACGCCCGAGCCCCTCGGACAGGGCCAACGGCGGCACGGGGGTCATACCGCGCATTCCGACGCAGGAGACCAAGAGCAGATGGCACGTGTGACAGCGACCAAACCGAAGAAACAGGCTGCGGTCCCCGCGGCCGACAACGACAAGGCAGCGCCTGCCCCGCTCCGGGTCTCCCGCATAGTCAGCCCGAACGGGCGCGGCGCGGCACGCGACAAGATCACCCTCGCCCAGCTCGAAGGCTTCCTCTTCAAGGCCGCCGACATCCTGCGCGGCAAGATGGACGCGTCGGAATTCAAAGAATTCATCTTCGGCCTCCTGTTCCTCAAGCGCCTCTCGGATGAATTCGACCGCAAGCGCGAAACGCTGCGCCGGACGGACTTCGCCCATATCAAGGACCCCGACCTTCTGAACGAACTCCTGGAGGACAAGACCTCCTACGGAGAGACCTTCTTCACTCCCGTCAGGGCGCGCTGGCACGAGCCTTGGGTCGATGCCGATGGCGAGCTCGTTCCTGCCCTGAAGGACCTGAAGCAAGACATCGGCAACATGCTCAACAAGGCGCTCGCCGCCGTCGAGGATGAAAACGACGCCCTCACGGGCGTCCTGAAGAACAACATCGATTTCAACGCCGTTAAGGGCAAAACCAAGATTCCCGACCAGAAGTGGAAGGACCTGCTCGACCACTTCAACCAGCCGCAATTCGTGCTGGTCAACGACAACTTCGAATTCCCCGACCTGCTCGGCGCCGCCTACGAGTATCTGATCAAGTACTTCGCGGATAGCGCCGGGAAGAAGGGCGGGGAATTCTACACACCCGCCGAGGTCGTGCGGCTTCTCGTGCAGCTCGTCAAGCCCCGCGCCGGGCAGGAGATCTACGACCCCACCGTCGGCTCCGGCGGCTTCCTGATCCAGAGCCACCAGTATGTCGAGGAACAGGGAGACAACGCAAACGACCTCGCGCTCTACGGCCAGGACTCGAACGGCACCGTCTGGTCGATCTGCATCATGAACATGATCCTCCACAACATCACGCGCTTCACTATCGAGAACGCCGACACGCTGGAGGACCCGCAGATTCTGGACAAAGGCGCGATACGCAAGTTCGACCGCGTCCTTGCGAATCCGCCTTTCTCGCAGAACTACAGCCGGGCGACGCTGAAATTCCCCTCGCGCTTCCGCGAATGGTGCCCGGAGACGGGCAAGAAGGCTGATCTGATGTTCGTCCAACATATGCTGGCCAGCCTCAAGCCCGACGGCCACATGGCCACGATCATGCCGCACGGCGTCCTGTTCCGCGGCGGCAAGGAAAAGCTCATCCGCGAAATCTTCATCCAGGACGACGTGATCGAGGCGATCATCAGCCTTCCCCAGGGTCTTTTCTACAACACCGGGATTCCTGCCTGCGTCCTCGTGATGAACAAGAACAAGCCCGACTCGCTGCGCGGGAAGATCCTGTTCATCAACGCCGACCGCGAATACGCCGAAGGCAAGAAGCAGAAGAAACTACGCCCCGAGGATATCGAGAAAATCGACTTCGTGTTCACGCACAAGCGCGAGATTCCGAAGTACAGCCGTCTCGTCGACGTGAAGGAAATCATCGGCGAGCACGACTACAACCTCAACATCCGCCGCTACGTCGACAACACGCCGGACCCAGAGCCGGAGGACGTGCAGGCGCACCTCATCGGCGGCGTGCCGGAGGTGGAGGTGAAGGCGCACGAACCAGACTTCGCACGGTTCGGCACTTCATCAACAACCCTCTTCGAGCCCGAACGTCCGGGCTATCTTCGCTTTCGCCCGCTGGTCGCGGCGAAAGCCGACATCCGCCGCCTCCTCGAATCCGATACGGGCGTCAGGGAAACAGTCGCACGTCACCACACGGCGCTCGAAGAATGGTGGGCGGTCGCGCGCGACGATTTCGCCAGGCTCTCCGATGGCCGGAAACTGCCCGACGTCCGTCAGGAACTCCTCACCGGGCTTAAAGCGAAGCTCGTCCCGCTTCAGGTTCTCGACGAATTCAAGAGCGCGGGCGTGTTCGTGAACTGGTGGCAGCAGATCCGCTACGACCTCAAGACCATCGTCTCCACAGGCTGGCACCACGCGCTGATCCCGGACAGCTACCTCATCGCGGCCTTCTTCCGGGCCGAGGCCGACGCGATCGCTGAGACGGAAGCGCGCATCGCCGATGCCCAGAGCGGACTGGACGAAGCCGTTGAAGCGGCGCAGGAAGTCGCCGCTTACGAGCCCGCAGAGGATGAGACGGTCACCGCTGCCGTGATCAAGAAGGCGCTCAAGGAGTTGATCGACGACTTCAAAGGCACCGCGGGCGCATCCGCGGCCAGGGAAAGAAAGGCGCTCCAGGACCAGCAGGACGCCATCACCGCCATCGAGACGCGCATCAGGGAGGCGAAGGCGAAACTAAAGGACCTGGTCGCCGAACTGGAACTCAAGCTAGAGCTCAAGCGCCACGGCGCCGATGACGTCATCGGCGAAACGCACGTACTGATCGAGCAGGCAGAGAAGCAGCTCGCCACACTCGATCCGGCCCGCAAGGGCGAGAACCGCAAGGTCACGGCACTGAAGAAGGACATTAAATCGCTGCGCATGCGTCTGACAGATGCTGACGCCTCCCTTGCTGCCATCGGCGGCAGGCTGACGGAGCCTGAGGCGAAAACGCTCATCCTCAGGAAGCTGTACGACATTGCGCATTCGCAATTGGGCCGCTACGTCGCCGCGGAGAAGCGCGTCGTTATCGCGGCGGTCGACCGCCTGCGAGACAAGTACGCGGTGTCAAGTCGCGCACTGGAGCATGCTCGCGACGAGACGTTGAAGACGCTTGACGGATTCGTGAGCGGATTGGGGTACTGCTGATGAATTCCGCTCGTCGATCCGAGACCCTTGCCACATTCGTAAGGTTGGATAAGGGCAAGCCCCCGCTGATACAGCCATACGATGGCCCAGACGCCGAATTGTATCTCACTCCAGAGTATCTTCGCGGACGATCGTCGGCTGAGTTTGTCAAGCCATCGCCAAACGCCGTCCATGTTATGGATGGCGAAACGATCGTCCTTTGGGACGGATCAAACGCGGGTGAGATCTTCAAGGCAAAGCACGGAATTCTCGCATCAACAATGACGCGCGTCCGACCTGGCACTGATTACGACGCAGAATACTTCTATTACGCGCTGAAGGGGTGGGAAGAATATCTCAAGGGACAAACCTCTGGGTCTGGTATTCCGCACGTTGATAAGGAAGTGCTGGAAAAGCTCACCATACTTGCCTGTGACAAGCGCGAGCAATCTAGCATCGCTGCAATCCTCTCGACGATTGACTCGGCGATCGAGCGGACAGAGGCGCTTATCGCCAAGCAACAGCGCATCAAAGCGGGCTTGGCGGGTGACCTCCTAACCCATGGCGTCGATGAGCAAGGACGGGTGCGCTCCAGGACGACGCAAGAGTTTCGGCAGTCGCCGATGGGCATGATTCCGGTTAGTTGGCGCTGCGAACCGCTGGCCGTATTCGTCCCGTCGGCGGAGTATGGGATTTCCTCGTCGCTTGGCGACAGCGGTCAGCCCGTACTGCGCATGAATAACCTGTCGAATGGGGAGGCCGATTTGACTGATCTCAAGTTCACGGCCGCGCCCGTGCCCGATCGCCTGTGGCTTCGGGCAGGTGATGTCTTGTTCAATCGCACGAATAGCTGGGAACACGTCGGACGGACAGGAATCTGGCGTGGCCAGCATGAGCGGACAACGTTTGCATCGTATCTCGTCCGACTCAATCCCGATAGAAGTATCCTGTCACCCGAACTGCTCAACATCTGGCTGAATTGGCCACGAACGCAAATCGCCATGCGGCGGTTCGCTACTCCTGGCGTTCAGCAGGTGAACATCAACCCTACAAATCTGAGAGCGCTTTCGGCCGCATTCCCAAACAGCCTTGAAGAGCAGGAAGTCATCGTGGAGCGCGTTCGCGCCCTTGATCATGTAAGCGCTACAAACCGAGATACCTTAGCAAAGCTTCGGGCTCTAAAGCGCGGGCTCCAACAAGATCTCCTCACCGGCCGCAGACGCGTCACGCCGCTGCTTGAAGCAGACAGAGCCCAAGAGCAGGTGGCCTGATGGCGGTAAGCGCACAAACCGCCAGGGAGATCAAGCTCGACGAACGCAACCACGTCGAGATACCGTTCCTCGAGCAGCTCCGCGCATTGGGCTGGACCGTCATCGACTGCGACAGCAAGCAGCAGCCCTCCGACACGTTCCGCGAGAGCTTCACGGAGGTCGTGATGCTCCCGGTCTTGCGGGAGCAGATCAAGGTCATCAACCCGTGGATCGAGGACGACCAGGTCGAGGAGGTGATCAAGCATCTCACGGCCAACTTCCCGGGCACCGGCCTGATCCAGAACAACCGGCATGTCCTCCAGCTCCTTCTGGAGAATAGCAGCGTCGCCGAGAACCGCAGGAGCGGCGAGAAGAGCCCCACCGTCCGCTTCATCGACTTCAAGAACCGCGACAACAACCGCTTCATCGCTGTATGCCAGTTCAAGGTGCGCATCCGCGGCACCGAGCATCACATCTATCCGGACATCGTCCTCTTCGTAAACGGCCTGCCGGTCGTGGTCGTCGAGTGCAAATCGCCCAAGGTCAAGGAGCCGATTCCCGAGGCGATCGACCAGCTCCTGCGCTATAGCGAGCAGCGCGGCGACAAGGGCGAAGGCAGCCCGGAGCTGTTCTACTACAACCAGTTCGTCGTAACAACGTGCCGGCAGGAAGCGAAGTTCGGCACGATCACGACCCATAACGAGAAGCACCTCTTCCGCTGGGCTGATCCCTACCCGCGCACGCTCAACGAGCTCGAACACGGCGCCAGCAGCCCGAACGACCAGCAGCGCCTTGTCGCCGGCATGCTCGACCGGGACAACCTGCTCGACATCATCCGCACCTTCACGCTCTTCTCGACCGACGATAAGGGCCAGCTCATCAAGATCGTCGGCCGCTACCAGCAGTTCCGCGCGGTGAAGATCGCCGTCAAGCGCCTTCAGGAGGGTAAGACGCCGCGCGATCGCAGCGGCATCGTCTGGCACACCCAGGGGTCGGGGAAGTCTCTCACGATGATGTTCATGGTCCGGGAGATGTACCGCCACCCGACGCTGGCGAGCTGGAAGGTCGTCTTCGTCACGGACCGTACGCAGCTCGAAGAGCAGCTCACCGAGACGAGCCAGAGCATCGGCTTCACGGTCAAGCTCGCGGACAGCATCAAGCGGCTAAAGGAGCTTCTCGCAACCGACTCGTCCGATCTCGTGATGGCGATGATCCACAAGTTCCGGGATGAGGAGCTTCGCGAGATTTTCCCGGAGTTGAACAGAAGCCCGAACATCCTCGTCATGACGGATGAGGCGCACCGCTCGCAATACTCCGTTCTCGGCGCAAATCTCGACAAGGCGATTCCGAACGCCTCACGGATCGGCTACACCGGCACGCCGATCGACAAGACCGAAAAGGTCTTCGGCGACTACATCGACAAGTACACGATGCGCCAGTCTATCGAGGATGGCGTGACGCGGGAGATCGTGTACGAAGGGCGGACCCACAACGCCGAAGTGCCGGACCGGGCCGGCATGGACACGGCCTTCGCGGACGTGTTCAGCGACTACAACATCCAGGAGCGACTCGAGATCCTGGGCTACGGTTCGAAGAACGCCTACCTCGAAGCCCAAGCCACGATCGACGCCAAAGCCCGGGATATGGTGGCGCATTACGTCGCCCATGTGTTCCCGAACGGGTTCAAGGCGCAGATCGTGGCGACATCGCGTGAAGCCGCCGCCAGCTACAAGGGCGCCGTCGACCGCGCGCTGACCGATGCGATCGCCGAGCTCGAAGGGGCCAACCCGCAGCGGATCGACCTCGATCGGCTGCGCAGGCTCAGGACCGACGTCGTGATCTCGGGCGGGCATAACGACCCGCTGCACCTCAAGGCCTTCACCGACTCCGGCAAGCACAAGACCACGATCAAGAGCTTCAAGCTCCCCTTCGGCGGCAAGGACGAGGGCGTCACCGGCGACATCGGCATCGTCATCGTCAACAACATGCTTCTGACCGGGTTCGACGCCCCCGTCGAACAGGTCATGTATCTGGACAAGGTCATCACTGACCACGGCCTTCTCCAGGCCATCGCGCGCGTCAACCGCGTCGCGGGCAGCGCCAAGGAGAAGGGCTACGTCGTCGACTATGTAGGCGTCGGCCATCATCTGAAGAAGGCGCTCGATAACTACGACGAGCGCGAGCAGGCGGAAATCCTCGGCAGCCTGAGCTTCCCGGAGGATGAGCTGCGCGCCCTGCGCGCGGCCGAGGCCGCGCTGATGGAATTCCTGAAAGCGCGTGGCCTGACCGATCTCACCGACCACGATGCGTTTTTCGACCTCTTCTACGACGAGGACCTGCGCTTTGAGTTCATGAAGCTGTTCAGGGAATTCACCAAAGCGCTCGATGTCGTCTTCCCGGCCAAGGAAGCGCTCGCCTTCATGGGCAGCTTTCAGGCGCTTGCCGAGGTCAACGCGCTGGCCGCGAAGCATCTGCGCGACGAGCGCCTGAGCATGAACGGAATCCCGCCCAAGCTGCGCGCGATCACGGACGCCTTTCTCGTCTCGCGCGGTGTGGACGTCAAGGTCCCGCCGATCTCAATCCTCGACGAAAGCTTTCAGGAAGAAGTGCACGAGCGCGGCCGCCCCAAGACGAAGGCCGCCGAAATCGAGCATGCTGTTCGGCACCACATCGACATCGAGCTGGATGACGACCCACACCTTCAAGCCTCGTTCGCCGAGGAGCTCAACTTCATTCTTCAAGAGTTTAGAGACAACTGGGACCGAATTCTCCAGGAACTTGAGCGGCTTCGCCGGGAGATCGTTGCGGCCAGTCGAGAGCCTACATACGGTCTCCACCGTAAGAAGCAGATGCCGATATTCCGTGTTCTTCGCTCCGAAACGTTTGGGGACGATGAGCTCAGCGACGACGCGATTTCGACTCTTGTCAACCTCACTCAGCAAATCTTCGGCGACATAGAGCGTGAGCTCCGGCTCATCGGCTTTTGGGAAAGCGCGCCGGCCCGACAGAAGCTCAAGGCGGATCTACAACGGATTCTGCTTCAGTCGGAGTTCTCGACCGTACCTGATCTTGTGGCCAACCGCACCAGGATCATCAGCCGACTTATGGAGATCGGCGAGAGGAACCATGATACGATACTGTACGCACCGTGACGGAAGTTGATTACACTGTCACGCGCTCAGCGAGGCGCCGGACGTTGACCATAACGGTCGAGCGCGACCGGACGGTCGTCGTGCGCGCGCCGGAGGGGATGGCCGATGAGGAGGTCCGGCGCCACGTCGACGAAAGACGACAGTGGATTCTGGAGAAGCTGCGCGATCCGCAGAAATACGTCGACCGCCGCCATCCGCCTGGGAAGGAGGTCGTCAACGGCGAATCCGCCCTGTACATGGGGCGCGATTACCAGATCGAGCTGACCGAAACCGGCTCCGGGAAGGTCGAATTCGACGAGCGCTTTCTTGTCCCCCGGGCGCACCAGCGCAGACGGCGGGAGGTCCTGCGGGAATGGTACAAGGAGGAAGCGCGCCAGCGGATCATACCCAGGGTCGAACAGCATGCCCGCGAGCTGGGCGTGACGTTCAGCAGCGCGCGCATCGTCGACAACCGGTACCGCTGGGGCTCCTGCACCGTCGGCGACAGCGTCACCTTCAACTGGCGGCTCATCAAGGCCCCGATGTTCGTGATCGATTACGTCATCATTCACGAACTCGCCCACCTGATCGAAGCCAATCACGCGCCGGCCTTCTGGAACATCGTCCGCGCACGCACGCCAACGATGGATAAGGCAAGAGCCTGGCTCAAGGAACACGGGCAGGTATTGGAAGAGGAGATCTAGGTGCGCCCGATCTCCTGGCTTCATATCTCCGACATCCACATGCGCCCGCGCGATGCCTGGCCGCAGCACGTCGTGACGACGGCCATGTACGAGGATATCCGCGCCAAACGCCCGGAGCGCCCCGCAGATTTCGCTCTCGTCACGGGAGACCTCGCGTTTGGTGGCAAGGCCGAGGAGTATGAGCTTGTCAGAGGCTTTCTCGACGAGCTGTCCGCAGCATCGGGCGTCCCGGCCGACCGGATCTTCTGCATACCGGGGAATCACGACATCGACCGGGACCGTCAGAGGTTCTGCTTTCAGGGCGCCCGTGCCGCTCTTCAGGACTCGGCCAGCACCGATGCCTTTCTGGGCTCTCCCGATGCCGATGATTTCCGAACGCTGATGGCGCGTCAGGAACATTATCGAAGTTTTCAGAAGTCCTACTTTGCCAACCAGGAGAGAATCCCCACGCCCGACGGCCTTGGATACGTCGCGCGCTTGATTGTCGATGGCGTTCGCATCGCCATCGTCGGACTTGACACCGCATGGCTCGCTAACGGCGGCATCGATGATCACATGAAGTTGCTGCTTGGAGAGCGCCAGCTCCTGAACGCGCTCTCCCTGGCGGTCGAGAGCGCTGATCCGCCCCACATCGTGGTGGCCATGGGCCATCACCCTCTTCATCTGCTACAGGACTTCGACCGCCGCGCCGCCCTGAGGCGCATTGAAGGCAAGTGCCATTTCTACCACTGCGGCCACCTTCATGAACCGGAGGAACGCGCTGGCGGGCAGACTCCGGGCGGCTGCGTGACCGTCGCCACTGGCGCATCGTTTGAGACGCGGCAGTCGCACAATACCTATTCATTTGTGCGCCTCGATCTTCGTCAAGCCGAGCGCACGATTGCGACGCATCGCTATAGTCCGGGCGACGGGGCGTTCAATTCAGTTGCCACCCAGCGATACCGGATCGAAGTCCAGCCAATCGCGCAGTGCGACCTCCGCGAGCTGGCGGAGGCGCTCGCCGCTTATGGCATCTCATCGCACCTGTACTACCTCGCAGCTCTCCTGCTCGACATGAAAGCCGAAGTCCCGGTGCCAACCGGGGCGAGCTATACGATGGCATCGCTTGCGGCCATGGAGGGAATCGGTGACACGGCCCTGAAGTCAGAAACGCTGGGTTTTCTGGCGTTTCGCAACGTGCTGCGCGTGCTGTATGGCCGTGAGGACCTCGCCGCCATTCTCGCGGCCCACGGCGACGCGGTAAGTACCTATGCCGCAAGACTGTCGAATCTCTGCGCAACCGACGCGAGCTTGCAGGCGCGGCTCGGCGGGCAGGAGGCAGACGCCCGGTCACTCGCCGCCGTCGGGCCGGCCGAACCGTTCTCCCACACCAAAGACCTCTGGCAGGACCTCTGCGACTCCCATGACTGGGAGATGCTGCGGGGACAGGTCGAACCGTACATAGCATCCGATGACGAGTCGCTCGCGCTCTGCGCCACGCGCATGCTCGCACTTGCGCTTGCGAACTCCGATGAAAGAGCCGACAAGGAACGCGCCATCATGCTCTACCGCTCGCTGATCGAGAGCGGGTCGCCGGAGCCGTCCGACGCGCTCAACCTCACCGAGCTTCTTATGGACATCGGCCAGCCGGACGAGGCCAAGGTCGTTGTTCTTGGCGCGATTCATCGGTGTCCGGTAAGCGCCGCTGACCGTCTGAACAGCGCGGGTCAGCTCATCGTAGCGGCGACCGGCGACAAGGAGTTTCGCAACCAACTGAGCGCAGCAATAGCGGAGAGAGGTTCACGGTGAGTGAAGAGCGCAAGACCTTTGTGCCGGGGATAGATTTTCCGAGCATCCTCACGCTGCTCTCAAAGCAGATCTATGAGACGCCTCTCGCCTTCATCCGCGAGAATGTCCAAAACGCCGTGGACGCCGTGCGCATTCAGGCGTTCCGCGAAGGCGTAGATCCCGCCGACGCGCGATACAGAATCGATATCACGGTCGAAGGCGATACAATCAAGGTGCGCGACAACGGCACCGGCATGTCCGCCGAAGACCTGAAACGGTTCTTCTGGAGCATGGGTGCCAGCGGAAAGCGCACGGCGGAAGCAATCGCAGCAGGTTGCGTCGGCATGTTCGGCATCGGCGGCTTTGCGAATTTCGGAGTATGCCACACGCTGGAAGTGATTTCACAGATCGAAGGCTCGTCCGAAGGGACGCTGACGCGGCTATCACAGGCGGATATCGAAGCATCTCAAGGTCGAATCCCCCCTGTTACCCTCGAAACATCCGATCTCGCAGGGCCGCGCGGGACGCTTGTCGTCGGGCATCTTCGAAGCGCGCCGAATCTCGACGACCTGCGGCGCTACCTCCGCGATTTCGTCAAATTCGTTCCATCCGCGGTGTTCTTCGGCACGGAGAAGCTCTCTCAGAACTCCTTCTCCGACATCGAGGACCGCAGCAACCTTACGCAGATCGGCGGACCCGAGGCCCAGGACTGGCAGGGCAAGAATCTCGTCGTTACAGGACGCCTGTATGAGGACCGTGGACATACCCTCGTCGCGGCGATTGATGGACTCACGGTCTCGGGCGAGGCTATCAACATGACCGGCCACATCCGCTTCGAGAATGGCGCGTTTGATGTTTTCAAGCGCGGTTTCAAGCTCTGTGCGACCACAATAGCTACCAACATCGGCGTGTCGGGGCGTCTGGATTGCGACAAGTTCATCCCCACGGCCGGCCGGGATTCCCTGGACGCCGAGACGACAAGCCTCCTGAACCGCATTACCCAGACGCTTGAGGCGGTTGCCGTTGACGAGATCCTGAGCGACCCGGAGCGGATCGGCCAGTACACCAGACTCTTCCGCTACATCAACCAGCACGGCCTTGTGAGCAAGCTCGGGAACGTCAAGGTCCGCCTTGCCGATGGCGCCGAGAGTACCCTTGGCGCCATCCGGCGCCGTGCGGAACAAGGGGGCGTAAGCGTGTTCTTCGGCGTCGCGCAGAAGCAGGCTCTCAACCAGATCATGCAGGCGAGAGGGCATCTTGTGGTCCTGCTCTCAGCCGATCGCCATCGTCAGCAGGCCGAACGCCAGTACCTTGAGCAATTCTGCCGCGCCAAGCCGTTCGACGGCATGATCGACTGCCGGGAGACTTACACGGACCTGACCCGCTTCGAGAAGGTTTTCTTGAGCGAACTCGAACTCAGCATCTCGAAGGCCTACGAGGTGAAGAACTTCCGGCTCGTACCAGGAAAGCTCACCGAGGACATCCCGGTCTTCGTCAAGGAGTACAGCGGCAACCAGTCCCCCGACATTTTCGTTGACGTGCGGCATGATGAAATCGCCAAGCTGGAAGCTTTGGGATACACGCAAGTTCTCTACTCCCTGATTGCCACCTTCTGCCGCGAATATCTCGGACCATCGCTCAAGAAATGGAGCCCGCGTTTCTTTGGTGACGGCGCGCTCAATCTTGAACTTCTCGCGAAGCGGCGCTCAGAGCTGTGGGTGCTGCTGAAGGACGATATCGGTATCGTGCGCAAGCCGGTCCAGCGCCAGGTCGTCAGGCGCTCGGATGTACAGGTCGTCAATGTTGGAGGCGGCCAGGCGCAAGCCGAACCACCGGCTGGCAAACCGATGCCACGACTCCTGCGCATCGTCGATGACGAATCGACAACGAACCTTGCGGGCTTCTACATCAGATTGCCTGACAGCGCCTTTCATGCCTACGGTGATCTGCTCCCGGAGTGCGAGAGCCGCGGCGTGGTCTGGGCTGGCAACAAGATCCTCTACGTCGCCTCGGACACGGTGAGCGCTGCGTTTCAGTACGAGATCCGGCTTGACGAAGTGGTTGCCACCGATGTCAACGGCGTTACTCGCGGCGAAGGCGCAGAAGCCCTGGATCGGCCGCTACAGCAGATGTATAACGGCCTGTACTTCCCGATTCCGGCCACGCTCGAACGCTTCCTCGTTCCGCGCGGGGACGAAGAAATACGGCTGGAGTTGCATTGCGACTGGATTGACATGCGAACCGCGAAGCACTGGCAGCCCAGGGACTCGGCAGCGTAGCAGGCTGACGGCAGGTCAAGAACCATCACGCTCCCAGACCAGCCGGCTGATCGCCTTGAACTTGGTCACGCTGAGCGCGCCGCGTTCGTTGCGAGCTTTCGACCCGCGCGCGGAAAGTGCCGCGAGCACGGCCTCGCGGTCCGCTTCGTAGATCGCAAACGCGTCGAACTCCTCATTGAGCAACACCATCAGCACGGCGTCGAATTCCTTCGCCGTATCGATCCGGCCCAGGCGCTGGCCCGGCTTGCAGCCCGGCAGCATGCAGCGGCCCTTGATCTGAAAACGCCTGCCGCCCTTGCCGACGCCATCGTAACCCGCGTGACGCGCGGGTGTGAGCGCAACACCCAGCAGCCGCGCCGCCTCATTCCTCGCTGCGGCGAGTGGGGCACAGACACAGCCTGCCCCTTCGCAGGGCCGCGCGACGGCGCCCAAACCGCATGTCGAGTTCGAGGTCGCCCTGCCGTCCACGCGCGTCGCCGACTCTCCGGCAACTCCGCGCCCCTCCAACCAGTTCGCGGTCCCCTTCGCTGATCAGTACACGGCCACGCGCCTCCGACCTGTGCGCAAGCGCAGAGTCCCGCGGCGGCTACCCCGCCCGGCCCCCGGCCGATCACAGTCGCTGGCACCGAAGGCTCCGGGCACCGTGAACCCTGAGGCTAGCTGCCCGCCGCACCACCCTGCATTGTTTCCCAACCCACGCCCCCATCCTCGCCGCCGCAAGCGCCCACCACGTCAACGCCCCCCATGAACCCCAAGGCCGCCCTCATTGCCGCCCTCATCGCCGTCGGCATCTGGTTCCTCGCCGCCGCCTGGCGCGCGATGACCCGGCATCGCCAGGCCGGTGGCGCGGTCGCTCCCACGGTTCCCCTGCTGGCCGTGGGCTTCGGCACCAACTTCTTCGACACGCTAGGCATTGGATCGTTTGCCACCACCACCGCGGCCGTGCGGCATTGGCGATTGATGGCGGACGAACTGCTCCCCGGCACGCTGAACCTCGGGCACACGATCCCGGTCATCCTGCAGGCCATCATCTACACGCGCATCGTCCCGGTCGATCCGGTCACCCTCGTCCTCATGATCGCCTCGGCGGTGGTCGGGTCGTATCTCGGGGCCGGAGTGGTCTCCGGGTGGTCGCGGCGCGGCGTCCAGCTCGGGATGGGCGGCGCGCTCGTTGCCGCTGCGCTGCTCATGCTCCTCTCGCAGCTGAACCGGCTCCCCGGTGGCGGCGAGCTGCTCCGCGTCGAAGGAACGCATCTAGGCGTCGCCATGGCAGCCCTCTACATGCTCGGCGCCATGCGCTTCGCTCGCGCCGACTAGTTGGACTGCCGCGGCGCGATTGCCGAACGCGGCGTGGTCGAGAGGGCGCCGTTTCACCAGCACGTCGATGGAGTCGATCCGCGCCCGACCGTTCATCCTCCCGCAACGCCGACCACGCTGACGTTCCGCACCAGGAGGTCGGCATCGCTGGCGACCCTCGCTGCCGATTTCAGCGGGAGCTGACGTTACTCCGCTACCTTCCGCGGCCGTAGCTTTGGGTATGCCCATCCCTCTCCCTGGCGCCGTCGCCGGCGCCCCGCGCACCTGGCTCCGGCTCGAGGGCCTGGCCGTCCTCGCCCTCGCGGTCCTCCTCTACCACCTCGGGGGGCACTCGTGGCTCCTCTTCGCGGCACTGTTCTTCGCGCCGGACCTGAGCTTCGCCTTCTACCTCGCGGGGCCCCGCATCGGCGCCGTCGCCTACAACCTCGCCCACAGCTACGTCGGTCCGGTGGCGGCCGCCGCGTTGGCCATCCTCACCGGGCGCCCGCCGGTGGTGGCGCTGCTGTGGGCGGCGCACATCGGCTTCGACCGCGCGCTCGGCTACGGGCTCAAGTACCCGAGCGGCTTCGCCGATACGCACCTCGACCGGATCGGGCGCCGGGGGGAGGCGGGCGCACCGGCGAATTAGTGTGGCGCCGCCGCTGGAGAGTGGGCTAGCGTATGACTCGGACTCGACTCGGCCTTCGCCGTGTGATCAGTGCCCGGGTCGATAGTCACACTGGGCGCCGACGGCAGCGCCGAGCGCGCCGATGCTGAGTGTGTGAAGGGCGGCAGCAAGATCTGGCGTTGGGCCATCATCCTCACCCTCCATCTCCACTCATGCCGCTACTCGCCTGGCTCCTCTCCGCCGCCCTGTGCACTCCACCTCTCTCGGCGCTACCCTGCACCTGCGTGCCGGCCACGCCGCCGAGCAGTCGCGCCGCCGCCCTGGAGCTCGCCGCCAGCTTTGACGCCGTGTTCGAGGGACGCGTCCTCAGCGTGACGACGGTGCCCGACTCGCAGGCCATGAGCGACGGTCAGGCGTTCCACCGCTGGTCCGAGGACCGCGCGCTCATCGCGGTGACGCGACGCTGGAAAGGGGCGCCCACTGATACCGTGCGTGTGCACTCGGCGGCCCAGACCACGATGTGTGGGTTCGGCTTCGAGGCCGGTGCCCGGGTGTTGATGTTCGCCACCTTGGACTCTCTCCACACCTTGACCACGTCGAAGTGCACGCCCTCCATCGTGTGGGGTGCGGAGGCGGAGCGTCTCGCACGCCTCCTGGGACGCCCTCAGTCGCGCCGCTGAGGTCCGAGAGCGGCGGTACTAGCCCGCCCGAATGGGACAGTGCGCTGCCGATCGCCCCTTGTCGCCTCGGCTGTCGGTCAACCTTGACGCAGGGCGAGCCGGCGTGGGTTGCAGGGACGGCACTCGTTGGTTCGCCTTGGGTATCACGTGCATCACTTCAGGGAGGACAGGATGCGGACGTGGCTGGCTGAGATGCGGAGTGGAGTGGTAGCAGGCCTGACGGCTGCTGTCGTTTTGGCCACGGGGACGACGTTGAGCGAGCGGCTCACGCACGATGGAGCTGCGCCCAGCACACCAGTGGCATCCGTCGGCTGGCGTCCGCCGGCTCTGGTGGATCCGGTCGCGGCGGCCCAGGGCGCCGCACGCCGCGGTGACCGGATGCTGCTCGCGGTGAAGGTCGGTGATTCGCTCAGCGTCCCCGGAGTGTCGTCCGAGGAGCAGCGGCGCGCAGCGAGCGATCCGGTCCGTGCCCTCACGCCACGATCGGTGGGGCTGTTCGGTGACGACTGGATGGCGTTCGTGCAAGACGCCATTCCCTACGCCGCCGCCTACAATGCCGTGCTCCTCGTGACCCCATCGACCAGCTCCCCGGCGTCGTAGCGGTCGGCGGCGTGACTCATTCCCGACCTCGTATGCCGCCCCACATCGGTTGCAGCAGACGGGCACGTTCGACGGGACGGCTCGCCCTTGCCCTGGTACCGTGGCTCTGCGCAGCGTGCGCGCGCGCACCATCGGCTGCGGCACGAGTGAATCCCGCCTGCGCGGACCCGCACGATCCGCCCGGTACCGTTTCCATCGACTCTGCGACGGCGGGACCCGGCGCTCTGGTGCTGCACTTCTACCGCACTGCCACGGGCGCCCCACTCGGTCACGTCACGTTCGGCTCACGCGACGACGCACTCGGCGGTACCGCTGACTCGCTTGGATACCTCCGCATCACGGTACCACGCGCGGGGCGCCTCCCGCTCCGCTCGATGCGGCTCGGCTACCGTCCGCGCGTGGACTCGATCGCCGTCGCAGCAGACTCGGTGCTATGGCTTCGCATCGGCATGGCCCGCAGCTTCGTCGACGCCCGGCGCTGCCTGGGCGACTTCACCGTAAGCTCCCTACCGACGCACTCCTGGTGATGCGCACGCCCGCCCTCTCCCTCGCGGCCGCTCGCACCACCCAGCGCCAACCCAGACTGAACCGTCCCTGGATTGCCCGGCGCCCCGTGTCCTGAGTCGCAATCGCCCCCCCGGTGCGTCCCGCCGGCCCTCCCGGCGGGACGCCCGGCCACGTCACTTCACCTGCCCGCGGATCTCGCCCGGCGGATACTGGACCGTGTGCACGTTCGCGTACGCGTTGCCCGCCTCTATGGCCGCGATCAGCCCGGCGACGCCCTGGCCTGCCAGCGGGCCGACGACGCCGGCGTCGGTGAGCACCCCCTCGGCCAGCACCCCGTTGAACCGGCCGGGAATGAGCTGGGCGGGCGGTGCAGCGGGGTACAGCCAGGCGACGACGGGGCCAGGGACTCCCGGAGGCGCGAGGTGAATATGCGCCTGCGTGATGTCCACGGCGCCGGCGACGAGCAGCCGATAGTGGAGACTGCCGTCGTTGTCCCGCCGCAGCACGAGCTGCCCCTGGGCGAGTGAGGGGCGAGGCGGCGTCTCGTTCTCGCCCTTCATGTGGGTGCCGAAATTGCCGCCGGCATGGTCCGCTCCGTAACTGAAGACGGGGACCGACAGGGCGGTCGGCGGGCTGGCCTTCTCCGCGCAGGCCGCCAGGGCGGCGAGGGCTGCCAGGGTGACCATGGCGCCGGGAAGGCGCCGGGGGCGTGAAACGCGCATGGGATCTCCTCGTCCTTGCCGGGGCGAGGCGGCGCCCTCGTTCGAGTGGAGCGCCTCGCCCACGTGTCCATCGCGGCCGACAGCCAGCCTACCGGCCACCGGGGCTGGTGCTTGCTGCGGCCGTGCGTGGCATGTAGGGTGCAACGGTGGCATCGCGCCCCTCTCGCGGAAGTCTCGCAGATCTCTCGAACCGGTCCGTGCTGACGCTCAGCCTTCTGGGAACTGCGTCGATCCGCGATGCCGACGGCGGCGGGGTGGCCGGTCGCGCGGCCCAGGGCCCGCGCCTGGCGCTGCTGGCGTACCTCGCGATGGCCCGGGACCGCCCTGTCTCGCGCGACAAGCTCATCGCGCTGCTCTGGCCGGATGCCCGCCCCGAGCGCGCTCGCCCGCAGCTCTCGGACACGCTCTACATCATCAGGACCGGGTTGGGCGAGGGGACGGTCCGGTCCCTGGACGACTCCCTGACGCTGGGCCAAGGGGTGTCGTGCGACGTGACGGAGTTCGAGGCGCTGCTCGACGCGGGCGCCCTCGAGCGCGCGGTGGAGACGTACGCAGGTCCGCTGCTGGACGGGTTCCACCTGGCGGATGCGCCGGCCTTCGAGGATTGGATGGCGGCCGAGCGACATCGGCTGGCGCGCCGCTACGCGGCGGCGCTCGAAGCGCTGGCCAGACGATGCGAGGAAGGCGGGGAGCTGGCCCCCGCCGCCGCGTGGTGGCGCCGCCTCGCCGCCCACGATCCCTTCAACGGCCACGTCGCATTGCGGCTGATGCAGGCGCTGGACGCCGCCGGCGATCGGGCGGGGGCGTTGCAGCATGCGCGCATCCATGCGACGCTGCTCCGTGAGGAGTTCGACGCCGAGCCGGATGCGGACGTGCTGGCGCTTGCGGAGCGGCTGCGGCTCGGGCCCCAGGTCCGAGTGGCGACGGAACCTCGGGCCCGCCCGGCGCCCGAACCGCGGGAGGGCGTCGCTCAGGCGCCAGCCGAGACGCCGACCGGCTCGCTCCCCGAGGCGGCGGCCACGCCGCCGAGTGAGCGGCGCGCCCGCGGAAGGTGGGGCGCTGCCGCCGCGATGCTCATCGTGCTGGCGGGAGCCGTCGCCTACGGGACTCGCCCGCCGCCCCGCCAAGCCGCAGCGGCACCCGCCCGCTCCGCCCGGTCGATCGGCGTCCTGCCGTTCGTCAACATGAGCGCGGATTCGGCCGACCGGTACTTCAGCGACGGCCTGACCGAGCAGATCATCACGGCGCTGAGCGGCGTCGCCGAGTTGCGCGTGGCGGCGCGCACCTCGTCCTTCGCCCTCCGCAATCGCGGGATGGACGCGCGCGCGATCGGCCACGCGCTCGGCGTCGAGTCGGTGCTGGAAGGGAGCGTGCGAAAGGCCGGCGATCGGGTGCGGGTGACGGCGCAGCTGATCGACGCCAGCACGGGCTACCACATCTGGTCGGAGCAGTTCGACGAAGCGGTGGCGGACGTGTTCACCGTGCAGGACGGCATCGCGCAGGCGATCGCCAGATCATTCCAACTGGGGTTCTCGCCGCGGGAGCGCCCGACCCCGAGCATCGAGGCGTACGACCTCTATCTCCGCGGACTGTACCTGCGCAACACGCTGTCCGGCGAGGGGCTACGCACCGCGCTGGAGCTGTTCGATCGGGCGAGCACGGTGGAACCGTCCTTCGCGCTGGCGTGGGCGGGAAAGGCCAGCGCGATCGGCCCGCTCCTCTACTTCCGGCACATGCCGGCCGAGACGGGGGTCCCGGCGCTGCGCCGCGCGACCACGCGCGCGCTGGAGCTCGATCCTCGCCTGGGCGAGGCGCACGCGTCCCTGGGCATGCTCCGGCTCTTCTTCGAATGGGACTGGAAGGGCGCGGAGCGCTCGCTCCGCCGCGCCGTCCAGCTCAATCCGAACGATCCGCACGCCTGGCACCATCTCGCGAACTACCATCGGGTGATGGGGGAGGTGGCCGAAGCCATCGCCGCACGCCGGCGATCGTTGCAGCTGGACCCGTTGAACCCGCGCACGCACATCACGCTCGGGAAGGACTACTCGGTGGCCGGGAACGACTCCGCCGCGCTGTGGCATTTCCGGCGCGCGAGCCAGCTCGACCCGCTCAATCCGCTGGGCCTGGGACTCGGCCCCTCGCTGCCGATGGGTCCGGCAGAGCTCCTCCTGCGGCGCGGTCACGAGGGCGAAGGCGTCACGGAGTACCTCAGGATCGCCGCGCTCCGCGGCGCCACGACGGCCGAGCTGGAATCCCTCCGCTCCGGGCACTCGTCGGCCGGCATGCCCGGCTTCTGGCGGGCATGGCTGGCGATGGACCTGCGCCAGTCGGGGGCGTCGCCGGACCCGCTGCGCATCGCGTCCACCTGGGCGATGATCGGCGACACGGCGAGGACGTTCGAGTGGCTCGACAAGGCCTATGCCGAGCGCAACCCGGGACTCATCTACCTCGCGTCCGACCCGTCGTTCCGGAGTGTCCGCACGCACCCGCGCTTCCGGCGCATCCTGCGGGAGATGGGGCTGGAGCGCTGAGGCGGAGATCAGTTCGCCGCTCCCGCCAACGCCCCACCCTTCCCCCACGTATCCCGAGCGCCCCCCCGCGCTCCACACCCCCGTCACACGCCTTATCCCGATGTCCCGCCGCCGCTTCGCCCTCGCCGCCGCCCTTGCCGTCGGCACCTCCCTGGCCGCCTCGCCCGCCGCTGCCCGTGCCCAGCACCACGGCGGCCACGGCGCGCAAATCACCGTCCCCGCCGGCGCCAACTACACGGTGGCCGACGTGGAGTTCATGCAGGGGATGATCGCCCACCACGCGCAGGCCATCCACATGTCGCGCATGGCGGAGTCGCACGACGCCAATCCGCGGGTCCTGCGACTCGCCAACAAGATCGACCAATCGCAGGTGGCCGAGATCCGCATCATGCAGGAGTGGCTCCGCGCCAACGGCCAGATGGCGCCTGACACGTCATCGTGGCGCACCATGACCATGGCCGGGATGCTCACGACGGCGCAGCTGGCGGAGCTCGACGCGGCCCGCGGCGTGGAGTTCGACCGCCTCTTCCTCTCCTACATGATCATGCACCACGAGGGAGCGCTGCAGATGGTCAAGGACCTCTTCGCCGCGCCGCGCGCGGGCCAGGAAGTGGACGTGAACGTCTTCGCCAACGACGTGGTCACGGTGCAGACCGCCGAGATCGGCGCCATGCGCCAGCTCCTGTCACAGCTTCCCGCACAGTAAGCTCCACCGCACTTCCCCTCATCATTAGGAGTCCCCCTCGATGTCCAACGCACGACGGGCGCTCGCGCTGGCCGCGACGCTCCTCCTCCCGTCGCTCGTCCCCTCCCTCGCCACCGCGCAGACCTACCCCAGCAAGACGGACCCGCGCAACAACCTCAAGCCGGGCAAGACCGACGCGGGGGTCGCGGCGAAGAACATGCGCCTGGTCTCCAACACGCCGAAGGCGCCGGGGCTGGACTCCACGCGCGGCCTCACCTTCGCCAACTCGGACCTGGCATTCGGCGACAAGTACGTGTACCAGGGGAACTTTGCCGGCTTCACCATCTGGGACGTGAGCAACCCCGCCACCCCCAAGGTGGTCTCGACGGTCCAGTGCATCACCTCGCAGGGCGACCCGTCCATCTACGGCTCGCTCCTCTTCATTTCCGCCGAGGGCGCGGGGAACCGCAACGACTGCGGCAAGGGAGGCGTCACCGACCCCAAGGATCACATGGCGGGGGTCCGCATCTACGACGTCGCCAACCCGGCGGCGCCGCGCCTGGTGAAGAACGTGCAGACGTGCAAGGGATCGCACACGCACACCATCATCCCGCACCCCAAGGACAAGAACGTCATCTACATCTACGTCTCCGGGAGCCAGGGGGCGCGCCCGGCAACGGAGATCCCCGGGTGCAAGGAAGGCACGGACCCGGCCGACGAGACCAACTCGCTCTTCCGACTGGACGTCATCAAGGTGGACCTCCGTCACCCCGAGAAGGCCGAGGTGGTGACCGGGGCGCGCATCTTCACGGGGCTCGACGCGGCGCCGCGCGCCACGGGGCGCCCCGAGCGTGGCCGCCCCGCGCCGGCCGGCGCGCCGATGCCCACCGGGCCGCGCAACTGCCACGACGTCACGGCCTATCCGGCGGCCAAGCTCCTGGCCGGGGCCTGCGGGAGCTACGGGCTCCTGGTCGACATCTCCAACCCGGAAAGGCCGGTGCGCGTGGACGCCAAGGCCGACACGAACTTCTCGCTCTGGCACACCGCGGTCTTCAGCAACGACGGCAAGAAGGTGGTCTTCACCGACGAGTGGGGGGGCGGCACGTCGCCGATGTGCCAGGCCAACTCGATGATGGAGATGGGGGGGAACACGATCCTCAGCATCGACGGCAAGAAGAAGTACACGCAGCACGCCTACTACAAGATCCCCACCGCGCAGACGGCCGAGGAGAACTGCGTCTCGCACAATGGCGGGCTGATCCCCGTCCCCGGGCGTGACATCATGGTGCAGGGGTGGTACCAGGGCGGGGTGAGCGTGATGGACTTCACGGACTCCAACAACCCGAAGGAGCTGGCCTACTTCGACCGCGGCCCCATCGACAACCCGCCGGGGGTCGACGTCCCGGTCACGCAGCCACCACCGGGGCAGCGCGGATTCCGCAGCACGATCGGCGGTTCGTGGGGCGCCTACTACTGGAACGGGCTGATCTACTCGTCGGAGATGGACCGCGGCTTCGACATTCTCGAGTTGGAGCCGAGCGACCAGCTGTCGAAGAACGAGATCGAGGCGGCCAAGCTGGTGCGCTTCACCCAGTACAACCCGCAGAGCCAGCCGCGCATCGAGTGGCCGGCGGCCTTCCCGGTGGTGCGGTCGTACCTGGACCAGCTGGTGCGCGGCAACGGGCTGGCCGCGGAGCGCACCTCAGCGATTGCGACGGCGCTCGACGCGGCCGAGGCGCAGCAGGGGAAGGGGCGGCGCGATGCGCTGAATGCCCTGGCCAAGCAGGTGGACAAGGACGTGGCCGGGGCGAAGGATGCCGAGCGGGTGAAGGCGATGTCGGCGGCGATCAAGGCGCTGGCGAAGGCGACCAACTAGTCGCGCATCGTACCAAGGCGAGCGCGCCGGGCTGCGAGAGGGCAGCCCGGCGCCCCTCACGCGGCGCGCCACGCCGCGGCGCCCTGCCCTGCCTAACGCACCAGCACCCGACCGCGCAGCACCACGGCGCGGATGCGCGTCGTGTTCCGGATGTCGCCGAGCGGGTTGGCGTCGAGGAGGACGATATCGGCCACGCGTCCCGGGGCCACCGCGCCGTGCGTGTGCTCGCGCCGCATCTCGCGCGCGGGGTTGGTGGTGGCGGCCGCGAGCGCCGCGGCCGGGGTGAGTCCGGCCTCCACCAGGCGTTGCAGCTCGCGGTGGATGACCGGGAGCGCGGTGGTGTCGCGCTCCACGAAGCCGTCGGTCCCGGCCAGGATCGGAACCCCCATGGCCTGCGCCCGCACGGTGAGCTGCGCCCCCCACTTGGCCACGACCGGGGGGACATCCGGGCGCGAGAAGACCCAGAGGGTGGGCTCGAGGTACGTCCCGTGCGCCTTCATCGCCGCCAGGACGGCGGTGAGCTCGGGGCCGTCGGCGCGGACCGTGGCGTAGGGGCCGTCGCGCCGCTTCCACGAGTCCTCGGGGCGCACCTCGGCGGCGCCCTGCCAGGAGAGGTAGGGGGCGTGGGTGAGGACGTCGACCCCGGCCGCCGCCAGTTGCAACGGCCGCGCGGGGAAGACCGTCCCGTGCGCCACCACCCGCATTCCCTGGCGATGCGCCTCGGCCGTCAGGCGCGCCGCGAGGGCGCTGTCGATCATCGCGTACAGCTTCAGCACCTCGGCGCCGGAGCCGCGCGCCGCCGCCACGGCGGTCGGGATGTCGCTCTCCGCGGTCACCGCCTGCGCCCACGGCGCCTTGCCGACCGGGAAGCCGTCGCTGGCCCCGATGAAGCGCGGATCGACGAAGAAGTCGGGGCCGGCCATCACCGAGGCATAGGCGATCTCGGGGGCGACGATCTCCCTGGCGCGCGAGGCGCGCGCGTACTCGCCGGCGACGCGGTTGTCTCCCGCCATGGCTTGCACCATCGTGACGCCGCCGCGGGCCCCGCGCTCGAGCGCCGCCGTCATCCCCTGCACGAGGTGCACGTGATGGTCCACGAGCCCCGGGATGGCGAAGGCCCCGCGCGCGTTCACGTACTCGTCGACCGAATCCGGAGGCATCGCGCTCACCGACTCCACGGCCACGATGCTGTCGCCACGAATGACGATCCGCCGCATCGCGGTCACGCGCTTGGCGTCGATGTCGATGACGCTGACGGAGTCGAGGACGACGACGCGCGGGCGCGGCGCGGCGCGCCCCGCATCCTGCGCGAGCGCAGTGGCGGTCGGGCACCACAGCGCCATCGTCATCAGGAGTGCGGGAAGGGTGCAGCGCGACGGCGCGCGGTGGGGCGGCGGGAGGGTCGACATCGGGTGCCGGACAGGCGTGGGGTGGGGACTGGTGGAATTGGCGAGGGGGCGGGACCGGGCGCAAGGCGGGGGCCGGGCGTATGCACTCCGCCTCGTGAAGGAGTATCGTACGGCATCGAGCATGTGTGCGACGGCGCCTCCGCGCGCTCCCCCCCCTCCCGCCGCTGACATGTCACCCCTTCGCAAGATCCTCCTGACGGCGCTCACCATGGCGGCATTCGCGGGGAACTCCCTGCTGTGCCGCGCGGCGCTGAAGGGGACGGCAATCGATGCGTCGACCTTCACCACGGTCCGCCTGGTCTCAGGCGCCGTCTCACTCTGGGTGCTGGTCCGGATGACGCGCGGGGGGCGTTCCGGCGCCGGCAATTGGCGATCGGCGATGGCCCTTTTCGCCTACGCGATCGCCTTCTCGCTCGCCTATGTGCACCTCACGACGGCAACGGGGGCGCTGCTGCTCTTCGCGGCGGTGCAGGCGACGATGATCAGCTATGGCCTGTGGAGCGGTGAGCGCATGTGGTGGCTGCAGGTCGTTGGACTCGCCCTGGCCTTCGGGGGGCTGGTGGGATTGCTCCTGCCGGGGCTCTCCGCCCCGCCGCTCCTCGATGCCCTCCTCATGCTGGGGGCGGGAGTGGCGTGGGGCGTCTACTCGCTGCGCGGGCGCGGGGCGGGCGATCCGGCCAGGGTGACGGCGGGGAACTTCGTCCGCGCGGCGCTCGCCGCCGCGGCCATGAGCGCCGTGCTGCTGGCGCAGGAGCGCGCCTCCGTGGATGCGGCCGGGCTGGCGTACGCCATCGTGTCCGGGGCGCTCGCGTCGGCGATGGGATACATCATCTGGTACAGCGTCCTCCCGCACCTGCGGGCCACGACGGCCGCCACCGTGCAGCTCAGCGTCCCCGTCATCGCGGCGATGGGGGGCGTCGTCCTGCTCGGCGAGTCCATCACCCTGCGCCTGATGGTGGCCTCGGTCGCCATCCTTGGCGGGATCGCGCTGGTGGTGCTGGAGAAGCGCGCGACGCCGCCGGAGCGCATCGCGGCGGCGTCCGCAAGCGATTCCTGATGCAGCCGCAAGCACACAGGCTCCTTGGCCACCTCATGGGGATCGACCTGCCCCTCGTCGCGAAGTCGCGCGCCGGCATCGCGCTCGTCATCGTCCTCGCCGGATGCGCCTCGGGCGGAGGTCGGCCGGCGAGCTGGCCCAGCCGGGAGAAGTGGGGCCACGCCGTAGTGGGAGCGGTGCAATCGCCGGGGACCTGGGCGCCAGCGCTGGGCGCGGCGCTGGCCGTGCCGTGGGACCGCCGGATCTCCCGCTGGGCGGCGCGGGAGACGCCGGTCTTCGGCTCGCGCCCGCGCGCGCTCGATGCCAGCGACCACCTGCGCACGGCGAGCCACATCGGGATGGCCGCCACGGCGCTCCTGCTGCCGCGGAAGGACGAGCGATGGGGCGACCGGCTGCAACGGCTGTTATGGGAAGAGGGCGGGGCGATTGCCGCGACCGGCGTCACCAGCGGACTCAAACGACTGGCGCGCCGCGAGCGCCCGGATGCATCGGACGACTTGAGCTTCCCCTCGGGACACGCGACGCGGGCCTTCGCCTACCAGGCCATGTCGCTGGACAACCTCCGCTCGTCGGCCCTTCGCGCGCCGGCGCGCCCGGCATCGGCGATCGCCCTGGGGGCGCTGGCCGCCGGGACGGCGTGGGCGCGCGTGGAAGGGGGCGTGCACTACCCTTCGGACGTGCTGGCGGGTGCCGCCATCGGCAACTTCGTCGCGAGCGTGATCTACGACGCGTTTCGCGGCGCCGAATCGTCCCCTCCGGTGAGGTTCGAGTCTCCCCGCGGCATGCGCGGGGTCACCTTCACGATTCGCTTTTGACGCACCGCGTGCCCGGGGCCAACTTCCGCGCCACTGCCGCCCGGCCATCGCATCCCACCCTTCACACGCGCCTGCAGATGCAACGAATCGTCCCCTTCCCCGCCGCTGGCCTCGCCTCGGCGCTCGCCCTCGCCGCGGCGCTCGCGGCAGCCTCGCCGCTCGCCGCCCAACCCGCACCCCACAAGCGCATCCAGGCGGTGATGAACCGTCCGGAGTTCGCGCACGCGCACTGGGGGATGGAGTTCTACGACATCGCCAGCGGCAAGGTCCTCATGTCGCACAACGGCGATCGCCTCTTCGTCCCCGGCTCCACCACCAAGGTGGTGACGATGGCGACGGCGCTGCAGGCGCTCGGCCCCGACCACCGCTTCCGCACCCGCGTCTATCGCACGGGGCCCATCCGCGATGGCGTGGTGCAGGGCGACATCGTCCTGGTGGCCAGCGGCGACCCGAACATCTCCGGGCGCGTGCGCGACGGGGCCTACGCCTTCATCGACCAGGACCACTCGTACGGCGGGCAGCCGCTGCCGAGCGACCCGCTCACGACGCTGCGCGAGATGGCGCAGCAGGTGGCGGCCAAGGGGATCAAGGGGCTCACGGGGCAGGTCATCGTCGACGCCTCGCTCTACCGCGAAGGGGCGCGCGAGCTGGGGACGCGCATCGTCCTCTCGCCGATGATCGTCAACGACAACGTCATCGACATCGTCGTCACCCCTGGGCGGCGCGCGGGCGAACCGGCGTCGGTGACGGTGTCGCCCAAGACGTCGCTCCTCACGGTGCAGGCGTCGATCACCACCGCCGACTCAGGCGCCACGGCACAGCTCCGCACGGTGGAGGACAGCACCAGCAAGGACCGCCGCTTCCTGGTGCTCACCGGGAGCGTCCCGGTGGGCGCGCCGAGCAACCGGCGGTGGGCGGTCCCGCAGCCGTCGCGTTTCGGCGAGATCACCTTTGCCGAAGTGCTGACCGATGCGGGGGTCGCGGCCATCCCCCGCCTCGCCTCGCGCGTGGTCGACCCGGCGGCGCTCGCCGCTCGTTATGCAGACTCGCTGTTGGTGGCCGAGCATGTGTCGCTCGACCTCACGAAGGAGGCGGTCGTCCTGCTCAAGACGTCGCAGAACCTGCACGCCAGCAACTTCCCGCTCCTGCTGGGGGCGTTGAAGGGGGGGAACGGACGCACCGGCTTCGACATCGCGCGCGACTGGCTCACGCAGGAAGGGCTCGACCTCGACGGCGCGGTGCAGGGAGACGGCGCCGGGGGCGACGCCTACTTCGCCCCACGCTTCATGACGCGGCTCCTGGCCAGGATCTGGGCGAAGCCGTGGGCCCGGGAGTTCAAGGCGGCGCTCCCCACCCTGGGGAAGGACGGGACGCTCGCCGAGATCCAGGTCGGCGCGCCGGCCGCCGGCAAGGTCTTCGCCAAGACGGGGACGTACGGCTCCTACGACCCGCTCAACCGCCGGCAGCTGATCCACGGCAAGGGGCTGGCCGGCTTCTTCACGTCGAAGAGCGGACGCGAGGTCGCCTTCGCCATCTACGTCAACAACGTCGCGGTCGCGTCGGGCGACCCGGCCCAGGTGGCGGGACAGGCGCTGGGCGAGGTCGCGGCGATCGCGTGGGAGACGGTGAAGTAGTCGGTGCGGCGCGGGTGGGGGCGCGTCAGTCCTGCAGCGCCCACGCCCTCGCCTCCAGCTCCGCGAGCTGCAACTGCACGCGATTCAACATCGCCTTCATGATCGCGAACTGCTCGCGGTGGGTCCTGGTCGGCGGGTGCAGCGACCCCTGCAGCGCCCCCTGCCCGTTGAACTCGCCGGCCAGCCCATAGACGCGGCCGCGCAGCGCCCCGGGCCCCGCGCGCACGGTGCGCTCGAGCGCGCCCAGTCGGGCCAGCGCGCTGTCGGCGGCGAGTCGGGCCTCGCTCCCGTCGGCAGCGGCGCCGCGGCGCTCGGCGAGCTGCTTGCGCAGCGCCGTCATCCGCTCGCCCACCTCGGCGACCCCCTTCTGCGCGGCTCCCACCTCGAGGAGGAACTGTTCGCGCACGCGCTGCTGCGCCACGCTCACCGGGAGGAGCGGATCGGGGCGCACGACCACGCGCTGCGACATGCGCTCGCCGTCGGCGTCGATGGTGACGACGTACGTCCCGGGCGAGACGAATGCCCCGCGGTCGCCGATGTCGCGCGGCGGGCGCGGGAGCGCGGTGTCGCTCCCCCCCTCCTCGTCCCCCCGCTGGCCGGACGGCGGCGGCGGGGCGTGCCGCAGGTCCCAGTTGATGCGATGGATTGCGCCTGACGACGTCGGCCCCGCGAGCGTCCGCACCAGGCGCCCCCCCGTCGTCGTGATGGTGACCTTGACCGTGCTGGCCGGCCGGGAGAGATGGTACGAGATCAGCGCCCCGTCCTTGGGATTCTCGCCGGCAAACGCTCCCTGCGCCCGGTACGAGAAATCCTCCCAGTACTGGAACAGCGTCGCCGCGCGCACCGGGAAGAGGTGCACGCGCCTGGCGGCCACCGCCGGCGACCAGTCGGCGATGGGCGTCGCGTCGTCGAGGATCCAGATCGAGCGCCCGTGCGTCGCGACGATGATGTCCTTCGTCTTGGGGTGCACGAGGATGTCGTCGTAGCGCGTGGTGGGGAGCGAGGCGACGCGCGTCCAGGTGCGGGCGGTGTCGACGGAGAGGTAGAGGCCGAACTCCATCCCGGCGAAGACGACCCCCGGCTTGCCGTCGTACTCGTGCACGGTGCGCACCGGCATGTCGCCGGGGAGGTTGTTCGCCACGCGCGTCCAGGTGGCGCCGAAGTCGCGCGTGCGGAAGAGGTACGGGGCGTAGTCGCCGTTGCGGTGCCCGTCGAACGAGACGTAGGCGGCACCGCGCCCCGACGACGAGGCGTGCACGCGGCTCACGAACGTCCCCGCGGGGACGCCGGAAATCCGCGCCGTCACGTCGGTCCAGGTGAGGCCACCGTCGCGCGTCACCTGCACCACCCCATCGTCGGTCCCGATCCAGAGCACCTTGCCGTCGAGCGGCGACTCCGAGATGGTCGACAGCTCCGAAAAGGAGCTCTCACCGTCGTACCGCGAGAGGGTGATGTTGCGTCCCGGCACCCCCATGATGGAAAGCGTGTCCCGGTTCACCTGGCGGGTGAGGTCCTTGGTGCGCGTCCACGAGTTGCCGTAGTCGCGCGTGATGAAGAGGCGGTTGCCGCCCACGTAGACCGTCCCCGGGGTGTGCCGCGAGACGATGATCGGGGCAGTCCAGTCGAAGCGGTAGGCGCTGTCGCCCTCGGTGGGAGGGAAGGGCTTGAGGCCGAGCCGGTCGCCGGTCTCGATGTCGAATCGCTGGATGCCGAGGTTCTGGGAGGCGGTGTAGACCCACCGCTCGTTGAACGGGTCGGGGCGCTGGTACATCCCGTCGCCGAAGCCGATCTGCCGCCAGTCCTCGTTGACGATGCCTAACCAGTGACGCGTCGCACTGGGCCCCATCCACGAGTGGTTGTCCTGCATCCCGCCGTAGATCCAGTACGGGTCGCGGTCGTCGGCGGCCACCGAGTAGAACTGCCCGATGGGGAGGTTGTTGAGGCGCACCCACGTCTCCCCCAGGTCCCAGGTCTCGTGCAGCCCGCCGTCGCCGCCGAGGAAGGCGTGACGCGAGTCCTTCGGGTTGATCCAGAACGAGTGGTGGTCCCCCTTCAACCCGACGTCGTACGTGGGGCCGGTGGGGAGGGTGCGGAAGGTGCGCCCGCCGTCCTCGCTGCGGTACACCGTGACCCCGGGAATCCAGACGCGATCGGCGTTGGTGGGGTCGATGACCGGCTTGGAGTAGTACATGGGGCGCGGGTTGAGCGCATTCACCTTGACCCACGTGTCGCCGCCATCCTCGGATCGGTAGGTCCCCCCCTCGGTGCGGTGCTCGATGGTGGCGATGAGGATGCGCGGGTTGCTGCGCGCGATGGCGAGACCGATGCGCCCCTTGTCGCCCGCCGGGATCCCGGCGGCGATCGCCTGCCACGTCACGCCGCCATCGACCGACTTCCAGATCCCGCTCCCCGCGCCGCCGCCGTTGAACCCCCAGGGGGTGCGCAGGCGCTGGTAGGTCGCCGCGACCACGACGTCGGGGTTGGTGGGATCGACGACGATGTCGGTCGCCCCGGTGAGCGAGTCGACGAACAGCGTCCGGCTCCACGTGCGCCCGCCATCGGTGGTGCGGTACACGCCGCGGTCGGCGTTAGGCGCCCACAGGTCACCGGCCGCCGCCACCCAGACGATGTCGGGATTGGTGGGGTGGATCGCGACCCGCGCGATGTGGCGCGTGGCGGCGAGGCCGAGGTGCGTCCAGGTGGCCCCCGCGTCCGTCGACTTGTAGACGCCGTTCCCCCACGAGCTGCTCTGCCGGTTGTTCTGCTCCCCCGTCCCCACGTAGAGGATGCGCGCGTCGCCCTCGAAGATGGCGACGTCACCGAAGGTCGCGACCTTCTGGTTCTCGAAGATCGGGGTCCACGTGGTCCCCTTGTTGGTCGTCTTCCAGAGCCCCCCCGAGGCGGTGGCCACGTAGAGCGTGAACGGGTCGTTCGCGACCCCCTCGACGTCGTGGATGCGCCCGCCCAGCGCGGCGGGGCCGATGGACCGGAAACGCAGCGAGTCGAAGGGCGATTGCGCGCCGAGGAGCGCGGGAAGCGCCAGGGCGAGCGCCCCGAGGACGGCACGAGGGCGGGCGGCGAACGACGAGTGCGGCATGGCAACGCGGGTGAAGGGGGCGCGCGAATCTACCGTTCGCGCGCGATGCGATCCAGGAACGCCGCCCGCTCGGCGGCCGGCATGCCGTAGGTGTGCTCGGCCGCGGGATAGTGGCCGGCGCGGACCTCGGCGGCGAAGCGGGCGATGCCGGCGGCCGCGTCGTCGAGGAGCGATGCATAGCGCCTAACGAAGCGCGCCGGCCGGCCATCGCCGAAGCCCAGCAGGTCGTGCCAGACGAGCACCTGCCCGTCGCACGCGGCGCCGGCGCCGATGCCGATGACGGGGACCGCCACCCGCGCCGTGACCGCGGCCGCCACCTCGCTCGGCACCGCCTCGAGGACGAGCAGGGAGATCCCCGCCTGTACCAGCGCGCGCGCATCGGCCACCAGCGCCAGCGCCTCGTCGGCGTTCCGCGCCCGCGCCACGTATCCGCCGGTCGCCGACGCCGACTGCGGGAGGAGCCCCAGGTGGCCGACGACCGGGATGCCATCGGCGACGATCGCCCGCACGCGGTCGCACATCGCCCCTCCCCCTTCCAGCTTCACCGCGTCCGCCCCAGCTGCAACGAGGCGCCGGGCGGCCGAGACGGCGTCGGCGTCGGCCGCCTCGTAGCTCCCGGCCGTGAGGTCCGACACGATGGCGGTCGTCGGCGCACCACGCGCCACCGCCGCGGTGAACAGCTCGGCCGCCTCGAGCGGATAGTGCGTCGTCTCGGCCAGGCCGAGGACGACCATCGCCGCGGAGTCGCCGACGAGGATCACGTCCGCTCCCCCGCTTTCGGCGGCGCGCGCGGTGGGATAGTCGTAGGCCGTCACCATCACTATCGGCGGCCTCCCCGTGCGCCTCGTGAGGTCGGCGTAGGCGTCGCGGCTCACGGGACGAGGAGCCGGTTGTCGATGAGCCGCGTGCTCCCCACGTACGCCGCCACGAAGGCGCGCGTCCCCTGCTCCATTCGCTGTGCCGCCTCCAGCGTGGCCGAGTCGCGGAGCTCGCCGTATTGCACCCGCAGCCCCGGCTCCGCGCCGAGGGCGGCGTGCAGCGTTTCGTGCACCGCCTCCACCGTGCCCCCGGCACGCGCCAGGGCGGCGGCACGTTCCAGGGCGCGCGGGATCGCCAGCGCCACCTCGCGCTCGGCGGGCGACAGGTAGCGGTTGCGGCTCGACAGCGCCAGCCCGTCGGGGTCGCGCACCGTGGGGACGACCACCAGCCGCGTGGCCAGGAGGAAGTCGGCGATCATCCGGCCGACCACCACCGTCTGCTGGAAGTCCTTCTCGCCCAGGTACAGCGTGTCCGCCCCGGTGGCGACCAGGAGCTTGGCCACCACGGTCGCCACGCCGTCGAAGTGCCCCGGGCGATACACGCCGCACAGCACCCCGCCGATGGCGCCGGTGCGCACCCGCGTGGATTCGCCGGCGGGGTACAGCTCGTCGTCGCGCGCGAACCAGGCCAGGTCGGCGCCGGCCGCCTCGGCGACGGCGAGGTCGCCCTCGGGAGTGCGCGGGTAGCGGGCAAAGTCCTCGTTAGGCCCGAACTGCGTGGGGTTCACGTAGACGCTCACGACCACCACCCCGCCGTCCGCGCGTGCCCGGCGGACCAGCGTGGCATGCCCATCGTGGAGCGCCCCCATCGTGGGGACGAAGCGCACCGGCGCCCCGCCGGCGCGCGCCGCCGCCAGCGCCGCGCGCAGGTCGGCAAGGGACTCGATGCGCTTCATGGAGTCGGCGGTTCGGCCAGGGACCGGTCCACCGCACGCGCGAGCGTGTCGTCGAGCCCGCGCCGGCGGGCGATGGCCAGCGCGGCGCGCGCGGTGGCGTCGTAGACCGGAAGCCGCACCGGGAGGTGCGAGGCCAGCGCCGCGCGATGGGCGCGGACCGTCCCGGCATCGCCGCGCGCGACGGGGCCGGTGAGGGCATCGGTTGCCCCGAGCGCTTGCACCTGGCCGACGGCGGTCGACGCGAGCTCCGTGAGCGCCGCGCGCGCTTCGGGCTCGCGCATCCCCGCCGCCGTGGCGCAGGCGATGGCGGCGTCGAGCACGGCCACGGCACCGTTGGCGGCCAGCGTTGCAGCCGCGTGATACAGCGGCTTTACCGCCTCATCCAGCGCGAACGGGTGCCCCCCGAGTGCACGTGCCAGCGCGAAGGCGAGCGCGCGCGCACGCTCGTCACGCGCCGTCACCGCCAGCGGCACTCCCGCCAGCGCATGGCCGCGATCCGCCAGGGTGAACGAGTGGAGCGGATGTACGCTCGCGAGCGCGGCGTCGCGGTGCATATCGAGGAGGTCGAGGCCCGCGCACCCGCTCGTGTGCACCACGAAGCGCACGGAGGATGGCAGCGACGAGGCCGCCTGGGCGATGGCGTCGTCGGGAACGCACAGGACCGCGGTCGCGGCGCCGCGGGCATCGTCGAGTGCCGGTATCCCCCGCTCTACGCAACGCGACCGCCCCGCCTCGCTGCGCGTGACGACGCCGACGAGATCGAGTCCGGCGTCGCGTATGGCCTCGGCCATCACGAGCCCGAGCCTTCCGGCGCCGACCACGACCAGGGGGAGGGGAAGACCGACGGTCATGGCCGCAAGATACATCCATGCCGTCGGCGGGCGTACGCAGCGAGGACCGCGGCGGACGAGTGCGCGACCCGCCGTCTGCCCTATTCGCCCCGAATCGCGAGCACCGGGTTGATGCGTGTCACGCGCCGGGCCGGGAGCCACGCCGCCAGCAGGGCGACGAGCAGCAGGATCACGGGCGCCACCATGAAGGCCACCGGATCCGCCGCGTCGACGCCATAGAGGACGCCGCTCAACACCTTGGCGGCGCCGGCGGCCAGCACGAGCCCGATGACGCCACCCAGCATCACGAGGCGCATCCCGCCCCCCATCATCAGGCGCACGACCTGCGTTGCGTCGGCCCCCATCGCCATGCGAATCCCCACTTCACGCGACCGCGTGGAGACGGCGTAGCTCACCACGCCGAAGAGCCCGATGGAAGCGAGGAGGAGGGCGACGACGCCGAACGCGGAGATGACCCACGCGCCGAGCCGGTGTGGGAGGAGGGAGACGGCGAGGTGGCGCTCCATGGTCTTGGCGTCGATGACGACGACGTCGGGGTCGTGTCGCCGCGCAGCCTCGAGCATCTGCGGGATGAGCGCCTCGGCGCTCCCTTTCGTGCGCACAACGAGGGTCATCCCCGACGACGGCATCTGGGCGAAGGGGCGATACAGGTACGGGAGCGGCTCCTCGCCCAGGACCTTGATCTTGGCGTCGGCGGCGACGCCGACGATCGTCACCTCCTGTCCGCGCACGCGGATGGTGTTGCCGACGGCCCCCTGCCCCGGCCAGAACCGGCGCGCGAAGGCCGCGCTGACGATGGCGACGGGTTGGCCGTCGGGGGTGTCCTGGGAGGTGAACGGGCGGCCGTCCACGAGCTGCAACGCCGCGGCGTCGAAGTATCCGTCGGACGCGCGCGCCCAGTCGATGGAGTGCGCGTCGCGCTCGGGGGGCGGGGCGACGCCCGGCACCACGACGTCGATGGTCTGGTTGTCGAGGGCGTTGAGCGGGATGTCGTCGATGAGCCCGACCGACTCGACCCCCGGGAGCGCCTCCACGTCGGCGCGCAGCTGCGTGTAGAAGTTCCTGGCCTGTTCCGGGGTGCGGGAGGTGGTGGATTCTTGCAGCTGCAGGAGCGCGGCCGGCGCGGAACCGAAGCCGGGGTCGATGTCCAGGCGCGCGCGGAAACTGCGCAGGAAGAGCGCGGAACCGACCAGGAGGACGAGCGAGACCGCGACCTGCACGACCACGAGCCCGCTGCGAAGTGACACGTTCCCGCTCCGCCGAGCGCCGACGCTCTCGTCCTTGATGGTCCCGGCAATGTCCGGCCTCGTGGCCTGGAGCGCGGGAGCCAGGCCGAAGGCCAGGCCGGCGACAGCGGTGACGACGACGGTGAACGCCAGGACCGCCGGATCGAGGGAGAGGTCGAGGGAGATGGGGACGGGGAGCGGGAGGTCGGCGCGGACGAGGGCGCGCAGCAATACGACACCGAGTGCGAGCCCGGCACCGCCGCCCAGCACCGCCAGCACGATCGACTCGGTCAGGAACTGTCGCATCAACCGGCCACGCCCGGCGCCGATCGCCATCCGCACCGCGACCTCGCGCCGGCGGTCGGCCGCCTGCGCCAGGAGGAACGACGCCAGGTTCGCGCAGGCGATGACGAGCACCAGCGCGACGACGACCATCAGGAGGGCGGCGGCCGAGACGATGACGCGATCGAAAGTCGGGTTCACGATCACCTTCGAGGAGGCGACCATGGGGAAGGTGTTGTCGCTCTTCCACTGTTTCGGGTGCCGCGCCCGCAGTGTCGCCGCCAGCCGCTCGAGGACGGCCGCGGCTTGCGGCATCGCCACCCCGGGCCCGAGGCGGGCGATGGCGAAGACGCTCTCGTTGCCGCGCGCCTCGAGCTCGTCGGTGTTCGACGGCTGCAACTGCGCCACCATCATGCGCGAGGCGTAGAACGCCGGCGCGATGACCCGCAGCCCTCCCCGGTACGATGGCGGGGCGATCCCCACGATGGTGTACGGCTGGGCGTTGAGGCGAATCGTCCGTCCCACGGCCGCGGGATCGCCTGCATAACGACGTTGCCAGTACTCGTGCGACAGCATCACCACCGGATGGGCCCCCGGCGCCACGTCGTCCGACGGGAGGAGCGTGCGCCCGTGGGCGGCGCGAATGCCGAGGAGGGAGAAGTAGTTCCCCGTCACCAGCTCGCCCGGGACCGACTCGAAGCGCCCGTCGAGGTCGACCTGCGCCAGCGTGAGGCGGAACCCCGCCACCCCGGCAAAGGCGTCCCCCGTCTCGCGCTCCAGGTCGCGCAGGTCGGGAAACGACATCGTCCCGTAGCCGAAATCGCCTCCGGACTTGTAGAGGTCCACCAGCTCGCCGGGGCGCTCGAGTGGCGCCTGGCGCAGGGCGATGGCGTTGACCAGCGAGAAGATGGCGGTGTTGGCGCCGATCCCGATGCCGATCGACAGGACGGCGACGAGGGTGAAGCCGGGGCGCTTGAGGAGGCGCCGGAAGGCGAGTCGAAGGTCCTGGGCGACCTCGTGCATGGCGGCGGCGGGTGAGGGGGCCAGCGCGCGGGAGCGACGTGGCCTGAACGCCGCTCCGCCGAATGCGAGATCGTACGCGACGAACCGGGACGAGGTTTCGGCGCGCCGGCCGAGGCGCCCGGACCACGTCGCGTGGCCCAGCGGGCTATCGCATCATCCGGTCAAAGCTCGGCAGCGCACCATGCCGTCAGTCACGCTCCCCGGGCGTCGCGGCGGTGTCGGACCGCACCGTGATCGAGATGATCCGGCTCAGCTCCGGATACTCCTTGTCGAGGAAGCGGTTCGACTCGCCATGGAAGCGGCGCGGATTTCCCAGCGGGGCCGGAGACGCGGGGAGCTCGCCGTATCCCGTGTACAGCCGGTCGGCCACGTCCATCCCCTCGATCACGCGCCCCACCGGGGCGAAGCCTAACGAGTCGAGGGAGCCGTTGTCGTTGAGGTTGATGAAGAGGGTGGTGGTGCGATCGCGGGGGGTGAACTGCGCATAGGTCACCGTCCCGCGCACGTTGCTGCCGCGCACCGAATCGGGCGGAAGCTTCCGGTTCCGCCACACGCTCCCCACCGCCGGGCTGGCCGGATGGCCGAACTGCGCGATGTAGAACATGATGACGCGGTAGAAACGCGAGTCGTCGAAGAACCCCGCGCGCGCCAGGTTGTAGAAGCGGTCGACCCCGTGCGGTGCCCACTCGCGAATCAGCTCGATGGCGATGGCCCCCTCGGAGGTCTTCATGTCGAGCACCACGGTGTCCGGTGCCCTGGTGCGCCAGAAGGGGCGCGTGGGGTCCATGAGGAGCGCACGCCGCTGGGCGGGCGTCAGCGACGCGGCGCGATCGGCCTGCGCGGCCGCGGTCACGACCGGAAGGGAGAGCGCGGCGCACACCGCCAGCGCATACACGATCCTGAAAGACGACATGCCCCGATCTAGCGCGTGCGCATGATGCGCCGCAAGGTTATGGCGCGCATGACCCTAGACTGGCTCCACGTCATCGCCCTCCTCGGCGCGATTCAGGGCGTCTTCCTGGCGGGCGTCCTCACCTTGAGGCGGCGCAACCGCACCGCCAATCGCATCCTGGCCGCGCTCGTCCTCGCCTTCTCGCTTCACCTGGCGTCGGCGGTGTACCATGGCGCCGGATTCGTCGAGGCCCTGCCGCACTTCTTCGGCGTAGGGTACCCGATGCCGTTCCTCTACGGACCGCTCGTCTACCTGTACGCCCTGACGGTCGCCGACAGGTCCCGCCGCTTCACCGTGCGCGACGCGCTCCACCTGCTCCCCTTCCTGGCCGTCGTCGTCGCCGGGCTCCCCATCTATATGATGAGCGGGGCGGAGAAGGTCGCGTTCTTCCAGCAGCTCCAGAGCGGGGATCGCCCGCTGCTCGTCACGGTGTCGGACCCGCTGAAGCTGGTCTCCGGCGTCACCTACGCGGCGCTCACCATCCACTTTCTCGCGCGCCACCGCGAGCAGGTGAAGGAGAGCTACTCGTCCACGGAGCGGGTCGACCTGCACTGGCTCCTGTGGCTGGGTGCCGCAGCCGCAACCATCTGGCTGCTGGCCGTGGTGTTGGAGGTGCTGGGGTTGGCCGGGGGACACCGCCTGGCCAGGAGCGACGACGTCGTCTCGCTGGCGATCGCCGTGCTCGTGTACGCCATCGGCTACATGGGACTCAGGCAGCCGGAGATCTTCCGGTACCAGACGGCGGAGTTCCCGATCGCGCGGCCGGGACAAATCGCCGCTCCGGACATCGATGTCGCGCATCTCCCCGAACGGGAGAGCCATCCCCAGGCCGAGCCGCGAGACGCCTCTGCCACGGCGCCCCTCGAATCGGAACCCGAGCCCGAAGCGACGGCGCCTCGCTACGAGCGTTCCGGCCTGTCGGATCGCGAGGCCAGTCGCCTCAGCGAGGCGTTGACCCTGGTGATGGAACGCGACAGCCCGTGGCAGGACAGCGAGCTCACCCTCGCCGACCTCGCCGACCGCCTTTCCACCACCCCGCACAAGCTCTCGGAGGTCCTCAACGCCCAGCTCGGCCAGTCCTTCTACGACTTCGTGAACGGGTATCGGGTACGCGAGGTCCAGCGCCGCATTGCGGCCGGCGAGGCGCAGCGGCTCAAGATGCTGGCGCTTGCCCTGGACGCCGGGTTCGCCTCCAAGTCGACCTTCAACCAGGTCTTCAAGAAGCACACGAACCAGACCCCGTCGGAGTATCGACAGGCCGTCGGCATGTAGCACGCCGGGGCAGATTCTCCTCCTTCGTCCAGGCGCTTCACCCCCGTTCAGGTCCGATCATACCGGACTGGGCGTCCGATCCGACCGGCTCGGTCGAGAAGGCCCGGCGCGCTCCCCATCCTCTCCGCACGAGCACGGCCGAAGTCCCGGCCGTGAGTGCCAATACAGGACACGGGAGCGAACGATGAAGAACCTACGCTGGCTGCCCCTCACCCTGGCGGGGTTGGGCCTGGCAGCATGTGACGTCATGGAGCCGAGGGAGCCGGGTAACCTGGTGCCGCGGACGGTGGCCGAGGATGCCACACTCCCCGCCATCGACATGAACGGGTCGCGTTTCCACCTGCAGACCTTCGGCGACCCGACGAAGCCGGTCATCGTGTTCCTGCACGGGGGGCCAGGGAGCGACTACCGGGGGATGCTCAGGCTGGCCGAGCGGCGTGATGGCTACAGCCTGGCCGACGAGTACTTCCTCGTCTTCTGGGACCAGCGGGGGGCCGGACTCTCCAAGCGGCACGCCAAGGAGCTCCTGACGCTGGACGTCTACCTGGACGACCTCGACGCGCTGGTGAACCGCTTCTCCCCGGGACGACCGGTCTACCTGGTCGGCGCCTCGTGGGGGGGGATGTACGCCACCCAGTACATCAATTCGTACCCAGCCCGGGTGAAGGGGGCGGTCCTGATCGAGCCGGGCCCGCTCGACGGCGTCACCATGGAGCGCCTCGAGGACGAGGTGGTCGAGTTCTCGCTCGGTGCCGAGTGGCTCAACGACATGGTGTGGAGCAGCCAGTTCATCTCCCCCGACGGACACGCGCGCATGGACTTCGAGATGACACTCGGCGCCAAGCAGTCGCAGCCGCGCTTCCACTTGAGCACCGTGGACCCCGAGCCCGTCTGGCGATTGGGCGCCGCGGCCAACCGCTACGTCAGGGAAGACGGGCAGGACGCCAGCGGCCGGTTCACCTACGACTTCACGACCCACCTGGCGTCGTTCGCCACGCCGGTGCTGTTCATCGCCGGATCGCTGAGCGAGGTCCTCGGCGAGTCGTTGCAGCGGGAGCAGGTGCACCACTTCCCGTCGGCCACGTTGAAGGTCGTGGCGGGGGCCGGGCACGACGTCCAGTGGGTCAGGAGCGCAGAGGTCGTGCGCCTCATCAGGACATATCTCGACAGCCGCAAGTGAGGAACGCCATGCGATACATGACGAGCATCATCGTGGGCGCCGCGCTGTCGGCGCTCGTTGCAGCCGAGGCGGCGGCGCAGTGGAACGTCGCCCGGTTCGAGGGGAACCGGAACCGCCTCTACACCACGTTCGGGATGGACCCGGCGATGATCACGGCGGTGGGATACGGGCGCGTCGTCGCGATCGGCGGCCACCGCGTCCAGCTGGGAGGTGACGCCGGCGTGGGGGCGGCGCACATGGATGCGCACGACTTTCGCGCGCGGCTGGGGGCCCAGGCCTCGTTGCTGCACTGGCGGTCGGCGCACCTCACCGGGAGCATGACGTTCATCGCACGCGGGACGGAGAACGCGATCTACCGCGGCTTCAACTGGGGGGCCGACGTCACCGGCACGTTAGGCGTGTATCGCCCCCGGTGGTTCGCCGCCGCCGAGGCGGGGCTGGACAAGGCGGTCATCACGCATGTGTCGCACACCCGGTGGTACAGGGACAACTTCTATCCCGACGCCAGGGACGGTTGGTACCTGGATGCGGGGGGAACCTTCCGGAACGGCGTGACGGCCGGGGTGGCACTGGGACGGATGGAGCTCGTCGGTCGCTTCGGGTCGCAACGGACCGAGCGGTACGAGCCGCTGCCATCGCCCCTCTACGGCAGCATCGGGGTGGGGCTGAGCTACTGATTGACGGGCGGCGCCACGGCTGGATGTCCGGTCCGCTGGCGGCGCATCCTCCCGGTGGCTACGATGGCCAGTCCATCGAAAGGCTCGGGAGGATGCCTCACCAGGGCAGCGCAGGCGGCGCCGTCACCATCGTCAACGTCGGCTACCGTTCCACCAACTTCTGGGTGGTGAGCGCCGGCCGGTCGCGCATCCTGGTGGACCTGGGGTGGCCCGGGATGGTCGGCGAGCTGCTCCACGCCCTGCAGCGCGCCGACATCCCGCTCGCGGAGATCTGCGCCGGCTTCGCCACGCACTACCACATGGATCACGCGGGTGCGGCGCAGGACCTCAAGGCGCGCGGGATGCCGCTCTGGGTCTTCGAGGAGCAGGTGGCGGCCATCCCGCTGATGCGGCGGCACGTCAAGCCGCGCGATCACTACACGGAGATCGTCGCCGACGGTAACGTCGTGCTCAGCTGCGGCGAGTCGCGGGGGCGCCTCGCCGTGCTCGGAATTTCCGGCCAGGTGGTGCACACGCCCGGGCACTCGGACGACAGCGTCTCCCTCGTGCTCGACTCGGGTGAGTGCTTCACCGGCGACCTGACGCTGGAGGCGATGGTGGGGGACGAAGACCCGGCGGTCGTCGCCGAGAGCTGGGCGCGGTTGCGCGCGCTCGGGGCGACGACGGTGTACCCGGGGCACGGGCGGCGGTACGCGATGGTCCCAGCCGCCGATGACACGAGCCCTCGCCGTACGCGGTGACGCGCTGCAGCCACGCGCACGCCAGCTACACACTGGCGTTCGCGCGCGCTCCCCTGCACTATCGATGGCATGCTGCGTCTCCCGCTCAATCTCTACGCACTCGCCCTTCTCCCGGTCCTCGCGTGGCATCAGGCCACGGCCCAGGATTCCACGTACGTGCGGGGGCGCGCGGTCGGCGACTCCGTGGCCTCGGCCACGTCCCAGGTGGGGTGGTTCGCCCGGGGGCTCGTGGCAGGCACCATCGCCGGACCATTCGGCGGATGGTGGGCCGTCAGCCGCGCAGGACGTCCGGCCTCGCGCGAGGTCCCCCTTCGCACCACAACGACCGAGGGCGACCCGGAGTTCACCCGAGGCTATGCCGACGGTTATCGCAGTGGCGAGCGCTCCAGGCGACGCGAGTACGCCTTCGCCGGGAGCATGGTCGGGACCGCAGCCCTTGCCGTGATCATCGTCCAGGCGACGCATGCGCGCGACAAGGTCGGCGGGAACGGCCCACCGGGCGACGGTGGCCCGAACCTGGTGCGGATCCCGTTGCTGCGCTGGGTCATCCCGTAGGAGCCGTCACAGTCATGCATGCACGCATGCATGCATGGACGCATGCATGGACACCGGCATGCAGCCGCCGGGAGTTTGCGGGATGACGAGGTACGGATGCGAAGCGGGGCCCGGCAATGCCGGGCCCCGTCGCGTATGCGCTGTGCCGATCCCGGCTCAGCACGATCCATTGAGATAGCAGTTCGAGAGCCGCTCCACGTCGGCGATGGGGAGGAGGATGCCCGGGGTACGCACGGCATCCGAGGCGCTCTGCCACTGCGGCGACGCGACGCCGAAGCGGTACATGTCGAGCAGCCTGCGCCCCTGGAGCAGCAGGTTCGCGCGCCGCTCGTGCAGCAGCAGGTCGCGCGGCGTGACGGTCGTGTGCACCGCCGGGTTGTACGCCGGGAGGTTGTCGAGCGCCCGCACCGCATTCATCTCGGACGCGGCGGTCGCCACGTCGCCGCCGGCCAGCGCGGCCTCCGCGATGATCAGGTGCAACTCGCGCGCCGACACGACGGTGAGCGGGCCGTACTGGCGACTGACCTTGAACTCGTTGATGATCCCGCTGATGGCAGGATCCACCTGCCCGGTGATGGGATCGACGAGTCGCACGCTCGCCACCTGCTTGTCCGTGGCATCGGGGATGACGTAGGCATCGCCGATCCGGAACTCACGGCGTTCGTTGACCCATGCGCCGAGGGTGCTGGTGACGGTGGTGGCGGAGAACTTGAAGCGGTACTTGTAGTCGGGCTCGGGGTTCAGGGCGAAGAACTGCCGGGCGTCGGCGACGGCCGCCGCATCGTTCACCAGGCCGTTGGTCGGCGTCTTCCGGGGCGCGAGCAGGGAGCGCACCGCCTTGCCGTGGCGCGCCCTGGCTCGGAGCGCCATGGCGGCCGCCTCGATGGACGTGCTCTTCCTGGCGCGTGCGATCGTGATGGCGTTGTCGAGATACCCGATCGCCGTGTCGTACATCTTCACCATCCCGGCGGAGCCGAGCGCAGGGGCCGCCGTCCGCCGGTCGGAGAGGGTGAAATCTTCCCACATGTCGGCAATCGACGTGTAGGCAATGGCCGCGTAGACGTACGACCGTGCCAGGTCGTCGCGATTGGCCAGCTGCCCCGCCTTGTCGAAGGCCTCCAGGCGCGCGATGGCTTCGTCGGCCATCCACCGTCCCTGCGCCATGGTTGGATAGCCACCCATCATGAACTCGTTGCGCCCGTTGGTCGCCCCGCCGAACATGAGCTCACGTCCCGAGTCGTAGCTCCCGACCCACTTCAGCTCGTCGGAGATCGCCGTCTGCGGGAGCAGCGATGCCGAGAATCCGTTGGCGACGGTGGCGAGGGCGCCGTTGGCGATCGCGGCGGCCGCGCTGGCGTTGGCCAGGTCGGCTTCCTTGAGCTGGTTGGGGTTCTCGACCTCGAACAGGCTGTTACACGCCCCCAGCACCGACGTGAGGGCCAGGAGCAGGGCACCCGAACGGATGGACCGTCCGGCGCATCGCGCCGCAGCGTATGAAGGATTGGTCATTGGGTCGCCTCCGTCAGAAGCCCACGCGGGCGGAGAGGCTGAAGCGTCGCGGCATCGGAAGTCCCCACGCGTTGATTCCTTCCTGGAAGTTGTTCACGAGTTCGCTGCTCGAGGCACCGCGACCGAGCGCGTTCATTTCGGGATCGGCTCCCGGATAGCGCGTCAGGATGCCGAGGTTGCGGCCGGCGAAGGTGATGGCGAGGGTTCGACCACCGATGCTCCGCGCCAGCTGGCGCGGTGCGTCCCAGGTGAGGCTCAGCTCGCGCCACCGGATGAAGTCGGCCTCGTGGATCTCGTTCAATCCGTCGAGCGGGGTGAGTCCCTTCATCTGGGTCGCCCAGACGCGCGCCGCCTCGAGCCGCTGCTCCGCGGAGCTCGACGGGTTGAGGAGCGTCGCCTCGATTTCCGCCGCCTGCAGCGTGTTGCGCCCGATGAGTCCATGGTTGCGGCGGAAGGCTCCCGTCAGGTCATGCACCCAGTAGTTCCCGGTCCGGAACTCCAGCATCGTCTCCACGCGGAAGTCGCGCAGGAAGGTGAAGCGCCCGCCGAACGAGCCGGACCAATCGGGGAATGGCTTGCCGATGTAACTCGTGTTGTCGGCCTGGCCGCACTTGGCTACCAGGACGTTGATCGCATCGGGGCTGCGCGGCTGCGAGAAGTAGGTGAGCAGCGCATCGCGCGAGGAAGGCGTGCAGCCGGCGCCCACGCTGATCGGGTATTCCACCGGCATGCTGGTGGGGGCGAAGAACGCGCCCGGCGCGTATCCCTCGCGAATCCAGTTCACGTAGCGCGCGTACGACCCGCTGATCTTGATGGCCGGCGCCCCGCCCAGGTCGGTGACCTCCTGATGCAGGTAGGCGGCATTGGCGAACAGGTCGAGCGACATGCGGCTCCGCTTCATGACGTCGGCCTTGATGCCGAGCTCGAGGCCGTGCGCCTTCATCTGGCCGATGTTGTCGAGCTGCGGGTTGCTGAAGCCCCCCGACGGCGGGAACTGGCGCGCGACCAGCGCATCCTTGACCGTGCGATTCCAGTACGTCACCTCGAGGGCGAGGCGATCGCGCAGCGTCCCCACCTCGAATCCGCCTTCCCACTCGGTCGAGGCCTCGGGCTTCAGGTTCGGGTTGCCGAGGTTGCCCGGGCGGAGTCCGGCACCGGCCTCGGAGGCCTGCGGGACGAAGGTCGTGTACTTGTCGAAGGCGCCCGGCTGCAACCCCGACTTTCCGATCGCCGCGCGCAGTCGCAGGGTGGAGATGCCCGGCATCGACCACCCGGCAATGTCCGTCGGCACCACCGAGAGGCTGACCTTGGGATAGAACGCCCCGCCCGCGCTCTCGCCGAAGGCGCTGTGCTTGTCGTAGCGCGCCCCCACGGTGAGGAAGGCGAAGTCCTTCCACCCGAACTGTTCCTGCGCGAAGACGCCGGCGCTGACCTGCTGGAGGAACTGCTCCCACGTGGTCTGGATGGCACCGGCACCGGTGACCTCGATCCCGGGGCCGGGGAACTCGTTCCCCGTGCCATAGCTGGAATTGAGTTGCGAGGAGAAGAGCTGCGCCCCCACGACCATCGCCGAGGTGAGGTTCGAGGAGAGCTTGGTGTCCCAGGTCCCCTTCCCCTCGAAGCTCAAGTCGCGGTTGTGGCGGTTGCTCGCGGTGCGTAGCCCCTTCACGTCGGCGTTGGCATAGCCATCGACGTTCCAGCCGAAGGGGAGCATGCGCGTCCCCATCTGGTCGACGATGTCGATCCCGACGGTGGCATCGAGCGCGATGGAGGCAAGCGGCCGGTAGTTCGCGTTGAACGAGCCGCCGAAGCGCCTCACGTCACCGTAGTTGCGGCGCTGCATCGCCTCGCGCACGGTGGTGAAGGCACCGGCCCCGGTCGGATTCTTGGCGTTGGCGAGCTCCGGCTTGCTGAGGAGGAGCATCGCGAGCGTCCCGTAGATGTTGTTGTTGTTGTCGGGCGTCTCGGTGTGCGACTCGACGTAGCTCGAGTTGAGCCGCATGAGCACCTTCTCGGCCGGGAACATCGTCAGCGATGCGTTGGCCTGCTTGCGCTGCGCCATGTCCGACGCGGGACCCCACTGGCGGCCGCCGAAGGGCCCGTTCTCCGTCTCGTATCGTCCCCCCACGAAGTAGTTCACCTGCTGCGCGCCGCCGGCCACGGAGGCCGAGTACGTCTGGAAGTTCCCCGTCTCGTACATCATCGACTCGAGGTCGACGGAGAACGGCTTGAACGGGGAGATCGGCTGCTTCCAGTAGGCGGAGAGGGCGTCGGCCTGCGCCTGGGTGCGGGCGAAGCCCGCGTGCGACTCGTACACATGCGGGTAGCTCGTGGCGCCCCCCTCGATGTGCAGGTCGTACCGCGGCGCCCCCACGCTCCCCCGCTTGGTGAAGATCTGGATGACGCCGCTCGACGCCTCGGTGCCATAGAGCGTCGCGGCGGCGGCCCCCTTCAGCACCTCGATGCGCTCGATCGACTCCGGGTTGATGTCGTCGAGGCGCGACGGGCTTCCGCCGTTCTGCCCGACCCCCGGGCCCATTCCGCCCGAGTTGTCCATCCGCACGCCGTCGACGTAGATGATCGGTTCGTTGGACTGCGAGAGGCTGGCGCCGCCGCGAATGCGGATCTTGGCCCCTTCCCCCACCAGTCCGCCCCCCGGCATCGCCATCACGCCGGGCTCGCGTCCCTGCAGCACCTCGGACACCGTCTTCACCGGCGCCGATTCGAGCTGGTTGGCCCCGATGGTGGCCACCGTGTTGCCGAGCTTGCGCTTCTCGGTCTGCGCGCCGGCGCCGCTGACCACCACCACATCCAGCTGCAAGGCGGTGGCCTCGAGCGCGACGTCGACGCGGGCCGTGTCGCCCGCCTGTACGGCGACCTGCCGCGTCACCGAGCGATAGCCCAGCCCCCGCACCTGCACCGAGGCGGGGCCCGCCGGCACGCCGAGCAGGCGAAACTGCCCCATCTCGTTCGTCTGCGTGCCGCGCCCCGTCCCCACGAGGATGATGGAGATGGCATTGAGCGGGCGCTTGGTGTTCGCCTCGGTGATCGTGCCGACCACCGTGCCCGTGGCCTGGGCCAGTGCGCCGGACGCCGTCAGCGTCAGGCACGCGGTCCCGCCGACGGCGCGGAGCAAGTTGGACAACCATCGCGTCATTACGGAGTACTCCTCTCGACAAGAACGGTCACACATGCGGCTAACGAGGGTTCGCATCGCCACCTTGCGAATGGAACACACGGTTGTCAAGTCATTTGTATTCGCTAACGCATACATAAGGAGATCGCACGCATCGCACGCATCGCACGCATCGCGGACGGCATCGCGGACGGCATCGCGGACGGCGTCGCGGACGGCGTCGCGGACGCCGATGGTCCCCGCGCGTCGTGCGCATGCGTCGTGATGGGAGGCGGCACGACGGCGATTGGACGTTCCCAATCTCGACGAACATCACCTCGCCCGGCGCGCACCCTGGATGAGCGGTCCGACCGGTACGCCTGTCGCGCCAGGCACGCCAGGCACGCGACCGATGCTAGCCGCGAACGGGGAGGTCGATGCACCGCACGGCGTGCCCCGTCAGCCGCAGGAACGCCTCGACCGCGCTGCGCGACAGCTCCAGCGTCGCCGTGTTCACCAACGGGTGACAACGCCACGCCCCGGCCTCCCACACCTCCCGGTCCACCACGAGCGCCACGTCGTGCGCCGGATCGTTCACGAGGGCAAGGAGCGTCACGGATCCCGGCGTGACGCCGAGGAAGCGTTGCAGCCGCTCCGCCGAGCCCAGGCTGAGGTGGTCGGCGCCGATGAGCGGAGCCAACGCCTTGAGGTCCACCGCCTTCGCGCAGCTCGTGACCAGGAGCCAGTGCCGCCGCCCCTTGCCGTCACGCAGGAAGAGGTTCTTGGTCTGCACCCCGCCCACCGTGCGCGGGACCAGGCGATCGGTCTCCTCGCACGTGTGAACCGCCGGGTGGTCGGCGCGCACGAAGGCGATGCCGCGCCCCTCGAGGAGCCGGCAGAGGGATGCGTCGGTGTGGGGGGTGTCCGTCGGCATCCCGCAAGCTATGGCGGCGACGGCGCCCGGCGGGAGGATCGCGTCGATCGACCGCGATGGTGGAATCGCCGCACCGGTGGCACGCAGGGATCGGGGCGCCTATCATCACCGCATGCGCTCCTCCCGCCTCCGCGACGCCGTGACGGCGCGGCCGTAACCATGCATCGGCGCCCCGCATGTCCACCCACGTCGTCCTCGTCCACCCCGAGATCCACTGGAACACGGGCAACGCCGGCCGCACCTGTCTCGCGGCCGGCGCCACGTTGCACCTGATAGCGCCGCTCGGCTTCTCGCTCGACGAGCGCGAGGTCAGGCGCGCAGGGCTCGACTATTGGGAGCACGTCGACCTGCGCGTGTGGCCCGGCTGGGAAGCCTTCGAGCGCGAGCTCCCGCGCCTCGGCGAGCCCTGGTTCTTCTCCACCAGGGCGACGCGCCTGTTCTGGGACGCCCCCATGGGCGAGGCGCGAGACGTCGTCCTGGTCTTCGGCCGCGAGACGGGCGGGCTCCCCGACGCGCTGCACCAACGCTATCGCGACCGGTTCGTCACCATGCCGATCGCCTCGCCGCGTGTCCGCTCGCTCAACCTGTCGACCAGCGTCGCCGTGGCGCTGTACGAGGTGATGCGGCAGCGGCGCGACGCGACGGCGTCCGCGCAAGCGACCCGGAGCGCCGGTCCATCGTGAGCGCGGGCCCCGAGGGCGGCGATCGCGCTACTCCGCCTTCTGCCTGATCTCCCGCACCCCGAGGCGGAGCTGTCGCCGCAAGAGCGCGCGCAGCGTGGCACCATCGGCATAGCCCACCCGGGCGGCCACCTCGTCCACGCTCGCGTCGCCGGTCCGCAGCAGGTGCACCGCGCGCTCCACGCGGAGCGCCTGGAAGTAGGCGAGCGGGGTCTTGCCCAGCACGCGCTGCATGTGGCGCGCGAGCGTGCGCTTGCTCGCGCCCACCGCCCGCGCCGCGTCGTCGAGCGAGAACCCCTTCGCCAGCCGCGAGCGCCCCCACGCCTCGAAGCGTTGCACGACCGGGTCGTCGTGCGCCAGGTGATCGGCGAGGGCATAGGCCGTTTGCGACGCCCTCGTGTCGATGATGAGGTACCGCGCGGTGAGCGCCGCCAGCTGCGGGCTCGCGCCGCGCACCAGGGCGAGCGCGAGGTCCACGTGACTCAGCGCGGCGCCGGCGGTCACGAATCGCCCAGACGTCACGAGCATCCGCGACTCATCGAGGAGGACGTCCGGATAGCGCCGGCGGAAGAGCGGCGCCAGCCACCACGTCGTCGTCGCCCGCTCCCCATCCAGCAACCCCGACTCGGCCATGACAAACGTCCCGATGCAGGCGGCCGTCATCCGGCTCCCGCGGCGCGCCCACTGGCGCAGCGCCCCCGCCGCATCCGCGATGTCGCCGCGCCCCAGCGCCACCTCCAGCGGCTCGGGCATCTTGTAGCCGATGGCCGGGACCACCACGCAGTCCGGCCGCCGCCGGCCGATCGCCTCCACGGGGACACGCAGCCCGTGCGACGTCCGCACCGACCGGCGCACGCCGACCGTGGTGACCTCGAACGGTGCGACCGACAGCCCCGCGAGCTGGATGAGCTCGTTCGCGGTCTGGAAGACGTCGAGCACCCCGGACAACCCGAGGTCGAACACGTCATCGAGGGCGAGGACGCTCACGCGCATGGCACCAAGCTGGCGCGCGCCGGGGCCCGCGTCCATGCCCGGCCGGGCATCGCCCAGGATCGCCGTGGCAAGAATGCACCGAACATTGGCGTTCTTGCCCGTGGCACACCTCGGCATCCCTCCGTAAGCTGGCCCCCAGTCCACGCCATCCCCACCGGAGACGACGTCATGCCCGCCCCCACCCGCTCCCCCCGGTCCGACATCCTGCAGTGCATCGGGAACACCTCCCTCGTCGCCCTGCGCCACATCGTCCCGGCCAGTGGCGCGCGCATCCTCCTCAAGCTGGAGAGCGAGAATCCGACCGGGAGCATGAAGGACCGCATGGCGCTCGCCATGGTCGAGGCGGCCGAGCGGGATGGACGGCTCGCCAGGGACGGCTTCGTGGTCGAGTACACGGGAGGGAGCACGGGAGTGTCGCTCTCGCTCGTCTGCGCCGCCAAGGGATACCCGCTCCACATCGTCTCGTCCGATGCCTTCGCACAGGAGAAGCTCGATTACATGCGGATCCTCGGCGCCACGCTGCACGTCGTTCCCAGCGACAGCGGACGGATGACCGAGAAGCTCACCCGGGACATGATCGAGGGCGCGCGGGTCATCGCCGAGCGGCCGGGGAGCTTCTGGACCGACCAGCTCAACAACGCCGACCAGCTGGCGGCCTACCACAGGATGGCCGACGAGTTCTGGAACCAGACGGACGGGAAGGTCGATGCCTTCGTGCAGAGCGTCGGGACGGCGGCATCGCTCCGCGGCACGGCGGAGGGGCTGCGCCACCACGATCCCCGGATCCGCATCGTCGCCGTCGAGCCGGCGGAATCCCCGGTCCTCTCCGGAGGGAAGACCGGCGCCCACAAGATCGACGGCGTCGGCGCTGGCTTCGTCGTGCCGCTGTGGCGGCGCGAGATCGTCGACCAGATCGAGCTCGTCTCCACCGAGGAGGCCGTCACGATGGCGATGCGCCTGGCGAGGGAGGAGGGGCTCTTCGCCGGGACCTCGACCGGTGCCAACGTGATTGCCGCCCTGCGCGTCGCCGAGCAGCTCGGGGCGGGGGCGACGGTGGTGTCGGTCATGTGCGACACCGGGATGAAGTACCTGAAGGGGTACGGGGCGCGACTGGGGAACTCCTAGCGCTCCTCTCGCGGGGAGGCGCTCCTCACGCGCGGCGCCGTCAGCGCCCTGACGATGGCGAGGGACGGTTTCCCCGATGGCCGGCGCTCGCGAGGGATGGCTACCTTTTCGCCGGACCCCAGTCGGAGGACGACATGCGGAGAGATCGCCCGGCGGAGGAACGGGAAGCGCGCGCGCTCGTGGAGGCATACATCAGCGGCAGCGGATCGTTGGAGGCCGCGGTCGCCGCCGTCCAGGCGCTGGAGCTGGAGCGGCGCGACGAGTCCACCGAGGAGGATGCGGAGGAGGCGGAGCCGATCCTCGGCATCGACCTCTCCGTGCTCACCCCCCAGCAGCGAGCGCGCTTCAGCGAGCTGATGGAGGCGCTGGACGCGTCGCCGTAGGGCGAGGGCGCGTCGGCGTGCGACGCGCCCTCGCTACCACGCCTGCCCCAGCAGCACGACCATCCGCCACTGGGCGCCGGCTTCCAGTGCCCGGGCCATCGCCACCGTCACCGCCCCGCCGAAGACACGCACCCCCGCTTCCACGGAGCTCCGCACGCCGTCGGTCGCGCGGGCCAGCGGGAGTCGTCGCCCCGGCGGGGCGGGGATCGCGCCGACCACGTCGCCCTTGGACCCCAGGCGCGCGACCGACGCCTGCGTGGCGGCGCCGCTGGCCGACACGGTGGCGCCGTGCAGCGTGAGCGCGAGCTCCGGGGCGGGTGATGGGAAGCAGGTGCAACCGAGCATCCGCAGCGGCGCGCGCAGGACGGGGAGGCGATAGAGCGCGCGCGCATGCGCCGCCAGGGCGCGGTCACCCGCGAACTCCTTGTACTCGTACCCGGGGAAGGCCGGCCCGCCACCCAGCTCGAACAGCTGTTGGGGGGGTGCGTTGCGGCTGGCGAGAATCCCGCCGTCGAGGCGGAGCGCGTAGGCCATGCTTCCGCGGTCGGCGCGAGCGTTCACCCGCACGGTGGTGCGCTGCCAGTCGAGACGGCCCGCCGCGACCTCGCTCCGCAGGATGGCCCCCACGCCGGTGGCCAGCCCCCCGGCGTTGACCATGGGATTCCACTCCGCCTGCACCGCCGACCGGACATAGGCGCCCTGGTCCACTCCCCGATTCGGACGGAATGGCTCCGCGCTGCCGAGGGGGCCGCCCACCATGCGGGCCACGGTCTTCCGGTCGTCCCCCGCGCCCAACTCCACGCGCATGGTGGCGCGTCGCGGGAGGAGGGTGACATCTACCAGGAATGTCGCCGACCGGCGGTCGACATAGTCGTAGTCGTCGATGCCGGCCAGCGCCGCGACCAGCGCGCCGCCGCTGTCGCTGGGGGCAGTGAAGTCGTTGGTGATGTCGAGGGTGCGCGCGAGTCGTACCCCGGCGCGCCAGCGCCCATCGTCGAAGCGGCGGTCGGCTTCCAGTCGCCCTCGCACGGCCCGTTCCTCCCAGGCCCACATCGCGTTGGCGCGAAGCGTGACACCGGGGGCGGCGGCACCGGGCGTGTACTCGGCCGTGACGCCGGTGCTCCACCCCTCGATGCGATTGAACCGCATCACATCGGCCAGGCGCTGTGCGCGCCAGCTGAAACGCGCAGCGCCGGCCGAATCCACCCCCGCGGCGCCGGCGTCGGAGAAGTCGCTCCCGCGCAGCGACGCCGTCGCCTCGCCGATCGGGCGCCACCAGTCGGCGGGACGCTCGAGCGTATCGCCGGCCGCCATCGTCAGCCGGTGCAGCGATGGCACCGTCGTCGCGGCCTCGCTCGGGGCGACGGCGGTCGCTGCGCCGTCGTTGGCGGCGCCCGCGACCACCCCCGAGGGGTCGTTCCACTTCACCGCATGCCCCCGGAAGCGGGAGACGATGCGAAAGACCGACTTCCCCTCGGCGAGCGCCGGGACGTCCACGTGCATCTCGATCCGCTGGTAGCTCGGGAGCCAGTAGCGTCCGTCGATCTCGACCGACTCGAGGTCGACGAACGCCATCACGCGCACCGGGAGGATGAGGAGGCGCTTCTGCTGCGGGCCGCCACGTTCGAGGGTCACGAACTGGCCGCGCATCCGCACGATCTCGCCGCGCTCGGCGTCGAGGTTGATCTCGCCGCGGAAGACCACCACCGGCCATGTCGCCTGTGCGCGTCGCGGTTCGACCATCACGCGCACGACGTGGATCGTCCGGCGTTCGCTGCCGATGACCGCGACGGTGTCGCCGCCGGAGAACTCGTAGACGCGCTCGCCCTCGGGGCCGAATGGGTGAATGGCGGCGCCGTCGTCATCGGGGCGCGATTTCGCGTCGTCGGGCGATCCGCTCGCCGGTCCGCCCCCCTTTCCGAAGAAGCCTTCGAAGGCATTGCCGTACAGCATCGGGATCGCCCACGACTTGCGCAGGACCGCCAGCGCCGAGAGCGATGGACCGGCCTGGCGCGCGCGATAGGCGGTGAGGTGCTGGCTGAAGGCTCCACCGCGTCGCCAGCGGACCTCGTTCTGCGACTGCTCGAGGGAGAGCGCCCCTTCTTCCCCATCCGCTCGTCCCTTGAGGACGGCGATCTCACTCTCCATTCGGGCGCGATACTCGAGCAGCGATGCCGGGACGGCGCGATTGCGCTCGACGGCGCGGGCCACGAGGGCGTGGAGGGCGCCGGGCGCCGGCGCTCCCGCGGTGACAGCGAGCGTGGCGGAGGCGAGCGGTGCGGCGGCGAGTTGGGCGACGACGAGGAATGGGAGCATCGGTTGGTAGACGAGCGATTCGCGTGAGGGTCGCACAATTCCGCGTGCCGGCATCAAATGCGCAGTGCGCTACGCCCCCCTGGTAGTGGTGCTCGCCATCGCATCGTGTCTCGCATCACGGCGACGCACGCGCCCCCGCGCCGGCGTCCGGGCGAGTGGGCGTTCGCGCGGGGCTGACGAGTGCCGACCGGCGCCGACAGGTGCTAGCATTCGAGCACGAGTGGCTCGCGTCGTCCGGCGGGGAAACACTCGTGGGAGGCGCCCCGGCGTGGGACATGCTTCCCCCGGCACGTCGGCCACGAGGACGGAGGCGGCGGCGAACATGGGTGAGCTGAGCGGTCTCACGTCGAACGAAGCGGCGGCGCGGCGTGAGCGCTACGGTCCCAACGCCCTCCCCGCGCCGCGCCACCGACTGCTGCGCCTCGTCTGGCGCCAGTTCCAGGGGATCTTCAACCTCCTGCTCCTCGCCGCCGCGGCCGTGACCTTCGCCCTGGGCGAGCCGGTCGACGCGGCGTTCATCCTCCTGTTCGTCCTGCTTGGCACGTCGCTCAACGTCTTCCAGGACTACAAGGCGAATGCAGCGGCGGACGCGCTCAAGTCGTACCTGGTGCGCACCACCACCGTCGTGCGCGACGGGCGGGAGCACGAGATCGCGACGGGCGACGTCGTCCCCGGCGACCTCCTCAAGCTCGAGACGGGCGACATCGTCCCGGCCGATGCCGTGCTGCGGCAGGCGAGCCAGCTGCTCGTCGACGAGACGACCTTCACGGGCGAGAGCCTCGCGGTGCCCAAGGCGGTGCTCGTGGGCCCGGCGGCCGACGCCGGCGACGAGCACCGCCTGCTGCAAGGCGTCGTCATCGGCCGAGGCAACGCCCTGGCGGAAGTGGTCGCCATCGGGACGGCGACGCGCCTCGCGGCGCTGGCGTCGACCGCCACCGGAGTGCAGGCCCGGAGCGAACTGACGCTGGGGCTGGAGCGCATCAGCGGCTTCATCCTGCGGACGACGCTCCTGACGCTGCTGTTCGTGGTCCTGGCCAACGTCCTGATCGAGGGGGAGGGGGCCGACGTCCCGGGGCTCCTCGTCTTCGCGATCGCGCTCGCCGTCTCGGTGATCCCGGAGGCGCTGCCGCTGGTCCTGACCTTCTCCCTCTCGCGCGGGGCGCTCACCTTCGCGCGGCGACAGGTGATCGTGAAGCGCCTCTCCTCGGTGCACGACCTGGGGTCGGTGACGCTGATCTGCACCGACAAGACCGGGACCATCACGGAGAATCGCCTCGTATACGTGGACGACTACCGGGTGGACGGGGCGCCGTTGCACCCGCTGGTCCTCGCGCGCCTCGCGGCACACCACCTGGACCAGCGCTCCCCCGAGCCCTTCGACCGCGCGACCGACGAGGCGCTTTCGCCGGCGCAGCGGGACGAGGTCGCGGGTTTCACCGTGGTCGAGGAAGAGGCGTTCGATCCCGCGCTGCGCAGCAATGGGGTCGTCGTCCGCCGGCGCGATGGCCGCCAGCTGCACATCCGCCGCGGGAGCCCGGAGTACTTCTTCTCGCACGGCTGGGCCGATCGCGGGGCGGTACAGGGGTGGCTCGCCGGCCAGGAGCGCCAGGGGAGGCGCGTCCTCGGGGTGAGTCACGACGATGGGAGCGGGATGCGCTTCGGCGGCTTCGTGTCGTTCGTCGACCGGCTCAAGTCCACGACCATCGAGACCGTGGCGGATGCGAAGCGCCTCAACGTCGCGATCACGATCATCACCGGGGATTCCGCGGTGGTGGCGGAGGCCGTGGGGCGCGAGGCCGGACTGGTCGCCGCCGCCGACGAGGTGGTGGAGGCCGCGGCGTTCCTGGCGCTCCCCGCGCCGGCCTTGCAGGAGCGCATCGGCAAGGTGCGCGTCTTCGCGCGCACCACGCCCGAGCAGAAGCTGGCGCTCATCCAGCTGCTCAGGCAGCAGTACACCGTCGGGTACCTGGGCGAGGGGATCAACGATGCGCCGGCGCTGAAGGCGGCGCACGTGTCCATGGTCGTGCAGTCCGCCGCCGACGTGGCGCGCGAGACCGCCGACATCGTCCTCCTGCAGAGTGACCTGCGCGTCATCGTCGACGGCATCCGCCTGGGGCGCGAGACCTTCGCCAACACCCTCAAGTACATCCGCGCGACGCTCGTCTCGAACTTCGGGAACTTCTACGCGGTGGCGATCGGCTCGCTGTTCATCAGCTTCCTCCCGATGCTCCCCAAGCAGCTCCTGTTGCTGAACCTCTTCTCCGACTTCCCGATGATGGCGATCGCCTTCGACCGCGTCTCGTCGCGGGAGGTCGCGAGCCCCCAGCGCTACGACTTCCGCTCGTTGTACGTCACCTTCATCACGCTGGGGCTCGTCAGCACCGCCTTCGATTTCATCTACTTCGCCCTCTTCTATCGCGTCTCGCCACAGGCGCTGCAGACGAACTGGTTCATCGGGAGCGTGCTGACCGAGCTGCTGCTGGTCTTCTCCATTCGCTCCTTCCTGCCGATCACCAGGGCGGGGTGGCCGGCGCCGATCCTCCTCTTCCTCTCGGGTGTGGCGTTCGTGCTCACGCTGGCCCTCCCGTTGATCCCCTGGAGCGCGGCCTTCTTCGAGTTCCAGCGCCCCGCCACGGGGGACCTCGCGATCGTCATCGGGCTCGCGCTGGCGTACCTGGGCGTCACGGAACTCGTCAAGCGTCCGCTGGCCCGCTACCTCGGGACGGCCTGGCCCGTCGTGGATGCGCCTGACGAATGACTCAGGGCCCCATCGCCTTGTATCGCCGCGCCAGCAGTCCCGTGGCCGCCGAGCGATCGATGTCGGCGACGAGGAGTCCTTCCTCGCCGTACGGCTGGAACGCCTGCACCGTCCCGTCCGGGCGGATGACGGCCGACGTCGTGGGCGCCCCGTCGCTCGCGTAGTTCACCGCCGCGACGTAAATGGTGTTTTCCGCCGCACGGCACTGGAGCGCCTTCTCGTGAAACGAGTTGGCGGGGTCGCAGAACGTCGTGGGGCGGAAGCTGTCGCCCTCCGCCATGCTGAAGTGCGGGATGAAGACCAGCTGCGCCCCGCGCCGGGCTGCCCAGCGCACCGTCTCGGGGTAGCGCCACCCCTCGTGGCAGATGGAGAGGCCGAAGGTCAACGCACCGGCCTGGAAGGTGTTGCGCCCGGTCCCGGGAACATACGTCCCCTCTTCGGTCGGATCGAGTTGCACCTTGTCCTGCCACCCCGCGGTGGAGCCATCGCGGTTGATGACCAGGGTGGTGATCGCGAGACCATCCGCGACGAACCGCTCCGTCCCGAGGACCACCGCCACGTTGGCGGCGCGCGCAGCCGCCGCGATGGTCCCCCACGCCCGTTCGAGCATCACGCGGTCAGGGGGAGGGGGGAGCTTGCCCATGCCGCGATAGCCAGGGACGAAGCACTCGGGAAAGCAGACGACGTCGGCTGCGGCATTTCCTGCCGCCTCGACGGCGCTCGTTGCAAGCGACACCGCCTGCCCCGGGGTGCGTGGGAAGCGGAGGTTGGCGAGGGCGACGCGCGAGGTGGTCATGAAGCCCCGAAATTGGTTGACGCGCTCTCATTCGGGGGATAAGTATGGGCGCGACTCGGGGCAGAGGGGAATCCAGCTCGCCTCCGAGGCGGACGAGGGCAGGGGCGCGTGCCGTGCACCTGACCACGCCATGGGCCCCTTCAGGAGGCGCTGCGGCGTTGCATCGCAGTCCAGGAGTTCACGCACACGACGTCCGGGCAATCCACTCCGGCGCTGGCCCTCCAGCGCGCGGGTCGACGCCCGATGTCGCACGCCCACCAGACCGACATGGTCCGCGTGACTCCGTTCACCAGAACCTGGTACCACTCCCTATGAGAAATCGAATAGTCATGGTGTTGACGGGCGCGTTGCTGCTCGCCGCTGGCACGGCGGCACCGGCGACGGCCCAAGGAACGCCACAACAGAAGTCCGTCACCGGCCGGGTGACGAGCGAGCAGGGCGAGCCCCTGGGCGGGGTCTCGGTGGTCGTCAAGGGGACGACCACCGGGACGATGACCCGGGTTGACGGGACGTACTCGCTTCGCGCCGCCGTCGGCCAGGTACTCCAGTTCCGGTTCATCGGGACGGCCCCCGAGGAACGGACGGTGGGGGCCGCTGACGTCATCAACGTGTCGCTGCGCCGCGTGGCGACGCAGCTCGACGCCATGGTGGTGACGGCGCTGGGCCAGCTGGCGCAGGTCCGCACCCTGGGGACCGCGCAGCAATCGGTGGACGGCGGCGCCATCGCCGAGACGCAGCGCCAGAACTTCGTGAACGCGCTGCAGGGGCGCATCGCCGGGGTCGAGGTCACCTCGTCGTCCGGCGTGCCGGGCGCGTCGTCATCGATCACCATTCGCGGCGTCTCGTCGATCTCGTCGAGCAACCAGCCGCTGATGATCGTGGACGGGCTCCCGCTCGACAACAAGACGCTGAACACCAGCGTGTTCGCCGCCGACGCGCCGGGATCACTGACGGCGTTCAACAACCGCGGGGTGGACTTCACCAACCGCGCGGCCGACATCAACCCGGACGACATCGAGTCGATCACGGTGCTCAAGGGGCCCGAAGCCTCGGCGCTCTACGGCATCGACGCCGCCAACGGCGCCATCGTCATCACGACCAAGCGCGGTCGCGCGGGGACGGGCGGGTTCGAGTACAGCTCCAGCTTCAAGTTCGAGAACACGCGCGAGGCGCCGGAGGTGCAGCACACCTACGGCCCCACGGTGGAGGGGGGCGACTTCTACTACTTCGGCGCCCCGTACGCCCAGGGGACGAAGTTCTACGACAACGTCGACGGCTTCTTCCGCAACGCCATCACCCAGCGCCACAACCTCGCGTTCTCGGGCGCGTCGCAGGACAGTCGCATCAACTATCGCGTTGCGCTGTCGGGCGACAAGCAGGAAGGGGTGATTCCCAACTCCGACTACTCCCGCATCAACCTCACGGGGGCGTCAGCGTCGCAGATCAACTCGTGGCTCCGCGCCGACTTGTCGATGCAGTACGCCATGGCCAACAACAACCAGACCTTCAAGGGGACCAACGGCCCGCTCCTCGGCCTCCTGGTGTGGCCCGGGACCGACAACGCGAAGGACTGGCTGACCCCCGCCGGGAACCGCCGCCGCATCACGAGCCTCTCCGCGGGGTCCGAGGTCGACAACCCGTACTTCAACGTCGAGAAGAACCAGATCAACGCGAAGAACTCGCGCCTGGTCACCAACCTCGGCCTCATCCTCACCCCGTTCTCCTGGGTGAACGTGAAGTCGAACTTCGGGATGGACGGCTACACCAACGAGAACCTGATCCTGCGCCACCCCGAGAGCGCCTACGGCATCAACAACAACGGCATCCTCGACCAGGCCAACGACGTCGTGCGCAACCTCACGGCGCAGACGCTGGTGAACTTCGAGCCGCACACCATTGGCAAGGGCTTCTCGATCAACGGGTTGGTCGGGAACCAGGTGTCCGACTTCAAGTCCACCGCGGCCTCGCTGCAGGGGATGGACTTCCTCGACCCGAACTTCGTCTCGGTCAACAACACCAGCTCGCGCACCAACCGCACCACGATCACGCAGCGGCGGCTGGTGTCGCTGTTCGGGAGCGCGACGCTCAACTACAACGACTACCTGTACCTGACGGGGACGCTGCGCAACGACTGGACGTCGACCATCCCGGTGGAGCGCAACTCCTTCATGTATCCGTCGGTCAACACGTCGTTCGTCTTCTCCGACGCCTTCCCCTCGCTCAAGCGGTTCATGACCGGGCGCCTGCGCGCCGGCTACGCCGAGGTCGGCAAGGATGCGCGCCCGTACGCCTTCCGGCCGTCGCTGGAGTACAAGGCCTCGTCGTTCGGCGGGTATGGCTATGGTTTCTGGGGGCCCAACCTCAAGCTCAAGCCGGAGTTCGCACGCTCGTACGAGTTCGGGACGGAGCTCGGCTTCCTGGATGACCGCCTCGGGCTCGACGTCACCTGGTACCGCAAGCAGACCAAGGACCAGATCGTCAACGACATCCGCGGTTCGTACGCCACCGGCTTCATCCTCTTCAACCTGAACGGGGCCGTCACGCGCAACGAGGGGTGGGAGGTGACGCTGCGCGGGACGCCGATCGAGAACCGTCTCATCGCGTGGGACGTGCAGGCCAACTTCGACCGGTCGCGCGGCAAGGTGCTCGAGCTCCCCAATGCGCTGCCGGAGTCGTACGTCTCCGACACCTGGCTGTACGGCAACGTGCGCAACGGCACCAAGCCCGGCCTGTCGACGCGGTCCCTCACCGGGCTCTTCTACCAGCGAAACAACAAGGGCGAGCTCCTCATCGACCCGACCTCGGGGCTTCCCATCCGCGCAACGACCTTCATCGACGCCGGGTACGACCGGCAGCCCGACTTCACGATCGGCCTCACCAACACGTTCCGCCACCAGCGCTGGTCGCTGAACTTCCTGCTGGACATCCGGAAGGGGGGCGACGTCCTCAACGGGACGCAGCACTACCTCACCGTCCGCGGGCTCAGCACCAAGACGCTCGACCGCGAGGAGCCGCGGGTCATCAAGGGCGTGCTGCGCGACGGGAAGGAGAACAGCGACAGCCCGACGAAGAACAACATCGTCGTGATCCCCGCGGTGCAGCCCGCCTACTACACGCTGATGAGCGAGGAGCTGTTCATCGAGAAGGACATCAACTGGCTGCGCCTGCGCGACGTGACGCTCCGCTACCAGCTCCCGCGCGGCTTCCTCAATTCGCGCGATGCGAGCGTCTTCGTCACCGGCACGGACCTCTTCCTCATCACCAACTACTCGGGGCTCGACCCAATCGTGAACGGGAACACCGCCGCGGTCGGCGGCTCGGGGGCGGCCGGGATCGACTTCGGCAACTTCCCCATGCCGCGCGGCTTCACCTTCGGCCTCAAGGTGGCGTTCTAATGATGAAAAACATTCGCAGGGGCGCGTGTGCCGCCCTGCTGGCGCTGTCCGCGCTCTCCGCGGGCTGCAAGGACTTCCTGGACGTCAACGAGAACCCCAACGCCCCGCAGACCGTCTCGGCCAACCTGTACCTCTCGCCGATGCTGTACTGGATGGCGACGTCGCCGTTGTGGGACGGCCGCTTCGTGGGGCGCTACACGCAGCAGTGGATGCTCCCGGGAAGCGTCCTCTCCACGTGGGACCGCATGGGGTACGACCCGGCTTCCGACAACGGCGCCCAGCAGTGGCGCGACGTCTACTGGTCGCTGGGACAGAACCTGGTCGACATGATCACCAAGGCCGAGGCCGAGCAGCGCTGGGACCTGGCCGGGGTGGGGTACATGCTCAAGGCGTGGGGGTGGCAGGTGACCACCGACCTCCATGGCGAGATCATCGTCAAGGAGGCGATCGACCAGTCCAAGTTCTCGTTCAACTACGACACGCAGGAGTACGCCTACACCGAGATCCTGCGCCTGCTGGACAAGGCGATCGAGTACCTGCAGAAGACCGACGGCGCCGTGGACCAGGTGTACCTGGCCCGCACGGACAAGGTCTACAACGGCGACCGGACCAAGTGGCTGAAGCTGGCCTATGGGATGAAGGCGCTGGCGCTCAATCACTACTCCAACAAGGCGAGCTACAAGCCGGCGGAAGTGATCGCCAACGTCGACAAGTCGCTCTCGAGCAACGCGGACGAGCCGTTGATGAGCTATCCCGCCACCGTGAACGACGACCGCAATTTCTACGGGCGGACGCGCAACAACATCACCAGCTACCGGCAGACGCAATTTGTCGTGAACCTGATGAACGGGACGTACACCGGTGGCGTGGTGGATCCTCGCATGTCGCGCATGCTGGCCCCGTCGCCCGACGGGCAGTACCGCGGGCTCGACATCAACGTCGCCGGCACGACGCCGCTCCCCGCGGCGCAGATGCCCAACAACTTCTTCGGCTATCCCACCAGCGGCGGGCTGCAGCAGCCCTCGCGCTACATCTTCTCCGACAAGTCGAAGATCCCGGTGATGACGTACGCGCAGCTGCAGTTCATCAAGGCCGAGGCGGCATACCGGATGGGCGACAAGGCCACGGCGCTCATCGCGTATCGCAACGGCGTCGCGGCGCACATCGACTGGGTCAACGCGCGCAACAGCGACGACGGCCAGGCGGCCACCCAGATCTCCGCGGCGGAGAAGAACGCCTTCCTCGCCGCGCCGCAGGTCGTCCCGGCCTCACCGGCCGGGCTGACGCTGACGCACATCATGACCCAGAAGTACATCGCGCAGTGGGCGTGGGGGCACAACGAGATCTGGATGGACATGCGCCGCTTCCACTACACGGACATCGACCCGGCCACCGGGGCCCAGGTCTATCCGGGCTTCACCCCCCCGACCAACCTCTACCCGGACAATGGCGGCAAGGTCGTGCAACGCATCCGTCCGCGGTACAACTCGGAGTACGTGTGGAACCGGGCCGGCCTGGACGTCATCGGCGGACTCGCCCTGGATTACCACACGAAGCCGATGTGGATCATCGAACCGTAACCCGACATGACCATACATCGAACCCTCGCGGTGCTGCTCTGTGCGGCGCTCCTGACGGGCTGTGACGAAACGGCGGTCCAGGACATCTCGGGCCCGCTCCCCACGGCTCGCGTCAAGTTCTTCAATTTCGGGGTGAACGCCCCCGGCGTGAACTTCTACGCCAACGACACCAAGATGACGGCGATCAGCTCGGCCACCGGCAGCGAATCCACGCTCGGCGTCAACTATGGCAGCGTGGGGGCGGGTGGCTACTACTCGGCCATCAATGCCGGGCAGTACACACTGGCCGGCAAGATCGCCGCCACGACCGACAAGGACCTCGCGATCGGGAGCGTCGCTGCGCCGCTCGCGAGCGGGAAGAGCTACTCGTTCTACCTGAGCGGCTTCTACGACGCCGGCAGCAAGTCGGTGGATGCGTTCATCGTGGAGGATGCCTTTCCCGCCGAGTTCGATTTCTCAGTCGCCTACGTGCGCTTCGTGAATGCCATCGCGAACGCCACTCCGATGACGTTGTACGCCACGAACACCGTCACCGCGACCGAGGTCGCGCTAGGCGCGGCGGTGGCCTACAAGGGCGCGGGGGCATTCACCTCGCTCCCCGCCGGGACGTACAACCTGGCGACGCGCTACGCGGGCTCGTCGACGAACGCCATCGCCCGGACGAACGTGACGTTCGCGGCTGGGCGTGTCTATACCATCGGCGCGCGTGGCGACATCACCGTCACCTCCAGCACGGCCACCAACCGGCCGTTCCTCGACAACACCGCCAACCGGTAACACATCGCCGGCGTTCTTCTCCGCGGCCCCCTCGCGCCATCGTGCGCGGGGGGGCCGTGGTGCATTTCGCACCCGCGAGCAGTCCGTGGGTGGCGCCACTGCCGAGGGGGCGTAGCTTGTCGGCCGCGGTGGTGCAACATGCGGGCGTCCCGTCCGTAGGAAGGCACGGACGACACCAACCCCCTTCGCAACGGGAGACAGGATGGAGGAACGCTCGAGCTCCACTCACCAGTTCGGCGGCGCCCCCCACGCGCGGCGCCGCCGGCACCTATTCGTCGGGCTCTTCACGGGCGGGCTCGCATTGCTCCCTCCGTCCCCGGCCCACGGACAGGTAATGGTCGTGGGCACAGCGCACCTGAGCCGCCTGAACCCCACCCCCAGCGTGGCGCAGCGACTCGCGGTGGTCGATCGCCTGACCGCTTTCGAGCCGACGCTGGTGTGCGTGGAGGCGATCCCGGGCGAGCGTGTGCAGCAGTTCGCGGGGAACCCGCAGCAGTACGGCGAGCTGCTGGCAACCTTCGCACGCGACGCCGTGCGCCTGGCGCCGGAGCAGCAGCTGCGCCTGTCGGTCGACGGGAAGGCCGCGCGCGCGGAGGCGCGAACCCTGGAGCAGCGCCCCGGGACCCTGGACGCGCCAACGCGCCTGCGACTCATCGCGCTGCAACTGGCGGGATACGAACCCTGGTCGGCGCTCCTCAACTGGACGGCGCTCACCAATGCCGAGCGCGACGCGGCGCAGGAGCGCCTGGGGCGCGACGCGACCGAGCGGCTCCGCACCCTGTCCGACTCGCCCAACGAGATTGCCTCGATCGCCATCCCGCTGGCCCGCCGGATGGGGCATCGGCGCCTGTGTGCCGCGGACATATTCGCCGACGAACTCGGGGTGCAGTCCCTCGAGCAGGAACTCCTCCCGCTGCTGCAGGATTCGACGATCGCACGCGCCCTGGAGTCATTGAACGCGCGACAGGCGGCGCACTGGCACGCCGAGCGCCCCGACGGGCTGGTGACCCTGTATTCCTGGATGAACTCGGACGAATACGCGACGATGGACCGCAGCGCGGAATGGGAGCCATTCGCGCGAGGCGCGGCGCTTCACGATGCCGGGAAGCGCCGCCTGGCGCTGTGGCACGCGCGCAATTCCGACATCGCGGCGCATGTCCTTCGCGCCATGGCCAGCGCCGAGGGGAAACGCACGCTGCTCGTCATCGGCGCGTCACATCGCCCCTTCATCGAGCAGGCGCTACGGGCGCAACCATGGGTCGACGTCGTCCCGGCGGCCGCTCGCCTGGTGCCGTGAGGCCGCACAGGCAGTGCCGCGCACGTGCCCATCGCCACGCCGCTCGCGGCGCCTGAGGGGGGCGGGAGCGCGCATCATCCGTCGCAGAGGACCTTCGCATGGACTTCGACCTGAAGAGCGGGATCGCCATCCTCGAACGCACCCCCCGCACGCTGCACGCGATGCTCGGGGGATTGCCGTCGGCATGGACCGACGCGACCGAGGGCCCCGAGACGTGGAGCCCGTACGTCATCGTGGGACACCTCATCCACGGCGAGCGGGAGGACTGGATTCCGCGCGCACGGATCATCCTGGCCCAGGGCACGCGCCGCCGGTTCGAGCCGTACGACCGCTTCGCCCAGTTCCGCGAGAGCCGGGGCAAGTCGCTGGCGCAGCTGCTGGACGAGTTCACGAGCCTTCGCGCCGCGAACCTCGAGACGCTGGCCTCGTGGCAGCTGACGGATGCCCGGCTGGCGCTGGAAGGAGAGCACCCCGAGTTCGGGGCGGTCTCACTACGGCAACTCCTGGCCACCTGGGTTGCGCACGACCTGGGGCACGTCGCCCAGGCCGCCCGGGTGATGGCAAAGCAGTACCGGGCGGCGGTCGGGCCCTGGCGCGCCTACCTCCCGATCATGGATCGTTAGGCGAGGACCACGGCATGCCTCGCTCCCGGCGACATGGCCCCCCACCGACGGCGCTGCGATGAACGAGCGCCTCCTCCCCTGGATCCCGGCGCTGCTGGTGGTCGCCGTGGCGCTCCACGCCATCTGGCGCTATCGAACGGCGCGCCGCATCGCCGAGGAATGGCTCCTCACCCACCACTACCGCCCGCGCGCGATGCGCCTGGGATGGTTCGGTTTCATGCGTTTCGCCCCGAAGCTGCTACGCGACGAGGGGCGCGCCTTCCAGTTCCGCGCCGAGGTTGACGACATGCGCCTCGGGGGAACCGGAGTGGTGTGGCTCCGCGTCTGGACCGACTGGCTCGGGCTAGCGGGGCTCGCGAGCCGCGAGCCCGACATCCGGTGGGAGCGCATGCCGACGGCCGTGGACGACGACTCCCGGGCCCTGGATCATCGGCTCGCCGAGTCGCAGCTCGAGCTCCTGCGTCGCGTGGCCGACGGCGAGACGACGTTCCGCTCGCGCGCGCACGAGATCCGCGAGGGCGCCGACTTCGACGAGATCGTCGAGCACGTGATGGCCATGGTGCGCCGTGGTCTCGTCACCTGTGACGCCCCCCTGCTCGACATCCGGGGCGACTCGCAGTACGCTGCCGTGACCAACGTCGCCCTGACCGACCTCGGGCGTCGCCTGCTGGCCGAGCACCCGCTGAGGCGCGACTGACGGACGTTGGCGTCCGCGTGGAGGAGACGCGGACGGCGTTCCCGGCCCTCATGACACCAAGGCCGGCGACACCGGAGCCGGTCCGCGGGCGCACGATCGGCGGCGCGCATCCCGGCGTCTCGATCGCCGTGAACACCCTCGACAACGTCGAGACCGTCTTCAGGACGCTCCCCCCACGTACTGGTGCCCATGCGTCACGGCCGGGACGCCGAGCGCGCGGGCGGCGTGACGAATGAACTCGGGGCAGAAGTAGTACTGTCGCTGCGCCAGCACGCCGTCCGCGTCCACGTCGAGCGTCGTGACCCAACCCAGGGCTCGCGGCGCATCGGCGGTGCGATAGAAGACGAAGATCGCTGCACGCCCCTCGAGGTAACCGGGCTCCACCCACTGCTCGCGCGGGTCCGACGCCCACTCGGCGAGCGACGACGCGCGCACGGTGCTGCGCCCGAGCTCCTCGGCGCAGCCGACGATAGAAACCGTCACCTCCTCGTGGAGGAGCGCGGCGATCGCATCGGCGTCGCGTGCGTCGAAGGCGGCCAGGTAACGCTCGACCACGGGGTGCTGCGCTGCGGTTCTATCGATGGCGGTGCGTAGGGGTTCGCTCCCGGGAGCGCTCGCCCGTGCGAGCGTCGTGCGAGCCCGCTGCAGCGCCGACTTCACCGCCCCATCGGTCGCTCCCAGCATGGCCGCCACCTCTCCCGCCCGGAAGTCGAGCAGGTCGCAGAGAAGGAGCACGACGCGCTGGCGCGGCGGGAGGAGCGTCACGAGCCGCTCCATCGCCTCGCGCACCTCGACGCGTCGCTCGGAGATCGAGTCGGCTTCGAGCTCCGGATGCGCCTCCAACTCCTCCATGGGGGCACGCCGGGCACGACGCACCTGGTCGATCCATGCATTCGACGCAATGCGGAACAGGTATGCGCGCGCATCCACCGGCTGCCAGAGTTTCGCGAGCGAGGCGAAGGCCTTCAGCATCGTCTCCTGCACGAGGTCTTCGGCATCCCACGCCGATCCCGTGAGGCGGCGGCAGTAGTCCCAGAGTGCCTCCCGGTGAGGGGCCAGGACAGCCTCGAAACGGAGGCGCATCTCGCGCAGCGGCTCGGCGAGGGAGTCGAGGGAGGCGGTGCTGTGGCGATCGGATTCCATGAAGCAGGCGTGAAGGGCGATGGCGTTATGGTCGCTAAGGGCGCGCATCCTACCTCGCTCAACGCTCGGGGAGGGTGAAAGGATGCGGTCGGCGGCGGGGCGCGACCCGCGAAGGGCATCTCCACGCCCCGTCCCACCCGCGGCCTTGTATCATCGGCGGTCAGGGTGTACATGCTCTCGGCATGCACTCCCCATCGCTTCCCGACGGTCTGCCCGACATGTCCGGGGCCGAGACACACGACCGCCGCCAGTACGACTACATCGTCATCGGCTCCGGCTTTGGTGGGAGCGTGTCGGCCATGCGGCTGGCCGAGAAGGGATATCGCGTCCTGGTGCTGGAAAAGGGGAAGCGCTGGCGCTCGCGCGACTTCCCCACCAGCAACTGGCACGTGAAGAAGTTTCTCTGGGCTCCGCTCCTCCGCTGCTTCGGGCCGCAGCGCATCGATTTCCTGGGACGACTGATGGTCCTTGGCGGCGTCGGCGTGGGCGGCGGGAGCCTGGTCTACGCCAACACGCACATGCAACCGCCGCGTGACTTCTTCACGCACCCGGCGTGGAGCCGGTTCGGCGACTGGGAGGCACGGCTCGATCCCTTCTACGCCCTCGCGCGCACCATGCTCGGCAGCACGCGCTACCTCGCGGAAGGGCCGGAAGACCGCGCCCTTGCAGCGGTGGCGCGTGACATGGGGCGGGGCGACACGTACGCCCCGGTCGATCACATCGGCGTCTATCTCGGTCCCACCGATCGAGCGGTCGATCCCTACTTCAAGGGGCTCGGACCCGAGCGCCGCGGGTGCATCGAGTGCGCGGGGTGCATGGTCGGGTGCCGCCACGACGCCAAGAACACGCTCGACCGCAACTACCTCTGGTTCGCCGAGCGCTATGGCGCCACGATCGTCCCCGAATCGGAGGCCGAGGCAATCGAGTACGCCGACGGCGAATACCGGGTCCGGGTGCGACGGTCGACCTCGTTAGGCGGTGGCCGCCGACGCTCGTATCGCGCGCACGGGCTCGTGGTGAGCGCCGGCGTCATCGGGACGCTCAGGCTCCTCCTGCGGCAGAAGCACGCGCTGGGCACGCTGCCGGCGCTGTCCGGCACGCTGGGGCAGGCGGTGCGCACCAACAGCGAGTCCCTGTGCGGCATCTCGGGGATCCCCGCGAAGATGAACCACGGCGTAGCCATCAGTCGCGTCTTCACCCCGGACGACCACACCCACATCGAGCTGTGCAAGTACCCCGACGGCTCCGGGGCGATGGGACTTCTCTCTGTGCTGGCGGCGCCGGCGGGAGCGCCGCTCGTCCGCACGGCGCGGATGCTGTGGAACACGCTCACCAGCCCCCGCAAGCTGTGGCGCGTCCTGACCCGCGACTTCGGGCGCCACTCGGTCATCCTGCTCGTGATGCAGACGCTGGACAACGCGGTCGCCGTGCGCTGGGCGAGGGGACCCTTCGGCGGCCGCCTGCGAGTGATGCGCGACGGCGCCGTCCCGCGCACGCCCGCCTACATCGGCATCGGGCAGGAGGCCATGCACCGCTACGCCGACAAGGTCGGGGGCGTGGCCATGAACTCGGCCGCCGAGGTGATGTTCGACATGAGCAGCACCGCGCACATCCTGGGGGGGTGCCCCATGGGGAGCGATGCGGCCAGCGGGGTCGTGAACGAACGCTTCGAGGTCTTCGGCTATCCGAACATGCGCATCCTGGACGGCTCCATCGTCCCGGCAAACCTCGGGGTGAACCCGAGCCTCACCATCACCGCGCTCAGCGAGTACGCAATGAGCTTCGTCCCGCGCAAGCCGGGGCATCTGGCCCCCACGCTCGCCGAGGAGCTGGCGGGCAGGCGCTAGCGACAGGCAGCGGCTGTCTCATCCTGCACTGGAGCGCTTGATGTGGGCGGTGACGGCCGCGCCATCGCTGAAGACCCGTCGCACGTCGTCACCCACGCGCATCACCCGCCCCGTGTCACGATTGATCGGGCACCAGAGCGTGCGAGCCTGCGCCAACACCTTGCGATCGCTGGCACGCAGGATCTCGACGAAGCGCTCGAATCGCACGGGATCCGCGCTCCCGACCCACGTCGAGGCGACGATGGCGTCGCCCGGCATCGCCGGGTGCCGGTAGTCGATCTCGTGCCGCAGCGCGACCCAGGCGATCGTCTCCAGCTGGACCCCGGTAGCGGCGGCACGCCAGTGCGCGGTCGCCGCATCCTGCACCCAGCGCAGGTACACCACGTTGTTGACGTGTCCGAGCTCGTCGATGTCGGCGGGGACGACCTCGACCGGAACCTCGAATCGGCCAGCCGCAGCGGCAGGGAAATCATGGGCCATGAGAGGCATGATACCGCCCCCCGAACCCCGGGCGCGAGGGCGAGGCGGCTTCCGCGCCCTGTAGTCAAAGGCCGGATACGATGTCAGCATTCCGGTGGCGGCGAAGCATGGCACGGCCGATGCACCGTTCAAGTGAGGGCGTCGGTGCGAGGCCATTCCACCCCACCGCCTCCACCGACGGCATTCTGGACGCGCGGGCCCCCCGCGCGCGGTCTCGCGACGAGGCACTACGGCATGAGCGGTGCGACGACGCACTCGGCCGATCCCACCAACGGACGGGTTGCCGACATGCTCGAGGAAACGGCGTCGCTCCTCGAGCTGCAGCGGGCGAACCCCTTCCGGGTGCAGGCCTACCGGAACGCAGCGACGACCATCCGCGAATCGCCGCGCAGCGTATCGGAGATCCTGCGCGAAGAAGGGATCGAAGGGCTCGATCGACTCCCCGCGATCGGCCCCGCCCTGGCGCGGGCCATCACCCTGATGGTCGATACGGGGCGCTTCCCCATGCTCGACCGCCTGCGCGGCGAGCATGACCCGCTCGACGTCCTCACCTCGGTCCCCGGTATCGGGCCAAGGCTGGCGCAACGCCTGCACGACGAATTGGGCATCTCCACCCTCGAGGAGCTGGAGACAGCGGCGCACGATGGCCGCCTCGCCCGCGCCGGAGGGTTCGGCGAGAAGCGCGTGGCCGGCATTCGCGATGCGCTCGCCACCAGGCTTCGCCAGCGCATCGCTCCGGCGCGCGCTACGCCACGTGGCGAGGGCGGCGAAGTCGTGGCCGAGCCCCCGGTCGCCGAACTCCTCGATGTCGACCGCGAGTACCGCGAGCAGGCCGAGGCGGGGACACTCCACCTCATCGCCCCGCGGCGATTCAACCCGAAGCGCCGGGCCTGGCTCCCCGTCCTCCACACGCAGCGCGGCGAACGTCACTACACGGCCCTCTTCTCCAACACCGCCCGCGCGCACCAGCAGGGGCGGACCCACGACTGGGTCGTCCTGTACTTCGACGGCGGCGGCGGCGAGCGCCAGCACACCGTCGTCACGCAGCTCTCGGGGGCGCTGGGGGGACGGCGCGTGGTACGCGGGCGAGAGCAGGAGTGCGCCGCGTACTACCACGCGCGCGAAATCCCCGGTAACAGCTAGAAGTGCGATGACGGATGCGACGGCGCGCAGCGCTCGCATCGGCATCGCGGGTGACGTGATGCTGGGGCGCCTGGTGAACGAGCGCATGAAGCGCGAAGGGTGGAGCTACCCCTGGGGCGACATGCGCACCGTGCTCGCCAAGCTGGACGCCTTCCTGGTCAACCTCGAGTGCGCCGTGCCGACCTGGCGCTTCGCATCGCTGCCGGCTCGCTGCCGGCGCGCTGCCGGATCGCCGCGACTACGCCAGCGCCCGAAGCGACTCGCCGGCCTCGATGCGCCGGATGACCGTCGCCAGGAGGGGAGCCACGCTCACCACGTGGAGGGTCGAGCCCCCCGGCCACTCCCCCTCCGATGGGGTCACGGTGTCCGAGATGACGACGTGCCGCACCTCGGCAGCTGCAAGCCGTTCGGCGGCACCGGGGGCGAAGACCGCGTGCGTGGCCACGACGGCGCGCACCTCGCTTGCCCCGGCGGCACGCAGCGCGCGCGCGCTTTCGGCCACCGTCCCCCCCGTGGAGATCATGTCGTCGACGATGATGCACGACCGCCCCGACACATCGCCCACCACCCCCGTCACCTCCACCTCGGTTCCGGTGCGTCGCTGCTTGAGACAGAGCGCCCTCTCGCGCCCCAGGCGACGGCTCAGGTCGCGCGCCCGGCGGACGGCACCGAGGTCGGGGGCGACGATCATCGAGCGATCGTCGAGCAGCGGCACGAACGCCGGCTCCAGCGCGGCCATCGCCGCCACGTCGTCCGTGGGGATGCTGAAGAAGCCCTCCACCTGCGGCGTGTGGATGTCGACTGTCACCACGTGATCGATCCCGGACGCCTCCAGCACCGTCGCCGCCGCGCGCCCGCTGACGGGGGCGCGCCTCCCCTGCCGGCGATCGGACCGCGCATAGCCGAAGTACGGGACGATGGCGATGATGTGCGACGCCGCCGCGCGCCGGCAGGCATCCGCCAGCAGCAAGAGCTCGACGAGGTGATCGTTGACCGGCGGCGCCGTCGCCTGGATCAGGACCACTTCGCGCCGGCGCACGCTCTCGCCGATCTCCACCGACACCTCGCCGTCGGGGAAGCGCTCGACGCGGCACGGCGAGAGCGCGAGACCCAGCTCGCGCGCCACGGACGAGGCCAGCGGCACACTCGCCGAGCCGGCTACCAGCAGGTACGAAGGTGATGACATGTGCGCTCCCGCGCGTGGGTCAGTTGGACTGCATCGCCTGTGCCGCACGCGCCAAGCGATCGGCCTCGAGCATGACATCGCGCCGCTCGTCCATCCGCATCAAGTGCCGTTCCCGGCTCCACGGGCCTCGTTGGGCATCACAGCGGGAGCGAGTCGCCAATCCCAAGGCGGTCTGCTGGGGAGCCTACCCACAGGCAGCATGCGGCGTCGCGCGAGGCGCGACAGTCGGCAAACGCCCTGAGCTCCGTGCGGATTCCCGGTAACGCCGCTCCCCGCGGGCGATCAGGACGCTGCCGGACACCACGCTCCGTCCGTCCCGACAGACGACAGCTGGGAAATCGCCGAGCGTTGGCGTGACACCGGCGAGGCAGGGCGACATGAGCGACGGACCGTTCTTCCCCGAGGCAGGGCTCCCGAGGCTGTTCGCGAACCGGGGCGAGGCCGGGGCACGGCTGGCCCGCGCGCTCCTCGAATACCGCGGAGCGCGTCCGCTGGTGCTCGGCATCCCGCGCGGCGGCGTGCCGGTCGCCGCCGAAGTCGCCAGGGCGCTCGACGGCGACCTGGACGTCATCGTGGCCAGGAAACTGGGCTCGCCGGTGTCGCCCGAGCTCGCCGTCGGCGCCGTCACCTCCGATGGCGCCCGCTACCTCAACCAGGAAGCGATCGACATGCTCGAGGTGTCGCCAGAGTATCTCGAATCCGTCACCAGGGAGCAGGTGGCCGAGGCACAGGCACGCGAGCAGCGGTTCCGCGCGGGAAGGCCGCCGCTCGCCGTGGAAGGGCGCGTCGTCATCGTGGTCGATGACGGCCTGGCGACGGGGTCGACGATGATCGCCGCGGTACGCTCGGTGCGAGCGCGCAAGCCAGCCAAGCTCGTCATCGCCGTCCCCGTGGCACCGCGCGAGACGGTGGCCGCCATGCGCGCCGAGTCGGACGACGTCGTCTGCCCCGAGACGCCAGAGCCGTTCATCGCCGTCGGCATCCACTACCAGGACTTCTCGCAGACCGAGGACGAAGAGGTGCAGCGGATCATGGGCGAGTGGCACGCCCCAGCGGCGGCGCCGGCGAAGTGAACGGCGACGGGCGCCCTCAGGGGCGCCCCTGTCGGACGCCGTGCACCCTGGCGATGTTTGCGGGACCCACCCGCCACACGCCAGACTCGCGTCCATGACTCACGACCGTCGCTCCTTTCTCAAGCTCTCGGCCGCCGCAGGCGGCGCGCTCGTCCTCAATGGCGCCGTGGCGCGCGATGGAGGCGCCCAGCCCGCGCAGGTTGGCGAACCGCGCGAACCGCACGTGCCGCGCGCGTCCGCATCGCTCAACATCCTCATCCTGGGCGGCACCGGCTTCACCGGCCCGGAGCAGGTGGAGTACGCGCTGGCGCGCGGGCACAAGGTCACGCTCTTCAACCGCAACCGCACCCGCCCCGACTTCTTCAAGGGGAAGGTCGACCAGCTCATCGGCGACCTGGCGGGCGACGCGAGCGCACTGGCGGGGAAGAAGTTCGACGTGGTCCTCGACAACCCCACGACCTTTCCCTTCTGGGTGCGCAACGCCGCGCAATACCTCAAGGGGAACGTGGGGCACTACATCTTCATCTCCACGATCTCCGTCTACCCGGACAACAGCGTCCCCGATGCCAACGAGGACGCGCCCACGACGCCGATGCCGGCGGGCGTCGACCCGTACACCACCGTGCGCGAGCACGCGGGGCAGTACTACGGCGCGCTCAAGACCTTCGCCGAGCAGGAAGTCGCGCGCCACTACGGGACAGCGCACACGATCGTGCGTCCGGGGCTGATCGTCGGGCCGCTGGACCGCTCCGACCGCTTCACCTACTGGCCGGCGCGCATCGATCGCGGGGGTGAAGTGCTCGCTCCTGGAACTCCCGACGACCCCGCGCAATACATCGACTCGCGCGACCTGGCCGAGTTCATGATCCGGCTGGCGGAGAACAAGGTGTTCGGCACCTTCAACGCCACCGGGCCCGCGAAGCCGACGACGATGGCCGAGACGCTCTACGGCATCAAGGCGGTGACGACGGCGGGGGCGAGCTTCACCTGGGTCCCGGCCGACTTCCTTGCCAGCCACGAGGTGCGCGGCTGGCGCCACATGCCCATCTGGCTCCCCCCGCAGGGGGCGACGGCGGGTTTCCTGCGCCGCAACATCTCGCGCGCGCTCGCGCAGGGGCTCACCTTCCGCCCGCTGGCGGTGACGGCGAAGGACACGCTCGACTGGCACAAGACCAGGAGCGAGGCGGAGCTGAAGGCGATGGCCGAAGGCGCGGTGGCGGGGATCTCGGCGCAGAAGGAGGGCGAAGTCCTGGCGGCCTGGAAGGCCCGGCGAACGGAGTAGCGAGCTGCAATGCGGACGTTCACGTTGTCGCCCATCGGCCAGGTGCACAGCCCGTTCACCGGGCCGCACCAGGTCCCCAAGGGCCCGGGGGCAAAGCACGACGCGGAAGGCGTCCTCGAAATCTCCCCGGAGTACGAGGAGGGGCTGGCGGACATCGAGGGGTTCTCGCACCTGTTCGTCCTCTGGGTCTTCGACCAGATCGATGACTTCCACCTCACCTCGACTCCGCCGACGGACGATCGTCCTCACGGCGTCTTTGCCACCCGCTCCCCACGTCGCCCCAATCACATCGGGCTCACCGTGGTGGAGCTGCTGGGGCGCGACGGCCGTCGGCTGCGCGTGCGGGGCGTCGACATGCTCGACGGCACGCCGATCGTCGACATCAAGCCGTACCTCAGCAGCGTACCGGCAGAGCGCATCCGGCGCGGGTGGCTGGCGGACGCAGAGCGACGGCAGGCGGCGCAGGGCGGGCCCTTGCCAGCGGGGGGGAGCGACACGCCCTGACGCCATGGTCGTCGCCCCTCCTCGCGAGAGACAGGCTTGCACGCGTATGGTGCGGAGTTTTCCGGGACCTGCCGGCTGGTGCTCGGCGGTTACGGCAGCGCTGCGATCGGCGCCCGGGCCTACAAGTCCGTTGCGGGCGGCACCCGGAAGTCACATGGTGACCGATAGGGGTGGCATGCCCGCGGTTCATTGCGAGGTCCCCGCGGTCGCGGTGCGGCGCCCCTCCTGCCCCCTGGGCTGATCATGGGCGAGGCCCCGTGCTCGGAGCTCGAGATCCGGCGCGCCCAGGTCGCCGACGTCGCGCGCGGCATCCTGGAGCAGCGCATCCGGCTCGATGAGGGGGCCAGGGCGCTGGCCGCGTTGCAGCCGGATGTGGACCCGGGAGAGGAAGACCCGGAGCTGCGGTTCTTCCGCGAGATCGCCCGGCACCTCGGCGACGAACGGCCGCCCCGCGAGCTGGTGGCCCGGGCATGCCACGCCCTCGTGGTGCGCTACGGCGCGCCGTCCTGACGGCCGGCGCCGAACCAGGCAATAATTGCCGGGTCGACCGGCATCTCGGGCGTGACCGCCGACGCCGCTGCGGCGGCGCAACAATCTTGAATGCTGCGAGATTGTTCGGTATTTCTGAAGTCCTCCCGATGTTCGGGGATCCACCTTCAGGTGGCCGGCATCGCCGGCCCGGAGGCACCACGTCAATGCGCGCCCATGCCAAGCACACCGCAACGCTGACCCTTGTCCTCGCCGCGCTGGTCTCCGCCAGCTGCAGCGACCTCCCGAGCGCGGCGGGCACGCACGCCACGCTCCACGCGAACGCGGCCGCGGTGCCCGCGAGCGCCGCGGTCGCCTCGCCCGGCCTCCTGAAGGAGGTGCACGCCGCCACCGCGCGCTTCCACTCGACCACGCAGGCCACCAAGGGCGGTTACGTCCTCTCGTCGCCCTGCATCGCGCATCCGACCCTCGGCGGGATGGGCTTCCACTGGGTGGACAACAACAAGGTCGATCCGGTGTTCGATCCGCTCGAGCCTGAGGCGCTCGTGTACGCTCCGGACGCGAGCGGCGCACCCAAGCTCGCCGCGGTGGAGTACATCGTGATCAACGTGGGGCAGCCGGCACCGACCTTCGACGGCCAGCCGTTCGACGTCGGCGGTACCCCGGTCCCGGTGCCGCACTGGAGCCTGCACGTCTGGGTGCACCGCGACAATCCCGCCGGCACCTTCACCCCCTTCAATCCGGACGTCTCGTGCCAGTGAACGTCCCGGAGCGGTGACACGTCGTGACGGGGGCGCGCGAGCGCTCCCGTTTTCTTTCCCGGATCGCGCCGCCCGCGTACTCTCCCCCACCCACTGGCGCGAGGCCAGATTGTCCATCGTCCCACTGGCGTGGCACGATGGGCGTGCCCGCGCGGGGGGCGCAGGGAGATTCCAGTGAAGCAGGTTCCGCAGATCACCGCTGCCCAGGCCGCGCGTCTCGTGAAGGACGGCGACACCCTCATGGCCGGCGGCTTCGGGATGACGGGGAACCCCGTGCACCTCCTGCACGCCTTGGCCGAAACGACGGTCCGCGGGTTGACCTACATCGGGAACAACGTCGGCGAGAAGGGGCTCGGGGGTGGGCGCCTCCTGCGCAATGGGCAGATCGCGAAGGCGATCGGGTCGTACTTCACGAGCAACCCCGAGGCGGTCGCCGCGGCCCAGGCGGGGACCATCGAGGTGCAACTCCTCCCCCAAGGGTCACTGGCCGAGGCGATTCGCGCCGGCGGCGCCGGGGTCGGCGGCTTCTTCACGCCGACCTCATACGGGACGGTGGTCGCCGAGGGGAGCGACGTGCGCGACTTCGACGGGACGCCACAGGTCTTCGTGCGCGCACTGCGCGCCGACGTCGCCTTCATCCGCGCCTGGCGCGCCGACACCGCGGGCAACCTGGTCTATCGCCTCACCGAGCAGAACTTCAACAAGGCGATGGCCACGGCGGCCGATATCGTCGTCGCCGAAGTGGAGGAGATCGTCCCCGTCGGGGCGCTGCATCCGAACGAGATCCAGACTCCTGGCGCGTACGTCGACTACCTCGTGCAGGCGCACGTGACGCTCGACGACCTGGGGTCCTCGGCATCGATGGAGTCGAGCGGGCGCAAGGCCGACGATGTGCGCCTGCACATGGCGCGCCGTGCGCTCGCCGAGCTCCGGGCGGGAGACGTGGTCAACCTCGGCGTCGGGATCCCCACGCTCGTCGCCGACCTGGTGGGGCCCGACGACGGGATCATGCTGCAGACCGAGAACGGGATGCTCGGCGTGGGGCCGTCGCCGGCCGACGGCGGTGCGCTCGACTATCCTGTCAACGCCGGCAAGGTTCCGGTCACCGCGCTCCCCGGCAGCAGCTACTTCGACAGCGCCGACTCCTTCGCGATGATTCGCGGCGGGCACGTGGACGTCGCGATCATGGGCGGGCTGCAGGTGGACGAGGAGGCAAGCCTCGCCAACTGGGCCGTTCCCGGGAAGCCGCTCCTCGGCGTGGGCGGGGCCATGGACCTGGCGTCGGGAGCGCGAAAGCTGATCGTCATGATGACCCACGTTGCGCCCGACGGATCGCCGAAGGTCGTCCCCGCCTGCACGCTCCCGCTCACCGCGCGGGGGGTGGTCGACGTGGTCATCACCGACCTCGCCGTCTTCATGTATCCCGAGGGGCGCCTGACCCTGGTCGAGCTGATGCCCGGGGCGACGCTCGAGGCGGTGCGCGCGAGGACGTCGGCCGCCTTCGTGGAAGCGCTGCGCTGACGGGAGGAAGGATGGTGCCGCCACCGATGCGCCTGCGCGCCTTGCTGCTGACGATCGCCCTCGTCGCCGCCCCCCTCACCCCCGCGCATTTGCGCGCCCAGGCGTGCCCGGCGGGGAAGGTGGCCCTCGTCCTTCCCGGCGGCGGGGTGCTGGGCATCGCCCACGTGGGGGTCATGCAGGTGATGGACTCGCTGGGCATCGTCCCCGACCTCATCGTGGGGACGAGCATGGGGGCCATCACCGGCGCCCTCTATGCCAGCGGCTACACCGGGCGACAGATCGATTCCCTGGCCCGCGACTACAACTTCGGCCCGCTCATCGGGAAGTACGCCCCCCGCGCGCCGCGATCGCTCGGCGCCAACCCGCCCCTCATCATCTGGGAGCAGGGGGATTCGTCGAGCCTCGCGCTGCAGACGAGCGCGGTGCGCGAAGGCGAGGTGAACACCCTAATGGCAGCGATGCTGCTGCGAGGCAACCTGCTGGCGCGCGGCGACTTCGACTCGCTCCCGATTCCCTTCCGCGCCGTGGCCGCCGAGCTGCAGACCGGGAAGCGCGTGACCCTGTCGAAGGGTGACCTCGCGCAGGCGGTGCGCGCGTCGTTCGCGATCCCGCTCGTCTTCAAGCCGGTGACGATCGATGGCCTCGCCCTGGTCGACGGGGGGCTGGCCGAGAATGCCCCCGTGCGCGTCGCCCGCGAGCTGGGAGCAACGCGCGTCATCCTGTCGCGGCTCGAGCCCAGGCTCCCTCCCGCCGATCCCTCGTCGTACGCGTCGGTCGCCCTCAAGCTGGTCGACTACCTGTTCCAGGCCAACCCGCCGGTGCTGGAGCCGGGCGACGTGGACGTCCGGACCGACGTGTCGGGCTACGGCAACCTCGACTTCTCCGATGTGGCCATGACGGAGCTGGTGGCCCGCGGGCGCAAAGCGGCGTTGCAACTGGCGGATGACCCGTGCCTCCCCCGGCGCCCGCGCCGGCAGGTCGCGCTCCTTCCGTTGGCCAGCTCCGTGGTGGTCGACCGGTCGAGCGCCACGAGCCGCCGCGTCATCGTGCAATCGCTCAGTCCGGTGCCGGGGGCGATCCCTGACGTCCCGGCGCTCCAGCAGCGGATGCGCGACTTCGGCGAATCGGAGTTCTTCCGCGGGATCTGGCTCAACCCGCGGGTTCGCGACGACTCCATTGTCTTCGCGCCGCTCGTCGAGCGCGCGCCTCACCGCGCGCTGGCGGCGGGGCTGGTGTACGACCAGGACCTGGGCGGGAGCGTCTGGGTGGGAGGGGTGGAGCGCGGCTTCGCCAGCCGCAACCTCGAAGCCTCCGTCCGCACGCGCTTCGGCGTCTACCGGCAGGAGGCGACGGCCGGACTCCGTCCGTCGTTCCAGCTGGGACGGACGATCCTGCGCCCGTTCGGATCGCTGGCCGTCTCCATCGAGGACATCCGCCTGTTCGACTCCAGCGGGGTCGCGACGCCCCTCGAGCGCGCCCCCGAGGTGCGCGAGCGGATGGTGCAAGGGGGAGCCGAACAGCTCCTCGGGAGGGACTGGATGCTGCGCCTGGCCGCCATCTACCGCGGGTGGAGCACGCGGCGCGGCGATTCCCTCGCCGCCGGCGACCGCGACGCCTTCGGCGCCGTGGCGCGCATCGAGCACACGCCCGACCGTCACGCCTATGGCGGCGCCGTCGAGCTGGACTGGACCAACCGCTACCGCCGCGTCGCCGTCACTGTGTCGCGTCCGCACGCCTGGGGAGGCGTGCGCGCGGTCACGAGGTTGCACCTGGGGTGGTCCAGCCGTGAGGCGCCGCTCACCGCGCGGTTCACGTTAGGCGACAAGGACGGCTTCGCCGGTTTCCACATCGGCGAGAAGCTGGCCAACACCGAGACCGTGCTGCAGACCGACCTGGGGCTCCCCCTCCGCGGCCCGCTGCAGGCGATCGCCACCGTCATGGGAGGACAGGTGTCGAGCGATCCCGCGCGCCCGCTCTCGGGGAGCTGGTACACGGGGGCACGCCTCGGACTCGGCGCCGACTCGCCCCTCGGCCCCCTGCGCCTCCAGTATGGCGTGAACAACGAGGGGCGGACCGCCTGGTACTTCCGCATCGGCCGCTGGTTCTGACGCCGGGTCAGGTTCCGGCGGGGCAGGTTCCGGCGGGACCACGGACGATCCTCGCCCGGCCCATGTCGGCGAAGAGGCGCACGTCAGTCGTCGCGCGGCCAGGACCACCGGCGAGGAGCGGTGTCCGCGGCGGCGTGCCGTCTCCGCAACACTCCAGTGAGGACCCACAACCCGACTGGAGAAGTCCGATGAGCCGCTGGACTCCTGACCCCACCTTCTACCCGTCCCCTGCCCTGGCGATGGAAGCGCCCGCCGAGCAGCTGGCGTACGTCGCCCTCCTCGCCCCGGGCGGCAACGGGAAGCGCGACGCCATCGGCGTCGTCGACACCAACCCTGCCTCGCCCACCTACGGCCGCCTGGTGGGCCGCGTGGATTTCCCCCACGGGGGGAACGAGCTGCACCACTTCGGCTGGAATGCGTGCAGCTCCCACCTCTGCCCCTACGCCCCGAACGCGCACGTGGAGCGTCGCTACCTGGTCGTCCCCGGGACGCACTCGTCGCGGATCCACATCGTCGACACCCGGCCCGACCCGCGCAATCCGAAGCTCGTGAAGGTGATCGAGGGGCGCGAGGTGATGCAGAAGACCGGGTACGCCGCCCCGCACACCGTGCACTGCGGCCCCGACGGTATCTACCTGAACGCGTTAGGCGCCCCCGGCGGCGATGGCCCGGGTGGGATCTTCACCCTCGACCACGAGACGTTCGAGGTGCAGGGGAAGTGGGAGCGGGCCCGCGGCCCGCAGTACCTGGCCTACGACTTCCTCTGGCACCTCGGCCACGACACCATGATCACCAGCGAGTGGGGGACGCCGAACATGGTGAAGGAGGGCGTGAACCCGGAGTTGCTGCTGGCGGGGAAGTACGGGCACGCGCTGCACGTCTGGAACCTGCGCACGCGCCGCCACGAGCAGGCCATCGACCTCGGGGCCGAGCAGCAGATGGTCCTCGAGCTGCGCCCCGCGCACAACCCCAAGCGCGCCTACGGCTTCGTCGGCGTCGTCCTGTCGCTCACCGACCTCTCGTCGTCGATCTTCCTCTGGTACCTCGACGGCGAGGCCAACGGCGGCAAGGGCGAGTGGAAGGCGAGGAAGGTCATCACCATCCCCGCGCAGCCGGCCGCCCCCGACCAGCTCCCCCCGCTCCTCAAGGGCTTCAGCGCCGTGCCGCCGCTGGTCACCGACATCAACCTCTCGGTGGACGATCGCTGGCTGTACGTCTCGTGCTGGGGAACGGGCGAGCTGCGCCGCTACGATGTCAGCGACCCGTTCAACCCGGTCTTCACCGGCTCGGTCCAGATCGGCGGGATCGTGGCCCGCTCGCCGCACCCCAGCGCCCCCGAGCGCGCGCTCAATGGCGCGCCGCAGATGGTCGAGGTGAGCCGCGACGGCAAGCGCGTCTACATCACCAACTCGCTGTACTCGCCGTGGGATGCGCAGTTCTACCCCGACGGGATCAACGGCTGGATGGCGAAGATCGACACGCGCTCCGACGGAACGATGGCGCTCGACAAGGACTTCCTGGTCGAGTTCGACGAGGGGATCCGTCCGCACCAGGTGCGGCTCGAGGGAGGGGACGCGTCCTCGGACTCGTTCTGCTTCTCGTGATGCACGCGGCCTGGCCGTGGCTCGCCCTCCTGCTGCTGGGGGCGCTCCACGGCCTCAATCCCGGGATGGGGTGGCTCTTCGCCGTCGCGCTCGGGTTGCAGCAGGAGGAGCGGCGCGCCGTCTGGCGCGCCCTCCTCCCGCTCACCGCGGGGCACGCCCTGGCCATCATCGTGGCGGTCGCGCTCGCGATGGCGGCCGGCCGGGTCATGCCGCCGGACGTGCTGCGCTGGGTGGTGATCGGCGCGCTCGCGCTCCTGGGTTTCCGCCAGCTGCAGCGGCATCGGCACCCGCGGCTTGGCGGGATGCGCGTGGGGGCGCGTGATCTCGTGGCGTGGTCGTTCCTGGTGGCCACGGCGCACGGCGCCGGCCTGATGGCGGTACCGTTCGCCGCCGAAGCCGGTGCCCTGGGCGCACCTCCCGCCGCCCATGCGGCGCAGGGAGGTGCCCCAGTGCTCGCTCCGCCCGCACGGGGCGCTGCGCGGCACGACGCGCACGCGGCGCACCGACTCGCGGGCGTTCGGGCAATGACGCCGCAGGGCCGGCCCGCCAGCACCTCGCCCTCCTTGGGCGCCATCATGGCGACCCTCGTGCACACCCTCGGCTACATTCTGGTCACCGCTCTCCTCGCCATCGTGGTATACGAACGCGCGGGACTCCGTGTGCTGCGGCGAGCCTGGGTGAACCTGGACCTCATCTGGGCGGCCTCGCTCCTCCTGACCGCGGGAGCATTGGCCGTCTGGTGATTCGCCGAGGAGGGTGGCGTAAATTCCCGCCATGCAGCACGCCGACCTCCCCGGAATCCTCGCGTTTCTCCGCGCCGCCGAGGCGCTCAAGACCGCCACGCGCAGCGGTTGGACCACCGCCGGACAACCGGAGAGCGTCGCCGAGCACACCTGGCGGCTCTGCCTGATGGCGCTGGTGCTGCATCACGGCTTCCCCGAGGTCGACTTCGCGCGCCTGATCAGGATCTGCATCGTGCACGACCTCGGCGAGGCGATCGGCGGCGACGTCCCGGCCCCCGAGCAGGCGCTCCGCCCCGAGGGAAAGGCGGCCGACGAACGGCGCGACTTGTTGCGGCTGCTGGCCCCCCTCCCCCCGGCACAGCGCGACGAGATCACCGCGCTCTGGGACGAGTACGAAGCGGCGTCGACCCCCGAGGCACGGCTGGCCAAGGGGCTCGACAAGCTCGAGACGATCCTGCAGCACACCCAGGGCGCCAACCCGCCGGACTTCGATTACCGCTTCAACCTGGGGTACGGACGGCGCTACACCGAGGGGCACCCGATGCTGGAGGCGCTCAGGGCGCTCCTCGACCAGGAGACGGAGCGCCGCGCGCGCGAGAGGGACGACGCGCGAGAGTGACGACGCGCGCGAGCGAGACGACGTGCACGAACGAGACGACGTGCGCGACGAAGCCCCCTCGCCCTGAGGCGGCTACGGCCCATCGCCGACTGCCTGGCTCTCCTCAGGCACCCTGGCCACCGGCTGTCGCGGGCGCGCCCCGCCGCCCCTGGCGCCACTCGTGCGGCGTCTCTCCCGTCCACCGCCGAAATGCCCGGATGAACGTCGCCGGCTCGGCGAAGCCCAGCAGGAAGGCGACCTCCGAGCTGCTCAGCCGCCTGTCCTCCAGCAGGAGCATCGCCCGCTCGCGGCGTGCCTCGTCGACGATCGCGGCGAACGACGTCCCCTCCCCCGCCAGCCGTCGGTGGAGGGTGCGCTCCGACATCGCCAGCCGGCGCGCGATCGCCGCCAGTCGCGGCTCCCCGCTCGCCAGAGACGCTCCGACTTCCCGGCGCACGCGCCCGGTCGCGCTCTCGACCTCGGGGAGCCGCGCCAGCAACTCGTCGGCGCGGCGCGCCAGGTATGAGAACAGGTGCGGATCCGAGCGCGGGAGCGGCAGCGTCAGCTCCGTCGCATCGAAGGCGATCTCGAACTCCGCCGCTCCCCAGGCCACGGGACAGGCGAAGTACCGCTCGTGACGCCCGGGATCGTCGGGACGGGGGAGCGGGTAGCGGACGTGGCGCGCCTTGATGTTGCTGCGTCCCGTTAGCGTCCGCATCGTCGACACCATCGCCGAGGCCAGCGTGTAGACCGGCTCGCGCAGCCGCGCGAAGGGAGGAGGGATGACCTTGGCGAAGACGATGCGATCGCCCTCGGGGCCGCTCCGCCGCTCCATGCGCGGCACCAGGTCGGGGTGCAACACGGCGCGATAGCGTTCCAGCCACTCGAGCGCCTCGAGCGCAGTGGCGCCGTGCCGCATGGCATATCCCACCACCCCCATCGACGCGAGGCCAAGCCGCTCCCCCAGCTCCAGCCCCACCGGCTCTCGCGAGAGCACCTCCCAGACGCGGATCTCGTGGACGAGGGGGACACGCGCATCGGGGTCTGCCAGCAGCGCGCCATCGAGCCCCGCCTCGGCAATCAGGGCATCCCGATTCCAGCCGAGGGCGACGGCACCCTCCACCACGCCCGCCGTCACCGCCGCCAGGAGGGAATGATCCGACATGCGGGGAACATGCCGCCGTGGCGGCGACGGTCACAAGGATGGCGGCAGGCGACAACGCTCGTCGCCACGCCCCCCCGTACTCTCCCTGCGAACCCACGGAGAGTCTCATGAACGTTAAAGAACTGGATGTCATCGTCGTCGGCGGCGGCATGGGAGGGTGTGCCGCGGCACTGCTGCTCGCCCGCGCGGGCGCCCGAGTCACGATCGTCGAACGAGTGGCCCGCCCGGAGGGCGTCGGCGCCGGGATCGCGCTGGCTGCCAACGGTCTCGCGGTCCTCGAATCGCTCGGCCTCACCCCCGCCCTCGCCTCGGCGCGGCCGGCCCTGGCCCCGCGCATCACCGACGCGCGCGAGCGCACCCTGCTCACGCCTCCAGACACGACGCCGCGCATCGCCCTGCTCCGTCGGGCGACGCTCCTGGGAGTCCTCCTCGATGCCCTCGCCGCCGAGGGGAGGATCACGCGGCGATTCGGCACCACGCTCGTGCGCGTCACTCCTGACGGCGACGTGATCGTGCGCGATGCAGACGGCGACCACGCGATGCACGCCGACCTCGTGATCGGCGCCGACGGCGTTCACTCGCGCGTGCGGGAATGCGGAGCCTTCGGGGCGAAGGTACACGGCACCGGCATTCGCTACCTGCGGGCGCTGGTCGCTGAAGGCTTCGCGACCGGGGTCGAGGCGTGGACCTCGGTCGGCCTGTTCGGCGCATTCGCCGTTGACGGCGGGACGTACGTGTACGCCAGCTGCTGCTCGCGCCCCTGCCGCGACGCGCTCCAGCGCCGGGACCTCGAGGCGCTGCGCGCGGCGTGGGGGAAGGCCTATCCGCCAGCGGCACGGGTGCTGGGTGCCGTCGATCGATTCAGCGACCTGATCGTGAATGAAGTGCAGCGCGTGGAGTGCCAGCGCTGGTCCGACGGGGCGCTGGTCCTGCTGGGTGACGCGGCGCACGCCATGGCGCCCAACCTCGGCCAGGGAGCCAACAGCGCCTTCGTCGACGCCGCGGTACTCCTCGACGAGCTCCGCCGTGCCCCCGCGCTCGGCCAGGCGCTCGCCGCCTACGAACGACGTCGGCGTCCTGCCGTCACGCGCGTCGCCACCGCCGCGGGGCGGCTCGGGCGACTTGCCGATGCGACGCACCCCGTGGTGCGCGCCATCCGCCCGCAAGTGTTGCGCCTGGCGGGAAGGTTCGACGGGGCGCGGTCGGCCGCCATGGTCCTCCAGGAAGCGCCGGCCACGCTCGTCGCCATCGGTCGGGCGTGAAGGCCCTCGTCCCGCCGTGAGCCTTCAGGGTGCGGTGAGCATCCACCATAATGGCCGAGTCCGCCTGACGAGTGAAATCGCCCCCATGGTGATTTAGGCGACAGCGGAAAGTCGCCTCCGGGAGCATTCGTCAGGGACCCCAACAGGAGTCTGTCCCGTGGCACTCTGGAAGGAGACCTCCTCCCCCCGCAAGGAGGGGGCTGGCGTGGCGACCGATGTCGTCGCCCCGAGCGATGCGCCGGCCGAGCTGGCGTACAGCCGCGAAGCGCGGCGCCCACTGCCACGCGACGCCACCGAGTCCATCCTCGGCGCCGACCTCACGATCCAGGGAAAGGTCGAGGGGTCGGGTCACCTGCGCATCGCCGGGCGATTCACCGGCGACGTGACCATCGACGGCAACCTCACCATCGACGCCGGGGCCAGGCTGGCCGGCGGGGTGCGCGCCCACGCCGTCGTCATCGCCGGTGAATTGGAGGGAAATGTGCTGGACGCGGAGCGCGTCGAACTGCAATCATCAGGGGTGCTGCTCGGTGACCTCAAGGCGGGGTCGCTGACAGTCGCCGCAGGCTCACGCATGCGCGGGCACGTGGAATTCGGGTGGGGCGAGCGAGGTGCCCCTGGCGCGGGATCGGCCAAGGGGTAGGGTGCCACCTCCCGAGGCACGCGCAGCGGCTGGCGCCTGACGAGTGGTGGACGGTGCGCGACACGAGGCGAGTGCAATGAAGAAGAAGAATCGCATCCCCGATTTCTCCCCCAAACGCCCGGGCGGCGCACAGCACGTTGCCGGGCCGGCCAAGGGACACCCCCCTGCCCCGCCCAAGTCGGGCGGGGTGAAGCCGCAGGCGACTTCGGCCAAGTCGGGGCGGCGCGGACAGTAGCGCGACAGGAAGACGCTCCCTCCCGTTGCGCTGCCGGGGCGCCCCGCCCAGTCTTCGGCGTTCAACGCCCTCGACAACGCGATGTCCCTACCTGCACGTAACGCCGTCACCGCACGCTTCGCCGTTTCGCGCTCGGAGCCGAAGCATCGCGCACCCTGGCGCCGCTTCCTCGCGCTCGCCGCCGCGCTCTCGAGCGTCGCCTGCGACAACAACGCCCCACCAAGGGCCGGCGCGCAGGAGACGCACGCCGCCGACGCGTCGAGCGAGCGTGCCACCGGACGGGCGCGCGCGCGTACGCCCGAGGAGCGCGCCGCCGACAGCCTGGCCGCGTGGCGCGCACGCTTCGGCAACCGCGTCCCGCGTCCCGATTCGGTGCGCGCCCTCTACGTGAACGCCTGGGCCGCCGGCTCCCGGAGCCGCATGGCCGAGCTCATCGCCATCGCCGACTCGACGGAGATCAACGCCTTCGTCATCGACGTGAAGGAGTCGGACACCTACCTGGCGTACGACAGCACGGCCATCCCGCTGGCCAGGGAGATCGGCGCCGACCAGCGCCCGGCCACGAAGTGGCTCCCGGCGCTGATCGACACGCTGCAGGCGCACGGCATCTACTCCATCGCCCGCATCGTCGTCTTCAAGGACCGGCAACTCGCCGAGCGGAAGCCCGAGCTGGCCATTCGCCACGTGAATGGCAGCGTCTGGCGCGACAACAAGGGCGGGGCGTGGGTGAATCCCTACGACAAGCGCGTGTGGGACTACAACATCGCCATCGCCCGCGAGGCGCTCGACATGGGCTTCTCCGAGCTGCAGTGGGATTACGTACGCTTCCCCGACGTCACGTCGCGCATGCGCGAGGTGATGACGTATCCCGGGAGCAACGACGTTTCCCGAGCCGACAACATCCGCAACTTCCTGCGCTACTCCCGGCAGCAGTTGCAGGACTACCAGGTTCCCGTCACCGCCGACGTCTTCGGCCTGGTGACGCACCTCGAGGGCGACGTCGAGATCGGGCAGCATTGGGAGACCGTCATCTCGAACGCCGACGTCGTCCTCCCGATGGTGTATCCATCGCACTACTCGGCGGGGCTCTACGGCTTCAAGCGCCCGCATGCCAACCCGTACGAGGTCGTGCGCCTGGCGACGACCGATGCCATGGAGCGCACGCGATTCGTGCGCGACTCGGCCAGGGTGCGGGTGGGCGAGGTGATGCCCTGGCTGGAGGCGATGAGCATCCGCGGGCTCACCTACGGCGCCGCCGAGTTGCGGGCGCAGATTCAGGGGGCGTACGACGCCGGGGCGAAGAGCTGGGCGTTGTGGAATCCCGGATCGCGGTACCGCGAGTTCCTCGGCGCGTTGCGGCCGGCGGGTGGCGGGCTGTCGCCCGTCGAGCGGGGCGGGTGGAAGGCACCCGAGTGGACGCTGCCGCGGGAGCGGTTGAGCAAGGTTATCGCGGCGCGCGAGCGCCGGGCCGCGGCCGACTCGATTGCCACGGGCGACTCGATCGCCGCCGCCGGGCGCGCCGCGGGGCGCGCCCCGGGAAACCCAGTAGCACCGGCAGCACCGAAGCCCCGCAGCACTCCCTGACCGGGCACAACCCATAGACGCACGCACCCCGGCGCGAAGCCCTCGCGCCGCCCTTCCTCACTGTACCGGAGAGTTCCTGATGCCACGCAAGCACGTCGAGAGTGCCCGCGGACCGGCGGCCATCGGCCCGTACTCCCACGCCGTCTGGGCGGGAGAGCTTTTGTACCTGTCGGGGCAGACGCCGATCGACCCCTCGACGGGGAAGCTGGTCGAGGGCGACGTCGAGGCGCAGACGCACCGCGCCTTCGACAACCTCCAGGCGGTGCTGGAAGATTCCGGGATGTCGATGGACGACGTGATCAAGTGCAACGTCTACCTCACCGACATGGCGAACTTCCCGCAGATGAACAAGGCGTACGGCGCGCGCTTCACGAAGCCGTATCCGGCGCGCACGACGGTGGCGGTGGCTGGGCTGCCGTTGGGTGCGTCGGTCGAGATCGAGTTGGTGGCGCGGCGTAGTTGAGCCTCGGATGACGCCCTGAACGAACGGCCCGGCGCAGGTTGCCGGGCCGTTCGTCATCGCGGATGGCGAGGCGCGTGCTCGCGTGACAGTCCAGAGGGCGGATTCACCCATGGGACGAGGCGGCCGCCTCTCCATCGCCAAGACCCGCCATGCCGTCACCGCGTGCCAGCAGTTCCTCGAAAGTGAACCCCCGCTCCCGCAACGTCCTGAGCGACAACGCCTGGTACCGCTTCGCCAGCCGCCGCCCCTGCGCGTCGCGCACCAGCGGCTCGTGGCGCCACGCGGGCGGCGTGGCGCCGAGTGCGCGATAGACCAGCAGCTGCCGCGCCGTCGACTTGAGGAGGTCCTCGCCCCGCACCACCTCGGTGATCCCCATCGCGACGTCGTCGGCCACGACGGCCAGCTCGTAGGCGGGGACCCCGTCCTTGCGCCAGATCACGAAATCACCGAAGTCGACCCCGGCCGTGTACGCCTGCATTCCACGCTTGGCGTCGTCGAAACGGATCGTCTCGCCATCGGGAACGCGAAAGCGCCACGCCACGCCCCACGGCGCCTCGTACTCGCGTTCGGCGCCGATGCGCGCTCGCCACTTCACCGGGAAGATCGGCTCCGCCCCCTCCTCGTCCTCGTGCGGCGCATGCGCCGCATCGCGCAGCTCCTTGCGGGAAACGTGGCTCGGGTAGATCACCCCCGCGTCACGCAGGCGGCGCCAGGCGTCCACGTACACCTCGGTGCGCTGCGACTGGAAGTACGGCCCCTCGGTGCAGTGCACCCCCATCCAGCGCAGGTCGTCGATGGCCTGCTGCGTATACTCGGGGCGGCAGCGCAGCGGGTCGAGGTCCTCGATGCGGAGGACCAGCGCGCCGTGTGCAACCATGGCGCGCTCGAATGCGGCGTGGAAGGTACGCGCGTGTCCCAGGTGGAGCTCCCCGGTCGGCGTCGGGGCAATACGGCCGCGATAAATCACGATGACGCGCTTCCAGCAGGGGGCGCCTCGGTGCCGTGCGGCGCGAACGCGGTCGACATGGACGGGAAGGTAGCGGCGATCCTCCGCGGTTGGAGGGGGACGCAGCAACGCCCCCTATCCGGCGCGCGCCGCGGCGCGCATCCTGTCACAGGATCGTCGACCGTCCACCCCCGCGCACCGTCCGCTCCCCCGCACCGCCGCATACGCACGCCATGCGCATCCGACCCGCCACTCGCGACGACATCCCGCTCCTCAACGCCCTCATCACCCGCTCGGCGCGAGAGTTGAGCCGCGGCTTCTACACCGAGGCAGAGACAGAAGCGGCGATACGCTTCGTCTTCGGCGTCGACACGTCGCTGGTGGATGACGGGACGTACTTCGTGGTGGAGGATGGCGCGACACTCCTCGGATGCGGCGGATGGAGCCGGCGGCGCACGCTGTATGGCGGCGACCAGCGCCCCATGGGCGAGGTGGCCGAGTTGCTCGACCCGGCGCGCGACGCCGCGCGCATCCGCGCCTTCTTCGTCGCCCCCGAAGCGGCGCGCCGCGGGGTGGGGCGCGCCCTCCTTGCGGCCTGTGCCGCGGCCGCACACGACGCCGGATTTCGCTCACTGGAGCTGATGGCCACGCTCCCTGGTGTCCCGTTCTACGCGGCCAGCGGCTTCGTCGAACGGGAGCGGGTCGTCGATGCCCTCCCCGACGGAACTCCGTTGCGCTTCGTGCGCATGACGCGCGGCGTCGCCGTCACCTGACTCGTCAGGTGCAACATGGGCCCGGCGCGACGCGCCCGGACCTCACGGCGACGCGCTCACGCGCTCATGCCTGCTCGATCCCCGGGCGGCCGTGCTCGACCCGCCAGCTCGTCGCCGTCTCGATGGGCGCCCCCGGGCGCGAGATGTACGGGACGATGCGATAGTCGGCGCGCCATTCGTCGCGCGTCACCCGGCAGCGCACGTAGCCGCGCCGGGCGTTGTGCCACTTGATGTGCGGGTTGTCGGCGCGTGCGGCATCCCACCCCTGGTACGCCCGATAGCCATCGCCGCCCGATGAAATGCTCGTCCCCACGAACTCCGCGGCCACCACCGGACGACCGGGACGGTCGAAGCCCGCGTGCAGCTCGTTCACGAAGTTGGCGTGGATGTCCCCCGTCAGCACCACGGTGCGCCCCCTGGCACGCTCGGCGATGGCCCCCAGCAACCGCTCGCGCGCGGCTGGGTAACCGGACCACTGGTCCATCGACACCTGCGCCTCCGCTCCCGGCCTGCTGTCGAAGGGGGCCATCATCACCTGCTGGGCCAGCACCTGCCAGGTCGCCCGCGACGTCCCGAGGCCGCTGGTCACCCACCGTTCCTGCGCGGCGCCGAGGAGGGTGCGAGACGGGTCGCTCCAGTTTCCGCACGGGACCACACGGCTGCCGTCGCCGCACGCCTGGTCGCTGCGGTATTGTCGCGAGTCCAGCACCCAGAAGCGCGCCAGCGCCCCCCAGTTGGCCGTGCGCGTGATGTTGAGGTCGGCCCACGACGTGGCCCGCGGGACGCGCACCGGCTGGTGCTCCCACCACGCCTGGTACGCCGCCGCGCGCCGCGCGCGCATCTGCTCGTCCGATTCGTACAGGTTCTCGCCCACCGTCCCCGCGTAGTTGTTGTCCACCTCGTGGTCGTCCCACGTCACGATCCACGGACACGTCAGGTGCGCGGCCTGCAGCGCGGGGTCCAGCTTGTACTGTGCGTAGCGATTGCGATAGTCGTCGAGCGAGATCGGCTCGTAGCCATGGTGCCTGCGCACCTGGGCCCCCGTCCCCAACGATTCGTAGATGTAGTCGCCCAGGTGCGCCACCAGGTCGAGTCGCTCCGCCGCCATGTGCTCGTACGCCGTGAACAGCCCCTGCTCGTAGTGCTGGCACGACGCGAAGGCGAGGTCGAGCGGCGTGGTCGCGCCCTCCGGTGGCGTCGTCCGCAGGCGCCCGACCGGGCTCGTCCCCTCGGCCAAGGTGAAGCGGTAGTAGTACCAGCGATCGGGAGCGAGCCCCTGCACGTCCACGTGCACCGAATAGCCCAGCTCGGGCGCCGCCGTATGGCGCCCACGCTGCACGACCCTGCCGAAACTCTCGTCCTCCGCCACTTCCCACGCCACTGCCGCCTTGCTCCCGTCCATTCCGCCCAGCGGGGCAAAGGGATCCGGCGCCAGGCGAGTCCAGATTACGCACGCGTCAGGCGTGGGATCGCCGCTGGCCACGCCCAAGGTGAAGGGGTAGCCCGTCAGGAAGGGGCGGCTGGTCACGCGCCAAAGGGTCGGCGTGCCGGCACAGAGGGCGGCGTAGCGCGCGAGGTCGGAGAGAAAGAGGCGGCGGTGCACGGAGCTGAGACGGGAGGCGGGAGTTGGGAGACGGGAGCTCGGCTTCCGAGACGCTGACTCCTGCTCGCTCGCGTGGCAAGAGTACTCGGGCGCAACTGGGTACTGGCCGCGTCACGAAGTCACAAAGAGATTGTCGGGGAATCCACCCCGACTCATGGTGCCCACCTACTTCTCCTCCCCCGGCGAATGGCGCGCGTGGCTGGCGCGGCATCACGCATCGGCCACGGAGATCTGGGTCGGTTTCCACAAGGTGGGGACCGGGAGGCCGTCGCTCACCTGGCCGCAGTCGGTGGACGAGGCGCTTTGCTACGGGTGGATCGACGGCATAAGGAAGCGGGTCGACGACGAGCGGTACGTCATCCGCTTCACGCCCCGGAAGCCAACCAGCACCTGGAGCGCGGTGAACATCAGGCGTGTCGCCGAACTCGAGGCGCTGGGGCACATGCGCGAACCCGGCCGCAAGGCGTTCGCCGCGCGCCGGGAGGAGCGATCCGCGACCTACTCCTACGAGCGGCGCCCCACCGCGTTCGGCGAACCGTATGCGAAGGCGTTCCAGAAACACCGGGCTGCGTGGACGTTCTTCGAAGCCCAGCCGGCCGGCTACCGCGGGACGGCGATCGCGTGGGTCATGAGCGCCAAGCAGGAGGCGACGCGGGAGCGGCGACTCGCGCAACTCATCCAGGACTCGGCGCAGAAGAAGCGACTGTCGCTCCTGGCGCGGACGAATGGCTCGTCCGCGTAGCGCGCGGTGGTTTCGGAACGCTCACGGCACCTGAAACGGCGTCATCGGCGCGAGGTACCAATCCGCCGCCGAGTCACGCGTGCGCTGCAGGATGGCCCGCCCGCTTCGTAGCGTGCGAGCCACACGACGATGCAACGAATACGGTCCCGCCCCCGGAAGCAGCCGAGCCGTCTCGGCATCGAGCGACGGTAGCAGCGTTGGCGGGCACGCAGGATACAGCGAGGGCTGTGTGCGATCCGCCGAGAGGACGTCCAGCACTGCCGTCTTCGGAATCCGAACGAAGTCGGAGCCACCCGACCAGATGGCGTTGAACTGCCTGGGGAGCGTATCGAGCGCCAGCGGTGCCGCCAGACCGTAGATCGGGCTGGTTTCGTACGCTATCCAGCCGTGCCCGTCCACGTCGAGCGTGTATGGGCCGACGCTGATGACATTCGGTACAGCGGGATTGTCAACGTCGGAGCGACCGATGAACTCGAAGTTTGCCATGAAGTCTGCCATGGAGAAATCGTGGAAACCCGGCTGATCCGGAGCGACGCGGCGGTGATCGATCGCATCCGTGACCGCCAATGCAGACTCTCCAGGCTGGAGGGAACGAGCGTCAGGCGGGAAGCGATAGATCCGCTGTGCCCAGATCCCGCCGGGGTCTCGCATCAGAGGAGCGAAGGTGGAGCAGCTGTTCACCGGATTGGCGGACGAGTAGTCCCGCCAGTTGGGCAAGGCCGAGACGAAGAGGACGTTCGCGAGCGATATCGTACTGTCAGCGTTGTTGTGTATGCGCAAGTAGTTGGCGAATCGGTAGGCTACTCCTCTGACATCCTCGAGCACGAGCGGCGCGAGTTCGCTCACGAGCAGTGACCCGCGCTCCGGCCGGACGAGCCGAAGGCTCTCCCTTGCGTCTTCCTCGACGTCAAGCGTCACCGTGACTCGCGCGGTGAACATCGTTTCATCGCCAAGTGCATCTCCAGCAAGGGAGATCTCACGCTCCGTCAGTGTCCGAATCGCGGTGATGGCATAGTCACCGGCCGCCCGGTTGCGGAATAGCGCCACGCCCATCGTGTCCGCATATAGGGAGTCTGGCGCAGCGTCCGGCGGCGTCAGCCGCTGTACTACCACCAACGCCCCGGGGACGCTCTCACCGGGCCATCCGAGCCTTGCCGCGGCAGTCGCGAGTTCCGGCGGCGATACGACGCGGACCGTGAGCGCCAACGTTGCCGGATCACTGCCGACGACGCGTCGTGGATCACACGCGATGGCCAGGGGCGCCACGACAGCCAAGAGCGCGGAGCGCCACCGCACCGGTCGCCTTGGTGAGACCACCGTGGTGCGCGAGCACCTGTTCTGTAGCGCATCCTGCATTACCACTCGCCAAGATGACTTCACTCGAGAGGAGCGCAACTCACGCGTGCTTGACACCGCATGCCTCGCCGTCCCTTCGCAAGATGTCAGTAGTAGCAGTTGCAGCACCTCGACAGCGGCCGTAAGCCCACCCTCCTATGCGAAGCTGACCCGGGGTGGCGCGCGGCGGTCTCGAAGTGCTTACGGAACTCGCAACGGCGTCATCGGCGCGAGGTACCAATCCGCCGCCGAGTTGCGCGACCTCTGTAAGATGACTCTACCGCTTGGGAGTGTTCGGGCCACGCGACGGTGTACCGACATCGCACCCCCTCCTTCCGGGAGGATCCGCGCCTCTTCCGCGTCGAGCGACGGGAGAATTGCCGGACGACACTCTGGATAGGGTGACGACCGCTCAAACGCGGTGGAGAGAACATCCAGTATCGCGGCCGTCGGAATGCGTACAAACGGGGCCCCGTCCGCGTAAGGTGTGCTTTGCCTTGGAAGTGTATCGAGGCGGAGGGGAGATGCGAGGAGGTAGATCGCGCGCAGATCATACGCCATCCACCCGTGCCCGAGCGCCACGTCGCCACTTCGTGGACCAACGCTGTGCATGTTCGGCACTGACGGATTGTCGACATCTGCAGTACCGATGAACTCGAAGTCCGCCCCGGTGAAGTCATGAAAGCCGGGAGAACCACCTCCGATCGGGCGATGGTCCACGGCGTCCGTTACCACGAGTGCGGCCTGCCCCGGCAGAAGGACCCGTGCGCCCGGCGGGAACTGATATATCCGCTGCGCCCACACGCCGAGCGGATCTCGCTCGAGGCGCTCTCGGATGTCACAGTTGTTGTCGGGATTGGCGGACGAATAGTCACGCCAGCTGGGAAAGGCGGGAATGAACAGCTTGTCTGCGAGTGCGATGACGGTGTCGGTGTTGTTATAGATCCGGAAGTAATTGCTGTAGTAGTAGTACACTCCCTTCGCCGGATCCTCCTGTGCAAGTGGTGAGAACTCACTGAACAGCAGAGACCCCTGCTCCAGCGGGGCAAGTCGGACCTCGGCAAATTGATCGTCCACCTCACCCAGCTCCGCAGTAGCGGTGCTGGTGAACACGGTGTGGTCCCCGACGGCCGAGCCGGCGGCGGCAATCTCGGCGTCCGACAGCGATCGAGACGCCGTGATGTTGTAGGCGCCGCTCACGAGGCTTCGAAACCGCACTTCCCCTCGTTCGTCGGTCTGTGCCGTGTCCGACGGTGTAGGCGGCGAAGTGAGGCGGGTGAGAACGACCACCGCAGTGGGCACAGCATTCGACGTCCACCCCAAGCGCGCCGCCGCCAGTGCAAGTGACGGCGGCGCGGTGACACGGACAGTCAGAGTCAGCTGTGCTGCGTCGCCAGAGACGGTGCGTCGGCCCTCGCAGCTTGAGGCAAGACACGCCGCCATCACCAGCGATGTCATCCGCCAGGCAATGGCGTGCCTGAAGCCATTGGTTGGTCGCACCTCGGCGTGAGCGCGGCTCTGACTGCCATGTGTCGACAGGGCGCTCCAACTCGGCGTGTGCACCGGTAAGATCCCCGCCGCGTCGCCGACGGTGCCTACCCCTACGATGCCCAGCATCAAGTGCTCAGTAGTAGCAATTGCAGCACTCGCCTCCTGGACCCTGACAGAACCCTGTCGACAGCGGAAAGCCCACGTCGCAAAGCGCCTGGCACGCTTCGGTCGTGCAACCAGGAAAGTAGTAGTGACACAACAGCTCTTGAGGTTGCGCCTTGAGTGGTACAAGAGCCGCACTGAGTCCGATGCCCGCCATCACAGCTGCGAGTATGAAGCTGGCCTTCGCGGGAGAATACTTCGCACGCATGTCTCGCCTCCGATGAATGAGGTATCACGGAATGAGCCGCGGGTCAGTCCGACACGCCGAAGCGTCCGCTGACCGCTGCTGACGGCCGTCCCAGCACTGCCGTCAGCACAGAATCGACACTCGCGCGCGTCACGAGCGCCCCAGCGCGCGTGAACACCGCACGACCCGATGAGTCGATCACCATCAACTGCGGTACCGCGCGCACACGATACAGCAAAGCGAGTCGAAGGCTCGGCATGGTGAGCACCGGCACGTCGAGCGAGAGGCTGTCGGCGTATCGTCGAACGAGTTCCGCCGAATCGAGGCCAATGAGAAGCAGGGCCCCTGAACGACCGGTCGCGCTCGTGAGCTCGGCATCGAGACGTCGAAGCTGCTCGAGCGAAGCGCCGCAGTAACCGCACGTCGTGGTGAAAAAGAAGACGACTTGCCGCAGGTCGCCAGCCGGCGTTCCGACGAGAATGGAATCGCCGCTCACGCTCGTTGTCGTGAAGGCGGGGACCAACATTCCAGGATGCGGTTCCGTGAATCGTCGCATCAGTCCGCGATTGCGCGCCTCGAGCGTGCGAATCCGCAGGCCCAGCGCCATCACCGTCGCCGCCAGCGCGATCACGAATACGGCGACTGGCAGTGAACGACGTTGTACGTTCATGCCCGACCCTCCCAATGTCCGCCACTCGCACCGACACCCACACGCCGCCTCATACTCCATCGTAACTGCGCACGTGACAATGCGCACTGACCGTACGGGCCAACCGACCTCTACAAGCCCCCAACAGATGCGTTGCGTTCGAGCCTCAGCGTCACGCCCGCATCCTGTGACTCACGCCCAGGCGCGTCACCGCACGACCTCGTCCGCGTCCGAATCTGCGTGCGCAAGATCTCGACAGCGGCCGGAGTTCCGCCTTGCAGGCGCAGCTGACCCGGGGTAGTGCCCGCGTAACTCCTGAAAAGATGGACGATCGCCGCGGATCCATCGCGCCGTGTTCGCACGGCCACTTGCTCCAGAGTCAGCCCAGCTTCATGGTATCGACACGCCACCAGAAGCTTAGCCCAGGCAAGCACGTACCTGGGCGAGCAAAGTCCAGCCCTGTCGAGCCGGCGGTGCAGCGTGCGGCGTGAAACACCAACGGCACGGGAAAGCCCCTCTCGGTCACGACACCAAGCTGATTCACGAATGGCAACTGTCAACACCCGCAGCGCGTGATGTGACAGCTCGCCGGTGAGCGCATGCTCGACCATCCGCGCAACGACTTCTCTATCGTTTCGCGCACCGCTTTGCGACTCGTCATGTGAAGACGGCTCACGGCGCGCCATGCGGCCGCACACTCAACGAAATCGTCCATGCGCCTCGACTCCCCCGAGGGAGATAGTACGCATCCATCGCACGCTGCGTCGCCGCGGTGCTCGACCATGCGGCCCGAAGCACCACCATGCGGTTCTCTCCATCGCGCCGAATCGTGATCGCGCTCCCGATGGTGCGCGCCGGTGCCGCCGCGACCTCGAAGGCGGGAGCCAGCAGCGCCAGGTATGACGCGCTGCGCGCGGTCAACGACGGTATGATCGCAATCGGCGTGTAGTGCCCCATGGCCACGCCGGCACCGGCGGTCCACCCGCGGCGCCAACGCCGACTCACCTCGAGGCTTCCTGCGGGGCTCCACGCCGTGATGTCCGTGGCGCTCCGAGCGCCCCGATCCGTGGCCCGCTGCCACTGTCGTACCGCGTCCACCGTTATCGCCCCCCCCCACGCGGAGCCGGTCGGCGACCACCGTGCATCGCCGTGAAGGGCCGCGCGACTCGCGTCGGATTCGAACTCCCGTGTCGTGGCCGGGGTCCGCACGCTGGCCCCGCGCTGCACCACGGCCGTGGCAACCGTCGAAAGCATCACGGCGCCAAACCGTCCCTGCGACGCGATGCCGAGGTCGTAGCCCGTGGTATTCCATCGCTGCACGGGCGTGTTGGCCGCCACGGCGCTCACTTGTCGTTCCCCTGTGCGCAGGCGCTGTACCCACGTGCTCCATTCGATGGCACGCCATCGCCCGGCCGCATCGACGCCGATACCCTCACCCCATCGGTCGGCGCGTCGCAGGAATGGAGTGCTCGCCGGCGAGTAGTCCTGGGGATTCACATTCAGGAATCCGTCGAGCAGATACAGTCGGGCGGTAGCGGGATTCGCGAACACGTTCGCGGTCTCGTTGCGCGAGATGCGGCGCGCACTCACCCCCACGCGACCGTGCTCCCCAAGTGTTCGCGCCAGCCCCAAGCTGGCGCCGCCCACGGCGGCACGCCGGATGACAGCGATCGTGGATCCCCGCGCGTTGTCGGAGGTCCCGCTATAGCCGAGCGAAATGCCCATCCGCCAGCGCCCGAGCGCGACGCCCTGCGCACCTTCGAACGTCACCCGCGTTCGGGCCGTCGCCGGCGCGTTGGTGTCAGTGGGGACGAAGGGACTCGACGGGTCTGGTAGCACGAACACGGCGCCGTTCCCTTCGCCCTGCTCACCTCGCTCGACCGCCGCTCGCCCAATCACGGCGCTTCGGTTGCCGAGACGTCGCCACCCGCCATACTCTGCCAGGAGCCCCGACATACGGCGGGGAGTCAACGGAGCGCGGTAGGTACCCTGGATACCGCTATTGACCAGCGAGAGCTGCGCATAGGTCTCACGCACATCATCGCTCATTCCCGCAGGATTGCGCGCGCTCCACGCAAGGCCAACGACTGGCGCCGGGAGATCGAGGAGGTGCGGGGTCCGAAGCGGGCCAGGCGCCGGAAGTCCGACCTCACCAACGGTGCGCAGCGGCGTCCACGCCCAGCGCCACGGAGAGTCGCCCAACACGCCGGTATCCTGCGCCGCGGCAGCACGGCATAGCGCGCCCGCAGGAATCGCGAACGCCACGACAGCCAGCGCGCTCCTCAAGACGCGCACACTCATCTTGCGAGGGCTCGCGGCATCAGCGGGAGCGTGATTTCGAGGCCGAATCGACTGCGAGGAAAGAGGCGCCCCAGGCGCCCACTCCGTGAGGGTTCACCCAGTCGATCGAGCGCATTGAATGCATAGAACGAGAGCCGGCCGCTCCCGAGAACTGTCTTGGTGAGTTGTACGCTGAGCAGCCAATCGGGTGGCGGCGACGCCGGGATGGTGACCAGCCCCTGCCTCGGCCGTCGCAGATCGGCGTACTGCGCCTCCACTCGCGCGCTCGCCGGCACCGCGACCAACTCTCCTGTACGGGTCACATACCCGCGCCACGCCAGCGTATCGGATGCCCCCTCCTGCACGTTGCGCTCGTGCAGGAAGTACTGCAGCGTCCCCGTGATGACGAGTCCGAGCGCAGGCTGATGGTGCACGACACGCGCAGTAGCCAGCGATCGTTCGCCACGCTGCCGATCGCCCCGCCAGTACGCCGTTCGTGACTGGCGTGGATCGAGCTGGAACTGCGCAAGTCGCGAGAACGGGCCGAAGTCGAGCGCGTCGTTCACGAGTCGCGTCACGGCCCACGCTCCTGTGATCTCGGCACGCAGATGCAGAGCAGGAATCTCGGGCAGCGAGAACGTCCATTCGACTCCGGTATTGGTTATTGCATTGAGGTTCGCCGGTACATCCACAAATACCGGTACGGTGTCAGCCGACGTCGGCGTGGCGGAGTACGTGGGTGGACGTCCACTTCCGATCGTGGTATCGGAGAGCGTGAATCGGCCACGCATCAGGTGCGATGGTCGAGCCTCGAACCCCACGCCGCCGCGCGTTTCATCGCGAAAGCCCACCACGCTCACAGCGGCGCCGCTGTGCCCGAGATCGATCTCGATCCCGACCTCGTGCTTGCGTGCGATCGCCAGTCCCAGTCGTGCATTCGTCGGGTCGACGATCGACGTCGTGAGCACCGCCAATCGCTCGGCGGGGTTCGGCGGGAACCAGTTCACGTTCACGACGTCGAAGTACTGCGGGGCGGGGTAGAGATCGCCCGTCGTCGGCTGCTTCGCGGTGATTCCCAGTCCCCCACGCAGGCGGAGCCAGGGACGGGGGGCAACCTCGACGCTGATGCGGGGCTGGACTGCCGCATCCCGCGCGCTGGAGCTCCACCATCCTCCCGAATGCAGCGCGTCCACCCTGACACCCGCCTGGACGTCGAACGCGCCTCGCGTCCAGAGCGAGCGGGTCAGCCGCGCGTCCAGATATACCGCGCTCGACGCAACCGGTGGCACGGCGTCGAAGCGCCGAGGACGGTCGTAGCCGTTGATACCATTGAAGGCGACCTGCGGTGGCGACGCAATGTCGAATTGGTATCCGGCGCCGCCCGTCCAGTCTCGCCGTAACTCCACACCCGCCCGGAGTGTGCGCACACCGCCCCACGCGTCTCCCGGAAGTACTCCCTCGGCGCGCGTGTACAGGTGCCACGGAAGCCCTTGCAGCTGCAAGGCCGCAAGGTACGTCCCCTGAACGAACCGCCCCACGCTCGTTCCGGGCGTCAGGCGATCGGTGAACGGCTCGGCGCCGCGTATCACGTACTGCTGCGCGCGGCTCAACTGCCATTCATGCTCCAGCGAGGCGGTGACCTCGATGTGACGCCGTGCGGCCATCCCGAACCGCGCTCGCTCCGCCAGTCGCACGCCCCCGCTTCGATCTTCACTCGACAGCCCGGGGCGCACGTCGCGTTGTTCCGGTTCACTCCGATAGACCTGAAACGCGCTCAGGCGGGTGTCCAGAACGACCGGACCCTCATCGACCCTGGTTCCGAGAGGATCGTCTTGCGCACGCGAGCCCTTCACGAGTCGGTGCGCGACATTCAGCGCCCCACGCCATACCGAGGCATCGCGTACTCCCGGTGCCACCTGGGTGCGCGTGAGGTCGGAGGTGATCGATACGTCCTGTCGTGCCGACTGCGCGCGACCGCTCGCCAACGCGCCCCCCGTGGTGCTCGGATCGAAGCGACCCACGACGTCGGTCGGGAGGGCGCCCGCCCGGGTTTCGATCACGATCGCGCCAGCGGTAAGGTCACCATAGCGCGCTGATGGTACGCCGCGGATTACCTCCACGCGCTCGAGCATCGTGGCCGGGATTCGTCGAAGATCGATGCTCCCTCCCGCTGCCGTGCCAAGCACGAATTCGCCGCGCGGCCCGGTGGACTGGAGGTTCGCATTGTTCGACATCGGAACGCCGTTCATCACGATGAGCGTGCCAAACGCGGACGTGCGCTCGGCAATCCCGCTCGGAGTGGGCACCGCGCGAAGCGCCACCTGCTGTGTGCCCTCGAGGCCCGGAGTCTGCAGCGGAATGCCGGGGAGCAGTTCGAGCAGGCCTGCGAGGCTCACGGCATTCTGGACCTGGATGGCATCGCGATTGATCACGGTCGCAGTGCCGAGTTCGCCACGAGCTCGCCCAATGCCCTCGGCGGTAACCCGGACCTGGGGCATCTGCAGGGCAGTCCGCGCCAGCTCCACGTCGCGCACGATGCGGCCGATCGCGGGGACGGTGACGGGAACGCGCGCGAGCGAATAGCCGAGCGCCCGCACGACGAGCACCTGCGGCCCCGGAGGCACGGCGGACAGCCGATACACACCGGCGCTATCGGTGCGCGCGCTCCGAGCTAGTCCATCAATCGAAACGGTCGCTTGGCCGATGCCGCGACCCGTCGCCGCCTCGACGACTCGACCGGTGATGAAGGCGCCTGCCTGGGCCTCGGCCCGGAGTGCGCCGAAAGCGAGGACACTCGCCCCCAAAAGACCACAACAGCCTCGTCGCGCCAGCCACCGCCGCAGGGATAGCATGAGTCCCTCCAATGCCTAGCAGCGCATTGCCGCCTCCTCCACATCACGCACCGCGCCGGATTGCAGTCGTTCGGCGCGGTCCCTCTCTCGCCTCATACCGATCGCCGGCGCATTGACCAGCCACGGCGGACTCGACTCGCGAGAGTATCGACGCGCCTGAACTCCGTGTCAAGCACCGGGGGTCGATGTTCACTCGCAGCGGGCGTATCGGGCCCTGCCTGCCTTCTCCCGTCGGTTCACAGTGGGGTGCACTCTGCTGGCGCACGCCGTCTAGCCGCACACTGCATCAGGTTGGCCCCCGGCAATCACTGCTTGGCCGGCACCGCCTCCATCAGCAGCCGCAACGCCGCATCCAGCGCCCGGTCGCCAGCACGCGAACCCGCGTACTTCCCGATGCGCACCACCACCATGTCGCGATCGGGGATGATGATCGTGCTCTGCCCCCCGGCACCCCGGAACGAGAAGGCATCCTTCGGGATGGGATCGGCGCCGTCGCCATTCACCCACATGAAGCCGCCGCCGTACACCGGGCGACCGTCGGCCGCCCACGCCGGCGCCACCGTCTTCACGTGGTCGACGTATCCCTCGGGGAGGAGGCGCTCGCCGTTCCACACGCCGTCCTGCACGTAGAGGTTGCCCAGGCGTGCCCAGTCGCGCGCGGAGAGATATTCGGCCCCCTGCGTGAGGTTGTTCCCGTAGGGATCGGTCATGAGCGTCGCGTCGCGAATCCCGATCTTGTCGAAGAGGTTGCGCTGCGGCCAGCTGCGGTAGTCCTCGCCGCGCTTCTCCACCGCCAGGCGGATGAGGTAGTTGGCGAGGACCGGGTCGGTGTTGCGGTAGCGGCCGACGGTGTTCGGCTTCCACTGCTGCGGGCGCGTCACCGCCCACTGGAAGGAATTCCCCGCTCCCGTGTAGTACCAGAGGTGGTCCGGATAGCCTAACGACTTGTCGTAGTCGGGGTCCTGCGGGGCACGGATGCGCAGTCCACTCGACATCCGCATGATGTCCATGATGCGGATCTCCTGGCGCGGGTCGCCGGGCTGCTGCCACTCGGGAATGGGCGCCGGCTGGTCGAGCGTGTATGCGCCCATCTGGATGAGGCGCGCCAGTAACGTCCCGGTGAGGCTCTTCCCCATCGACCAGCTCTCGAGCGGCGTGTGGATCCCGATCCCCACGCCATAGCGCTCGCCAAGGATGCGCCCCTTGTAGGTGACGAGGAACGCCTCGGTCATGGCCGAGTCGGGGCCGAAGCCTGTTTCGACGGCCTGCGCGACCTTGGCCGAATCGACGCCAGCAGGCCACGCGGCCGGGGTGATGACGTCGCCCATCGGCCACGGCGTGGTAGCTGCTTCCGGGAGTTGGGGCTTCACTACGACCGGCGTGAAGTGCACCGAGTCCTGTCCCTTCGGGAGCGGGATGCACCCCTGGCTCCCGTAGCGACGCGCTGCGACCCACACCCCGGACGGGAGCTTGAGGCGCACGGTCTGCGTGGCGCGGTCGATGACGGTGTCGGTGACCACCTTCCGCTCATCGGGCGGACTGGTGAACCAGCCCACGTTCGCCGCGGCGTCGGCGGGGTCGAGCCCGGTGATGAAGACCGCGGCGCAGAGCGTCGTGGCGAAACCCGCGGTCGAGTGTTCGAGCGCATCGCCCGGCGGCGGTGTCCACTCGCCCGGGAGCGCAAGCGAGTCGCCGCGCGCGATCAGGGCCGCGCGCCGAGTCGCGGCGTCGCCCCGCGGCTCGGTCCGTCGTTCACGCGAGCAGCCGACGGCGGCAAGGGCCGCCAGCAACACGAGCCCGCGGTGGGAGTTGCGCCAGGTGGAAGAGGACACGCCGAGGGGGGAGTTGGAAGTGGTCGAATGGCCTGACGGTCGGCACAAGACGATGTACGCCGGACAAGGCGGCGGCAACCCGGTGCGCGGCCGCGTGCCGCGCGATCACCCCGCGGCGCCCTGGGCGTCGCCCTCGGCGTGGCGAGCATCTTCCTCCCCGCGGGCCACGATCACCGCCGCCGCCACGTCGCCCGTGACGTTCACCACGGTGGCGCACATGTCGGGGATCAGGTCCACGGCGATGAGGACGCCGATCCCCTCGGCGGGGAGCCCGATCGCCGAGAAGAGCGGCGTGAGGAGGAGGAAGGCACCCCGCGGCACGCCGGGGGCGGCGAACGACAGGAAGACCGCCGCCGCCGCCACGATCCCCAACTCGCGCGCCCCGATGTCGAGGCCGTAGACGCGGGCCACGAAGAGCGCCCCGGCGATCCACGCCACCCCGGCGGCCGGCTTGAAGACCGAGACCGCGAGCGGGAGGACGAAGCCGCTCACCCGTGCCGGGACCCCGAGGGCATCGGCGCTCGCCACCATCGCGGGGAGCGAGGCGATCGAGGAGCTGCAGCTGATGCCGATGAGCTGCGTGGGGAGCACCGCCCGCGCGAAGCGCCTCGGTCCGACCCCCGCGAGCAGCGCGACGATCGGGTAGCAGGCGGCGGTGACGATCGCGCAGCCGATGGCGAAGGCGGCGACGTAGAACCCGACCGCGCCCACCAGCAGCGCCCCGCTCTGCGCCGCCAGCGGCAAGACGAGGGCGAACACGGCCACCGGGGCGAGGGCGATGATCCAGCGGACCAGGAGGAGCATCACCTCGCCTAACGACTTGAAGAAGCGCACCAGCGGCTCGCGCACGGCGCCGTCGCTGCGGGCGGCGGCCAGCGCCACGAGAAAGGTGAACACGATCAGCGACACCATGTTGCCGCTGGCGGCCGCCTCCACCGGGTTGGGCGGGACGAGCGACGTGAACCAATCCACGATGCCGGCCTGCGCGTCGCCGGTGCGCAATGCTCGCGCCGCCTCGGCCGCCCCCGGCGGGAGCGGCACGCCGCCCGACGGCCACGGAAACAGGGCGAAGACGGGGGGAAGGACGAGCGCGGGGATCACCGCGCACACCAGCAGCAGCCCGCCGAAGGTGAGGAGGGTGCGCCCGCCCAGCCGCCCCATCCTCCCCAGGTCGGCCACCGACGCCACCCCGGTGATGAGGAGCGAGACGACGAGCGGTATCACCGTCATCCGGATCGCGTTGACCCAGAGCGTCCCGATCGGCTGGATGGCGGTGGCCCAGGCCAGGAGGCGCGGGCTGCCGGAGGCGGCCACGGCGGTGCCTAACGCGAGGCCGGCCACGAGGGCCGCGAGGACCGCGGTCCCTTCGGCACCGCGGCGTGCGAAAGTGGTGGGGTGTGTCGGCAACGCAGGGAGGGTGCGGGTGGACGGCCGGCCGGAATGTGATGGCCGGGAATCACCGGGGCCAGCCACCGGAATCACCCTTGTCCCGCACGGCCCTCCCGGCGCGGGCTCCCGCCCCCCATGTTCCACGCATCCTCGTGCCTGCGACCCTCTCGCGACACCACTCATGACCTTTGCTGCGATCACCGGGTGGGGAAAGTGCATGCCCCCCGCCATCCTCACCAACGACGACCTCTCCACCTTCCTCGACACCTCGGACGAGTGGATCACCTCGCGCACGGGGATGAAGGAGCGGCGCGTCTCGCACGTGAGCGCGATCGAGATGTCCACCATCGCGGCGTCGCGCGCCCTCGCCTGCGCCGGGCTCGCCGCCGACGACGTGGACCTGATCATCTATGGCGGGGTGAGCAACGACGAACTCTGTCCCAATAGCGCCTCGGGGGTCCAGGTGGCCCTCGGCGCCACGCGCGCCGCCTCGGTCGACCTCAACACGGCCTGCACCTCCTTCTGCTACGGACTGGCCACGGCGACCGCGATGATCCGCACCGGGATGGTGCGCAACGTCGTCGTGATCGGCGTCGAGCTCATCTCGCGCTACATGGACTGGAGCAACCGCAACGTCGCCGTCCTGTTCGGCGACGGCGCGGCGGCGGTCGTCTTGCAGCCGGCGGTCGAGGAGGTCGGGCTCCTCGGCAGCGTCCTGGGGTGCGACGCCGAGGCGCGCGGGAGCCTGCGCGTGCGCGGCTTCGGCTGCACCTACGCGGGGCTCGGCATCAACTACGGCGACACGCTGTGGGACTTCGACGGCCAGGTGATCTTCAAGCGCGCCGTCGGCGCCATGGCCGAGGCGTCGGTCCGCGTCCTCAAGGAGTGCGGGATGACCGCCGAGCAGGTGGATCTCGTCGTCCCGCACCAGGCCAACCTGCGCATCATCGAATCGGTGGCCAAGTACGCCGGCGTCCCGATGGAGAAGGTGATGCTCACCGTGCAGAAGTACGGCAACATGAGCGCCGCCACCGTCCCCGTGGCGCTGGTCGAGGCGCTGGAGGAGGGGCGCGTGAGGCCCGGGAGCAACATCCTCATCCCCGCCTTCGGCGGCGGCCTCACCTACTGCGCCCTCCTCGTGCGGTGGGGAGGGCGCATCACCCCGTTAGGCACCTCCGACCGCGAGCTTCCGCCCTGCGACCGCACGGCGCTCGAGATGGTGAACGCGGTGCGCGCCCACCAGGACCCGAACGGACGCTCGCGCGCCGGGCTCATGGCACCGGTCTTCGCCGAGGCGGGTCAGCGATAGAGGAGGTACTTCTCGCGCAGCGCGCCGAAGGCCGCCACTTCGCCCTGCCACGACGCGAAGATCTCGGCCGGCGATGCGCCGCCCTCGAGCATCGCCTTGAGCCGCGGGGTCGCCACCAGGCGGTCGAGCGTCGCCTCGTTCCACACGAGGCGGTCGCGATGCAGCGCGTGCACGGCCCATAACAGCGCCACCCCCACCCTGTATGGCTCGTAGGCATCGCGATCGGTGATCCGTACGCGGATGCCGCGCAGCGCCTGTCCGGCCAGCTCGGGCGGGCGCCCGTGATACGGCTTCTGCTCCGGCGTGAACGTCACCGCATCGAAGGCGACGCCACGCAGCGGCACGTCGCGCAGGAGCGCGATCGCGCGTTCATGGTCGAGCCATGGCGCGCCGAGCAGCTGGAAGGGGTAGTCGGTCCCCCGCCCTTCGCTCACGTTGACCGCCTCGAACAGGCACGTCCCCACATAGGCCAGGAGCGACTCCAGCGTGAGGAGGTTGGGCGACGGCTTGCGCCACTCCAGCCCCGTCTGGTCGTACCACATGCCGCGCGTCCATCCGCGCATCGGGACGACGTCGAGCTTGACCGTACGCGCGCCGCGCAGCATGCGCTCGCCGTTGTAGAGGCGCGCGAGCTCACCCATCGTCATGCCATGCACGACGGGGACGCGGGCGTACGACCCGAAGCGAAAGCGCGCCGCGCTGTCCGTCACGAAGCCGTCCATCGCGCGCCCGGTGATCGGATTGGGACGATCGAGGACGACGACGGCGATCCCCTGTTCCGCCGCCGCCTCCATTACGAAGCCCAGGATGTTGATGTGCTCGTAGAAGCGGGCGCCCACCTCCTGGATGTCGAAGACGATCACGTCCACGCCCGCCAGCGACTCGGCGCTCGGCTTGTGGTGCTCCCCATAGAGGTTGTACTTGGGAAGCCCGGTCCCGCGATCGGTGGCCACCTCGCCGTCACGGGTCGCCGAGTAGTCGTTGGACCTGATGTCGTACTCCATCCCGAACAGGACCTTGAGCCTGGCCTCGGGATGGCGATAGAGCGCATCCGCCAGGTGTGTCCCGTCGGCCAGGCGTGCGCTGTGGTTCGCCACGAGCGCCAGCGCCTTGCCGCGGATCAGGTGCGCGTACTCGCCGAGCAGGCGATCGGCCCCCACGATCACCGGGGCCGTGGCAGCGGAGACCGTCGGGGCGGGAGCCGTCACCGCCATGGGCGCAGCCGAATCGTGCGCGGGGGGCGGGTGCGCCGTGGCCGACGTGGCGAGCGTCGCGATCAGGACAGGGAGCATGGGGAAAGGAAGGGACATCAATTGCCTCTGGAATGTCGTGGGCCGCTGGGCCGCCGCTTGAACTCTGAGGGAGAGCGGTGCTCGAACGCGGAGAGGGGCCTCCGCTTGAGCGCGGCGATGGCGCTGGCGACGTTTGAGGAGCCTCGCGCTCCCGACAACGATTCCATGACGATACGCCTTGCCTCACTTCGGTGCTGGCGCGCCCTTGCGCTGCTCGCGGCCCTCCACGCAGTCGCCGGCTGCGCCGCCGTGCACCGCCCGCCGGCGACCGCCGCCTCGCTCGAGCGCGACGCGGTCGCCGCTCGTGACGTCGAACAGGCGACCACCGATACCATCGTGAGCCGCCTCGCCCGCCGGGCGCTGGCCCGCGGGGACCGTACGGTCGACATCCTGCTGCTCTCCGGCGGCGGGCAAGGAGGCGCATACGGCGCCGGCTTCCTGCGTGGGTGGAAGGCGCGCACCGACGCCCCCATGCCCACCTTCGACCTCGTCTCCGGCATCTCCACGGGGGCGCTGCAGGCGCCGTTCGCCCTCCTGGGGACGGATGCGGCCCTCGATACCGTCGCCGCCTTGTACCGCCGCGCCGCCGAGAGCATCGCCCCGACCATCGACTGGCTCTTCTGGCTGCGCAGGACCGGGGGGCTCGTGAAGACGAAGCGCCTGGAACGCACCATCGCCTCCGCCATCGACACCGCGATGCAGGGGGCGCTGCAACGAGCATTTGGAGAGGGGCGCCAGCTGGTGATCGGGACGACGGACTTCGACCTCGGGATCGGGCGCACGTGGGACATGTCGGGGGAGCTCGCCGGCGGTGCCGCCGCCCTTCGCCGCGCGCACACGCTCTTCCTTGCCGCGTCAGCGATTCCCGGGATCTTCCCGCCCAAGGTGATCGACGGGCGCGTGCATGCCGATGGCGGGGTTGTCTCCAACGTGCATCCGGTGCTCGCCCTGTCGCACTACGAGCGTCTGGCGCAGCAGGTCCGCGCGCTTGGCTTCAAGGAGCCGGTGACCGTGCGGCTGTGGGTGGTCATGAACCTGTGGACGCAGCTCGAGACCAAGGTCGTCGACCCGGCCAGTCGCGGCGGGATGCACGATCGCGCGTTCCTCCTCCTCTTCTGGACCCAGCAGCCGCAATTCCTGCAGCGGCTCACCGAGCTGGCGCGGGCCGTGAACAGCGACGTGGACGGGCTGCGCATGGAGCTGCGCTTCACGACCATGCCCGCCGCGTTGGCCAGTGATCCCGCGGCGAAGAAGCTCTTCGACCGCGACTTCATGTTGCGCCTCGAGCGGCTCGGCTACGAGCGGGCGCAGGGTCCCTCGCCGTGGGACGCGGCGCCGCCCACGCCTTACCAGCGGTCGCAGTAGCGCGTACGGCGCCATCGTCAGGCGCGAACGAAACCGCCCCGCGCCTCCACGTGGAGAGGCGCGGGGCGGCGTGACGGCGCGAGCTTACTTCAGCTTCGCCGCCTTCACCTCTTCGATCGTCCACGGACCGGTGCGCGACGACGTCGCCGCGCGCACGGTTGCAACTTCCTCGGCCGTCACGGCCGGGGCGCTGTTCCCCCACGACGAGCGCTCGTAGGTCAGGATCGCCGCGATCTGCGCGTCAGACAGCGACGCCCAGGGCGCCATCACGTTGTTGAACTTCTGCCCCTTGACGGTGACCTCGCCCTGCAGACCGTGGAGCACGATCGCGATCGGGATCGAGGGATCACCCGTGAGGATCTCCGACCCGGCCAGCGGCGGATACAGGTTCGGCAGCCCCTCGCCGTTCTCCTGGTGGCAGGTCTGGCAGACGAGGTACTCCGCCTTACCGTCGAGGCCGGCGGTGGCCGCAGGGGCCGCCCCGGCGGCCGGCGCCGCAGCCGTCGTGTCAGGAGTGGCCTGCTTCTCGCCGCCGCCGCACGCGGCCAGCGCGAACAGGAGGGCTGGGGTCATCAGAACGAAGCGTCGCATGTAACTGTCGTCCTCTTGGGGTTACGTGGTGGGAGCGCAAAAGATAAGGCACCTTCCCGCGGGAAGGCACTAGCCGAGATGCAGCATCTGCGCAAAAAAGCGGGAAATCGCGCGCAACTATGGCACCACCCGAAACGCGCGCCGCACGTACTCCATCGTCACCGTACGCTTGTCGAACTCGACGGAATCCGCGCTCCCCGGCGCGAAAGGGTTGGACTGCGGGAAGCCGGCCACATAGGCCACCCCGGCGCCACGCGTCACGAGCTCGCCCTGTGGCGGCCCCTCCTCCGCCTCGAGCCTCGCCCAGGCCGTGGAGTCGTAGACGTAGATCCCGAGCAGCGCCTGCGGCGCGATAGTGGTGTCGTGCGGGAGGTACTCGAAGAGGCGCGCGGCGCGGATCCCCTGCTCCGCCAGCCGCTTCTCCCCCTCGGGATCGTCGACCAAACGAACGCGATCGTCCCACGATTGAGGCGCTTCAAAGCGCCATGACAGCGCCTGTTGTGCGCCACCGCCCGTGCCGATCGACACGCTGACCGCCGAATCCGCGTCGCCACGCGCAACACCGCCCCCGCATGCCGCCACGCCCACACCCACCGTCAGGATCCACACGCCAGCCATCAACCACTTCCTGCCCATCGCATCGCTCCCAAGTCCAAGGGTGTCCACGCCAGCACTTCGGCGCTACGTCCGGGGGCGCCCCCCGGTCAGCTCCTTCACGAGCCGGTACCAGAACTCACGCACCTCGTTGAAGTGGCGGATGCTCATCCGCTCGTCCTGGCCATGTGCACGATCGTCGGCCGCGTCGTAGATCGGCCCCGCGAGCCCATACACCGGAACGCCGAGGTTGCGGAGGTACAGGCCATCGGTCGCCCCGTTCTCCATGATCGGAATGACGAGCGCGCGCGGCCACACCTCGCTGGCGAGCGCCTCCACCACCCGCATCATGTCGGGACGAAGCGGAGACGCCTCACTCGGCGTCGCCTGCGCCACGGGGGTGACGTGGATCGAGCTGTCGGCCAGGACACGCACCAGCGTGTCCTGCACCGACTGCGACGACACCCCGGGGAAGATGCGGCAGTTGACGGTCGCCGTGACCCGCTGGGGGAGGGCGTTCTCGGCGTGGCCGCCGGAGAGCATCGTCGCCACACACGTCGTGCGCAGGTTGCCGTTGACCTGGGGATCGCGCGACAGCCGCTCGATCGCCGCCCCCGTGGTGGCGCCTCGCGACGCCGCGCGGAAGTCCGCGCCGCGCTGGCCGCTTTCCAACGTGGCCATGCGGCCAAAGGACTCGCGCGTCACTTCGTTGTACATCACCGGAAAGCGGTACTGCGCCAGGCGCGCGAGGGCGCGGGCCAGCGAGTAGATCGCGTTGTCGCTCCGGGGGACCGAGGAGTGTCCCCCTCGATTGGTCACCTCGAGCGTGAAGCTCTGGTACATCTTCTCCGACGACTGGGCGAAGAAGAGCGGACGACGCCCCGCTTCTTCCAGCAGCCCCCCCGCATCCGTGTTCAAGGCGTACTCCGCATTCCGCAGCGCGGGGACGTTGTCGAGCAGCCAACGGATCCCCTGCTCGCCCGACGTCTCCTCATCGGTGGTCAGGACGGCGATGACGTCGCGCGAGGGGATGAATCCCTCGCGCTTCCAGCGGACCATGTTGGCGACGATGACGGCGGCGCCCCCCTTGTTGTCCGTCACTCCGCGCCCGTAGAGGTAGCCCTCCTTCTCGTGGAGGATGTACGGGTCCATCGTCCAGTCGCGCGCCAGCGCCTCGACCACGTCGACGTGGGCCATGAGGACGATGGGCTTGGCCCGTGCATCGCGCCCCCGCAGCGTCGCGACGAGGTTGCGGTGGAGCGTGCCGGGACCCGCCAGCTGCACGTCGGCGGCGGGATAGCCGGCCGCGAGGAGGCGGTTCGCCATGGCCTGGTTCGCCCGGCTCATCTCCCGCCCGCTCGGCGCGGTGTTGATGTCGACCAGCTCCTTCAGGATCGCGCGACCCAGCGTGTCGCGCGCGCCGGCGGGGCGCTGGGCCGCTCCGCGCGCAGGAACCGCCACCAGGGCGAACCCCAGCACGACGGTGGCGACGCAGGCGCGTGCGCCCCGCGGAACGACCTGCTGGACGAGTGCAGGGGCAACGCCCTGGAGGGGTGACATGGTGGAAGGGGCGATATGGAGCCTGCGCGGTTCGGCCGGAGAGAAGTCTCTAACGTACCTCGGCGATGCCCGGACGGCACGGGGCGGCCGGGGCGCATCGCGGGAGCGGGGCTGCTAGCTTTCACCCGCTTCGCCCTTTCGACACCCCTCGCCTTTCCGTCAGGAGATCCCTCCGTGTCCGCACCGGCCGACGCCGCTTCGCCGACGCTCGACGCGCTCTGTGTCAATACAGTCCGCACCCTGTCCATCGATGCCGTCCAGAAGGCCGACAGCGGCCATCCGGGGGCGCCGATGGGGCTGGCCCCGCTGGCCTATGCCCTCTTCACGAAGCACATGCGGCACAACCCCGCCGACCCGGCGTGGCCCAACCGCGACCGCTTCGTCCTGTCCAACGGGCATGCCTCCATGCTCCTGTACTCCGCCTTGCACCTGTCGGGGTACGACCTCTCGCTGGACGACATCAGGAACTTCCGCCAGTGGGGGAGCAAGACCCCCGGGCACCCCGAGCATGGCCACACCCCGGGCGTCGAGACCACGACGGGCCCGCTGGGACAGGGGTTGGCGAATGCGGTCGGGATGGCGGTCGCCGAGGCGCACCTCGCGGCCACCTTCAACCGTGCAGGGCACTCCATCGTCGACCACTACACCTACTTCATCGCCGGCGACGGCTGCCTGATGGAGGGGATCTCGCACGAGGCCGCCTCGTTCGCCGGGCACTTCGGGCTCGGCAAGCTGATCGGGTTCTACGACGACAACGGCATCTCGATCGACGGCGAGACGAGCCTCACCTACAGCGACGACGTCGCCAAGCGCTTCGCGGCCTACGGCTGGCAGGTGCTTCGCATCGACGACGTCAACGACCTGGCGGCGATCGACGCCGCCGTGGCTGAAGCCAAGACCGACACGACCCGCCCGACGCTGGTGATCACGAAGACCCACATCGGCTACGGCTCGCCCAACCGGCAGGATTCGCACAACGCCCACGGCGCCCCGTTAGGCGTGGCAGAGGTGGCCCTCACCAAGCAGGCGCTGGGCTGGGCGTGGACCGAGCCGTTCACCATCCCCGCCGAGGTGCTCGCCCACTGGCGCGGCGCCACCGCGCGCGGCGCGGTGGAGAACGATGCGTGGCGCAAGTCGCTCATCGCCTACGCCAAGGCGCACCCCGAGCTGGCCAAGGAGTTCGGGCGCCGGATGCAGGGCGACCTCCCCGCCGGGTGGCAGCAGGCGCTCCCCGTCTTCAACAGCAAGAACGGCAACGTCGCCACCCGCAGCGCCTCCGAGGTGGTCCTCAATGCCCTGGCGGCCAGGATCCCCGAGCTCGTCGGCGGATCGGCCGACCTCAGCTGGTCGAACCTGACGGTCATCAAGGACGACCCGATGTTCGCCGCCGGGAACCTCGGCGGGCGCAATTTCCACTTCGGGGTGCGCGAGCACGCCATGGGGGCGATGATGAACGGGATGGCGCTGCACGGCGGCGTGATCCCGTACGGCGGGACCTTCCTCGTCTTCGCCGACTACATGCGCCCGGCCATCCGCCTCGCGGCGCTGATGGGGCAGCGGGTCATTTACGTCCTCACGCACGACTCCATCGGGCTGGGAGAGGACGGCCCCACGCACCAGCCGGTCGAGCACCTGGCATCGCTTCGGTGCATCCCCAACCTCACCGTCATTCGCCCTGCCGACGCGGCGGAAACGGCCGAGGCCTGGCGCTCGGCGCTGCTGCACAAGGGCGGGCCGGTGGCGCTCGTCCTCACGCGGCAGAAGCTCCCCCTCATCGACCGAGAGAAGTACGCCGCCGTCAACGGCGCCGCACGCGGGGGGTACATCCTCGCCGATGCGCCTAACGGTGCCCCCGCGGTCATCCTCATCGCCAGCGGCTCGGAGGTGGCGCTGGCCCTCGACGCGCAGGCGGCGCTGGCGGGCGAAGGGATCGCGGCGCGGGTGGTGAGCATGCCCAGCCAGGAGCTCTTCCTCAAGCAGCCGGCTGACTACCAGGCGTCGGTGCTGCCGTCAGGCACAAAGCGGGTGGCCGTCGAGGCGGCGCACCCCATGTCGTGGTATCGCTTCACCGGGATGGACGGCGCCGTGGTCGGGATCGAGACCTTCGGGGCGAGCGCGCCGTACCAGCGGCTGTTCAAGGAATACGGGATGACCGCGGAGGCAGTGGTCGCGGCGGCGAAGCGCGTGCTGTAGGAGAAGACGAGAAGACGAGAAGACGAGGGGCGGGCGCCTGGGCGGGCGGCCGCCCCTCGTGCGTCGGCGCACCCCGCGAATCGGGACGCCACCCGATCATCGCGCGATCAGTCCCAGGACGGCGCGTCGGGGAGCGCGACGAGCGGCTTCCGGCCGGTGATGGCGCCGTCCAGGTGCAACAACGCGAGCCCCACCCCGGCAGCGCCTTGCATCAGCCCGGTCTGCGCCACGAGCAGGTCGGGGCGCACGCGGTGCTCGGCCTGCACCCACTTGAGTCCGTCGCCATCGGCGGTCGCCCGCGAGAGCGCATCGTCCATCACGCGCCGGGCGAACTCCAGGTGGCGCGCCTCGCCCGACATGGCGTGGAGCGCGAGGAAGAACTCGGCGACCCCGCAGTTGCCGCAGCACTGGGAGATGTTGTTCCAGTAGCCCGAGCGGTCGGGGTGCCGCTCGGGAACGCCGCTGTCGATCGTGGCCCGCTCGAGCCGGGGGAGCATGGCGCGCCACGTCGCGTCTCCCGTCACCTCGGCCAGCCGATGGTACAACCGTGCGGTCCCCGCCGGGCCGTGGCACCAGCTCAGGTAGTACAACTCCTCGCCCCCCGGCTCGGAGTGGAAGACCTTCACCCCGCCATTGGGCATGCGGGTGGCAATGGACTGCAGGTAGCGCTCGCCGGCCAGGGCCGCGTCGAGGAAGCGCGACTCGCCGCACTCCTTCGAGAGCGTCGCGAGCGTGTAGGAGACGCCCGCCGTCCCGTGGGAGAAGTTCGGGTAGCGCCGAGGGACGGCGTCGGAGATGGCCCACTTGAGGCCGCCGTGCTCCGGCACCGCCACCTCGACGAGTCGTTCGCCCACGCGCCTGGCATCGCGGCGCCAATTGCTCCACGCCCCGCCGTTGCGGTCGAGCCACGCAAGGGTGAGGACGATCCCCGCGCTCCCCGAGATGATATCGGTGGAGGGGTTCCACGCCGCCCCCTTCCCCGCCGGGGCGAGCGAATCGCGCAGCAGTGCCACCGCGCGCGCACGCCCCTCCGCCAGGCGAGTGTCGCCGGTAGCCTGCCGGACCATCTCCAGGACGTATGCAGTCCCGGCAACCCCGGTGTAGAGTCCCGCCCCGCCCTCATCGAGGCTCGACGCCCGTGCCGGCAGCGTCGCCATGAGGTAGGCGCCCCCGTCGCGCGCCAGGTCGAGCCAACGGCGATCTCCCGTCGCATGCGCCAGCTCCAGGTAGAGGAGGACGACGCCGGGGCTCCCGCTGTACAGGTTCTCCTGGATGCTCTTCGCGTCCGCCGGGTCGGCCGGCCACGTTACCCCCCGTCCGTCACGCACCGCCGCGCGTGCGATCCACCGTTCGGCTGCCAGCGCGCCGTCGAGGTACGGGCGCGCCGCGCGCTGCCGGCCGAACAGGACGCCCCCGTCGCCCCACTGCGCCGGCACGATCGCCAGCGCGGCCGCGGCCAGTCCGCGTTCGAGCGCGTCGCGGCGGGTGATCGACCGGCTATCGAGGGGGAGGCGGGGCTCGCACATCGTGTCTCCTGCTGTAGGGCGTCCGCGTTCACCGCCCAACCTACCCCGGCGGACGCACTGGCGTCCAGCAATTCCCCCCTCCCCCGCTGGCTTTCCCCCACGCCGCAACACATAGTCCATCAGCGCACTCGTCTTCTCGTCTTCTCGTCTTCTCCTGATTCATGTCCCGCATCCTCGACTCCGCCCGATCCGCCTTCGCCTCCCAGGGTGACGCCATCACCCTGGGCGCCGTCGTCCACGAGGGGACCTGCTACAACGAGCCCATCGTGCGCATCCCGCTGGCGATGATGAATCGCCACGGCCTGATCGCCGGGGCGACGGGGACGGGGAAGACGAAGTCGTTGCAGCTGATCGCCGAGCAGCTGTCGAACGCGGGGGTCCCGGTCTTCATGGCCGACATCAAGGGCGACCTCTCGGGGATCGGCGTCCCGGGCGAGGCGAACGACAAGATCGCCCAGCGCGCCACCGACACCGGCTACGCCTGGACCCCGGCGGGCTTTCCCGTCGAATTCCTGAGCCTCACGGGCGAGAAGGGGGCGCAGCTGCGCGCCACCGTCTCCTCGTTCGGCCCGCAACTCCTGGCCAAGGTCCTCGACCTCAACGAGACGCAGACGTCCGTCCTCGCCCTCGTCTTCAAGTACTGCGACGACAAGGGGCTCCTCCTCCTCGACCTCGCCGACCTCCGCAGCGTGCTGCAGCACCTCACCGAGGATGGCGCGGACGAGCTGCGTGACTACGGCGGGATGTCGAAGGCGACGGTCGGGGTCCTCCTGCGCGAGATGGTCGAGCTGGAGCAGCAGGGGGCCGGGAGGTTCTTCGGCGAGCCGATGTTCGACCTCGACGACCTGTTGCAGGTGGAGCGTGACGGGCGCGGCCTGGTGAGCATCCTCGAGCTCAGCGACGTGCAGCAGAAGCCGGCGCTCTTCTCGACCTTCATGCTCTGGATGCTGGCCACGCTGTACAACGAGCTCCCCGAGGTGGGCGATCTCGACCGTCCCAAGCTCGCCTTCTTCTTCGACGAGGCGCACCTCCTCTTCGACAACGCCAGCAAGGCGCTGCTGGCGCAGATCGAGCAGGTGGTCCGGCTGATCCGCTCCAAGGGGGTCGGCGTCTACTTCATCACCCAGAGCCCCAAGGACATCCCCGAGAGCGTCCTGGCGCAGCTGGGGAACCGCGTCCAGCACGCCCTGCGCGCCTTCACCCCCGACGACGAGAAGGCGTTGCGCGCCGCGGCGCGCACCTTCCCGAAGACCGAGTTCTACGACGTGCAGCAGACGCTGACGTCGCTGGGCATCGGCGAGGCGCTCGTCGTCACGCTCACCCCCAAGGGGACGCCGACACCGCCCTTCGCCACGCGCATGATCCCCCCGCAGGGGCGGATGTCGCCGATGAGCGACTCCGAGTTCGCCCGCCGGCTGCAAACCCCGCAGGTCAAGAAGTACGCCACCCCGGTCGATCGCGAGAGCGCGTACGAGATCCTCAAGGCCCGCTACGAGCAGAAGGCCGCCGAGGAGGCCAGCGCGGCGGCCGAGGCGCCACCCGCGCGACGGGGACGCACCGCCGCCGCCCCCGCCCCTGGCGACGCGGGGGTGCTGGGGCAAGTGCTCAACTCGTCGGTGGGGAAGAGCGTGATCCGCACCGCCGCCGTCGCGGTGACGGGCACCCTGGTGCGCGGCATCCTCGGGGCGCTGGTCGGGGGATCGCGGACCACGCGACGGCGGTAGCCGCGCGCCACCATCCGGACCCGCTTCGCCCTCGGCCGGCAAGGAGTACCCATGCGTTGGCGACCGCACGCGCTCGCATTGCTCCTGGCGGCCCTGGCGCCGCGATTCGCCGTGGCGCAGGTGGTGCGCGGGACGGTGCGCGAGGCGGGGAGCGGCGTCCCGCTGGCGGGGGTCGTGGTCTCCATCTACCGCTCCCCGCCCGGAACCGCCTCCCCTCCCCTGGCCGCGACGCTCACCGACGCCGAGGGGCACTACGCCCTCTCGGCCGGCGTGGCCGGACCGTTCGTTGCGACGGCGAAGCGCATCGGGGTCCGGCAGTTCGAGTCGGCAACCTTCGGCCTGGCGCTGGGTGAGACGCGGCAGCTGGACGTCACCCTCGATGCCGTCCGCTACGACTACACGCTCCCGGCGGTGACGGTGTCGGACGCCACCCCGTGCCGCGCCCGCCCCGAGGATCGCACGCGCATCGCATCCCTGTGGGAGGAGGCGCGTGCGGCGATCACCGCCAGCGAGCTCTCCCTCCGCGACCGCCTCTTTCGCGCGACCATCACCCGCTACCAGCGCGAGCTCGAGCCGCGACGACTCGTCACCCGCTCCGAGACGCGGAACACCCGGAGCGGGGTGACCGAGCACGCCTTCGTCAGCGTCGCCGCCGAGTCGCTCGCCGTCCACGGCTATGCGCGAATGCTCCCCGGCGACGTCCTGGAGTACTTCGCCCCCGACGAGCGCGTCCTCCTGTCGGAGGCCTTCGTGCGCGATCACTGCTTCGGGCTTGCACGTGACGGACGGGCGAGCGAGGTGGGGATCACCTTCGAGCCGGTGCGCCAGCGGCGCGCGAGCGACATCGAGGGGACGATCTGGCTCGATGCCCGCACGTACGAGCTGCGGCGCGTGGCCTTCGCGTACACCAACTTCCCCGCACCCGTGCGCGACCCGCGCATCGGCGGCGAGGTCCACTTCGCGCGGCTCGCCAGCGGGGCATGGCACGTCTCGCGCTGGTTCATGCGCATCCCGCGCATCGAGGTGCAGCGCGAGACCAGCGGGACGCCGCGCACGGGGCGCGTCGTCGTCGATCGCCCGGTCATCGTGGCGTTCGTCGAGGATGGCGGGACGGCGGTCTCGGACGACGCCCGCGACGCCGTGCACATGGCGTCGCTGAGCGGGCGCGTGGTGGACAGCGCCGCCTCCCCCCTGCGCGACGCACGCGTCTCGCTCTCGGGGCTTGCGCTCGCCACCGTGAGCCGCGGCGACGGCTCCTTCCGGCTCGATCGCATCCCGGCCGGGAACTACACGCTCCAGGTCGAACACCCGGACTACGCGCGCCTCGGCCTCGTGGCGGCCGAACAGGTCCTCACCATCGAGGAGGGGAAGGCATCGCTGACGCTGGTCCAGGCGCTGCGGACGTCGCAGATCCTCCGGCAGCTCTGCGGGTATGATCAGGTTCCCGACTCCCTCGCCAGCCTGCGCCTGCTCGTCTCGCCGATGCCCGATGCCCCACCCCGCCGGGTGCTCCACCTCTCCTGGCCCTCCCGGACCGTGCTGGTGGGCGACGTCGTCCGGACGCGCACGCTCGGCGTGGACCTCCCGGTCGATGCCGCCGGCGGCGTGACGATGTGCGACCTTCCGCGCCATGTGCGACTGCACGTGGAAGAGCGCGACGCGGCGGGCACCCTCCTGCGGCAGTGGGACGTCACGCCGCCCGCGGTGGGCTTCGCCGTCATCGAGCTGCGGGAACGATAGGCGATGCCTCCCCCGGGTCGCGCGTTGCTGCTGGCGGCGCTCGTCGCGGCCGCGGCGACCGCCTCCCCGTCCCCGCTTGCCGCCCAGCTGGTGCGCGGAACCGTGACGCAGGCAGCGTCGGGAGCACCGATAGCCGGCGTGCTCGTCGAGCTCCTGGCGGCCGACAGCGCCGGACCGCGGGTGGCGTCGGCCCTTACCGACGTCGCTGGCGCCTTCGCCCTCCGCGCCCCTGCACCGGGGCGCTATGTGCTGGCGGCGAAGCGCATCGGCGTGCGCAGGGTCACGTCGCCCCCCTTCCTGCTCGCGGCTGGGGAGACCCGTACCATCCCCGTCGTCCTCGAGGCAGTGGAGTACCGCCTCCCCGAGGTCGTCGTCACCGCGAACCGCGCCTGCGCCGCGACGCCGGGTGACAGCGCCCGCGTGATCGCGCTCTGGGACGAGGCGCGCACGGCCCTCGACGCCGCCGAGATCTCGCTGCGCGACAGGCTCTTCACCGCCCAGGTATCGCGATACGTGCGCGAGCTCGAGCCGGGGACGCTGCGCGTGTTGCGCGAGACCACGAGCGACGTGCGCGGCGCGGTCGCCTCGCCGTTCGGGTCACCGCCCCCGGAATCGCTCGCCACGGCGGGGTATTGGCGCGTGGGCGGGGACGGGCGGACGACGTACCATGGCCCCGATGCGCGGACGATCCTGAGCGACGAGTTCCTCGGGGACCACTGCTTCCATCCGGTGACGGGGCAAGGCGCGCGGCGGGGGCTGGTGGGGCTGGCCTTCGCGCCACGGTCCGACCGGGGCGTCCCCGAGGTACGCGGGACGCTCTGGCTCGACGGGCGTTCCCTCGAATTGCAGCTGGTGGAGTTCACCTACGACCGCCTCGCCACCGGGACGGATACCGTCGGGGTCGGGGGCGAGTTGCACTTCGCGCGACTCCCGGGCGGGGCGTGGATCGTGCGCCGCTGGTACCTCCGCGTCCCGGCCAACGCCCTCTCCACGCAGCCGCTCTCGACCGAGGGAAGCGCCCCATGGGTCCTCGTCCGCCCCACGACGGCGCGACTGCGGGAGGAGGGAGGCGTGGTCACGCCCGACGAGCTGCGCCCGGCATTGCGGCTGGCGGCAATCGAGGGGACGGTTCGCGACAGCACGAGGAAGCGCCCGCTGCGAGGGGCCGTCGTGGCCCTGGGCGGGTCGTCACGGAGTGCCACCGCCGACTCCTCCGGCCGCTTCCGCCTCGACGACGTGACGCCCGGCGCCTACCAGCTCCTCGTGCGCGCTTCCGGCTACGACACGCTCGGCGTCGCCGCCGTCGAGCGATCGGTCGGACCCGGCGACGGCGAGCAGCTGCGTCTCACGCTCGACGCCCTCGATACGAGGGCGCTCACGACGCGGCTGTGCGGCGGACGCGCCGCGGCGTGGGGACGCGGGACCCTGCACGTGACCGTGCGGGATTCGGCATCGGGGGCCACGCGCCCCGGGGTGCAGGGGACGCTCCGGTGGATGAGCACCACCGGGCGCGAAACCGGGGACTCGGTCGCGGTCACCGTGCAGGCGACGAGCGATGCCAATGGCCACCTGACCTTCTGCGACGTGGCTTCGGGCCGCGCGCTGACCCTGCAGTTGCGCGACGGAGCCGCGGGGACGGGCGCGCGGTTGCGTACCATGATCCCGGCGCGCGCGGTGCGGCACTTCGACGTCTCCCTGGCGCCCGCGCCGGGCTAGCGGATCGTACTCCCGGCCACGAAGTCGAAGAGGGTGACCCGCCGCAGTCGATAGTACGCCAGCCAGAAGCCGCGCAGCGACTGCACGTACTGCTGGAGCGCCTGGTCCTTCTCGTTCTGTGCCAGGTACAGGTTGTCCATGCCGATGCGTCCGATGACGTAGCGGTTGTACGCCACCTCGAAGCGCTTGGCGGCCACGGTGTCGGCCTTGGCCGCCAGCGCGAGCTGCCGGCGCGACTGCGACAGCTGCAAGGCCGCAAAATGGGCGTCCTGCGCCACCTGCTCGCGCGCGAGCCGGCCGTTGGCTTCGACGCGGTCCTGGTCCGCGCGCGCCGCCTGCACGTCGTTGCTCCGTGCCCCCCACTGGATCAGCGGCATCTGCACGGCCAGCGAGAAGCGCTGCTGGTTGAGGAGGTCGCGATAGGCGGCGTTGACGTCGGCCGCCGTCTGGTTGAGCCCGACCGAAGCCTGCAGCGTCGCCCCGACCCCGTTCAGCAGCCGGGCCTCGCTGATGCGCCGCCGGGCCTGCACGCCTTGCAGCTGAAGGTCGAGGACCTGCGCCCGGTTCCGCAGCGCCTGCTCCACGGCGACGACGGTGTCGGCCACCACGTCGGGGACCGTGGTGGGGACGTCGATGTCGAGCGGGACCTCGGGCGCGACGTTGAGCGCCAGCCGCAACGCGGCGAGTGCCCGGTCGTGGTTCAGGCGCGCCTCGTCGGCGGAGTTGCGGGCCCGCAGCAGCGCCAGCTCGCTCTGCAGGAGGTCGTTCTCGCCGATCTTCCCGACCTCGAAGCGCCCCTTGTTCAGCGTGTACAGCGTGTCGTTCACCGCCGCGTTCGTCGTGGCGTTGGCCAGCGCCATGCGCGCCGAGTAGAGGTCGAAGAAGGCGGTGGTGATGCCGATCGCCACCTCCTCGCGCGCCTCCACGTACTGGCGCTCGGCGACCTCGGCCCGCAGGTCCTGCTCGCGCCCGTCCCACTTGAAGGTGTTGGGGCGGAGGATGTCCTGGCGGATCCCGAACGACAGCGGGGTCGACGACCAGTTGCGGAGGTCACGCTGCCCGCTCACCTCGAGGCGCGACAGTTCCGACGACATGAACAGGCTCCCCCCGGTGAGCGGGATGCGCTGCGACATCGTCAGGGCGAGTGACGCGTCGGTCTGCTGCTGCGCCTTGAACTCGGTGCTCCCATCCGGCTGGAGGACGGGGATGATGGACCGGTTGTAGATGGGGAGGTTGCCGCCTAACGCCAACTGCGGCAGGCGGCGGGCGGTGAAGGCGCGGTCGCGGCTTCGCGCCGCCTCCCGCGCGCTCGAGGCGGCGCGCGCCTGCAGCCCCTGCCGCTGCGCGAGCTCGATGGCCTGGTCGAGCGTCAGCGCACGCTGCGCCAGCACGGCCCCGGGCATGAACAGCGCGACGCCCAGCACGCACGCCAGCGCCCCCCACCACGCCGGACGCCCCGCCGCGCGTCGGCCGGTGCACCCACACGCGCTCATGCACGTCCCCGCCTCCCGGTGCTCCATCATTCGTACCTCAGGCAGACGACGGGATCCTGTTGGGCGGCACGGTGCGCGGGGACGATCCCGAAGATGATCCCCACCGTGAACGAGACGCCGAAGGCGACGATGACCGAGAGCGGCGAGACGATCGTCCGGATCCCCGCCAGCTGCTCGATGCCGAACGAGAGCCCCCCGCCCACCAGGATCCCCGCCACGCCGCCCGCCACGCTGATCAGGACGGCCTCGCTCAGGAACTGGGCCAGGATGTCCTTCTGCGTCGCCCCCATGGCGCGGCGCACCCCGATCTCGCGAATGCGCTCCAGCACCGACGCCAGCATGATGTTCATGATCCCGATCCCGCCGACGACGAGCGAGATCGAGGCGATGGCGCCAAGCACGACGTTGAAGATGGTCTTCGTCCGTTGCTCCTGCTTGAGCAGGAGCTCGGGGACGGTGATCTCGAAGTCGACGACGCTGTTGTGCCGCCGCGTGAGCATGCGCCGCACCACGTCGGCCACCGGCGGCACCATCGACGCCTCGTGCACGCGGACGACGATGCGATCCAGCTGGTGGTAGTTGGCCCGCTCGGCGCGCGTCTCCGGATCCTCGTTGGCCTGTTCGCCCGGCGGCTGGTCGGCGAACGGGCTCGCCACCCGCTCCATCTCCGCCTGCGTGAGCTGCGCGCGGTCGCGGTAGCGCAGCAGCATCGTGTTGAGCGGGACGTACACGTCCATGCTGGCATCGCGAATGCCGAGGCGCTGCGAGGTCGTCTCGCTCACCTTGCGGTCCGCCAGGACGCCGACGACCGTGAGCCAGTTGTCTCCCACCTTGATCGGCTTTCCCAGCGGGTCCTCGGTGGTGAAGAAGCGCGTGCGGACCCCGCTGCCGATGATCGCGACCGGTCGCCCTCGTTGGACCTGCGCCGGGGAGAACCACGCCCCCGCCGCGAGCGCGAGGTTGGTCAGGCGGAAGTAGGTCGTGTCGACTCCCACCACCTTGCCCGAGCGGCGTCGCCCCTCGCGCGTGATGAGCGTGTTGAGGACCACCTCGGCGCTCGCCGTCTCCACGTCGGGGACCACCCGGGCGATGGCGCGGGCGTCGTGCACGGTCAGCCCCGGCGTGTACTTCCGGGGCTCCTTCTTCCCCTCGTCCTTCGCCGCCTCTTCCTTCTGCTGGATGATGGGGGTGATGACGATGTTGTTGGACCCGAGCAGGCGCATCTGCTCGAGGATCTCCTGCTCGGCCCCCTTGCCGATGGCCAGCATGGCGATGACCGAGGCCACGCCGAACAGGATGCCGAGCGAGGTGAGGCCGGCACGCAGCTTGTTGTGCCCCACCGCCTCGAGGGCGGTGCGCATGCTGAACGCCACGTGCGCGCCGACCTGCGCGCGCGCCTCGCGCCAGGTAGGGTAGCCGAGGGGCACGGCGCCTATCCCTTGCGGGGAGCGGCGGATTGCGGCTGACGGGACGGGCCGTCGGGCGCGGGTGCCGGCGACGAACCCGGAGGACGCACCGGGATGGGGCGCGCGGGGAGCGCCGAGTCGCCCGGCTTCGCGTCGCGCACGTCCGCCGAGCCCGGAAGGCGCTCGAGCGCCAGCTCCGCCGCGCGCGGCGGCGGCGACAGCAGCACGCGGTCACCCTCGGACAGCCCGCGCTTGATGATGATCTCGTCGTCGTTCATCGCCCCCACCTCCACCTCCTGCCGCCGCACGGCACTGCCACTGCGCTTGAAGACGTAGGCCACGCCCCCCTCGTTCATCAATGCCTCGAGGGGGATGAAGAGGGCGTCGTCGACCACCAGCGTCTCCACGGCATTGCTCGTCGTCATGCCGGGACGCAGCGTGGTGTCGGCCTGCTCCACCAGGACCTTGACCTCGAAGACCTTGGCGTCGGAGTTGGGACGCTGCTCGCCGACGTTGGCCACGGCCGTGACCTTCCCCGGGAGGCGCTTGCTGGGGTCGGAGTCGAGCGAGACGTCGACCGGTTGCCCCACGCCGATCTTCCGTACGTCGATCTCGTTGACGTAGGTGATGGATTCCATCTGCGACAGGTCCGGGAGCGTCGCCACGGTGGGCTCCCACGGGTTCACCTGGGAGCCGGCCACCTTCTTCTTCCCGTTCCACTCCTTCACGTAGATGACCATTCCCTGCGCCGGGGCACGGATGCTGAAGCCCTGCATCACGTCCTGCATCAGCTTGAGGCGATTGCGCTGGCGCTCGAGATCCGCCCCCACCTCACGCATCTTCGCCTGTGCCTGCTCGGTCTTGGTCTTGTAGTCCACCTTGGCCTGGGCGAGGGCGCGCGTGGCCTTCTCGTGGTCGATCTCGGCCTGCCGCTTGACCGTCGGCGCCTCGTAGACGGCCTGCTCCTTGGCCAGCTTCTTCTCCTCCAGCGCCAGATCCATGGAGCGCATGTCTTCGCGCGCCTTGGACAGGTTGAGCGTCGAGTCGAGCATCGCCTGCTCGTATTGCGCCTGCGCCTTCTGCAGCGCGAGGTTCACCTCCGACATCTTCGCCGCGATCCCCGACCGATCCAGCTCCGCGACGATGTCCCCCTCCTTGACGACCGTCCCTTCCGGGACGATGGAGGCGATCTTCGTCTGGTAGGTTTCCGCCTGCTGCATGTTGGGCGGCCCCTGGATCTGCACGAACTTGCGGGCCCGCAGCTCACCAGCGGTGGTGACCACCGCCTTGAAGGTTCCGCGCTTGACCGTCGCCACCACGGCCGGGTCGTCGGTGCCGGTGTCGCGCGCCAGGAGCCAGGCACCAGGAATGCCAAGGGCAACCGCAACGACGATCACGAGGGAAGTGCGACGTGAGGGGAAGCGCATGTCCCGGCACTCGGCGTGTTGGGGTACGGCACGATGCGGCACTCGGGCGGCATTGGCCAGAGTCCCTACATTACTTCTGGATTACGTTCGATGTTCCGTCCCCCAGCCGCACCGGGGCCGAACGTTGGACACGCGCCCGGGGCGGATGGTTGGGCGCCGGCGCGGCTCAGGGCACGCGGATCTCCAGCGTGCGCCCGCGCCACCGCGCGGCGGTCACGTTCCGCACGCGCTTCCGCGCCCCGCCGCCAGCGGCCGGGGCCACGACGTCGATATCGACCGGCTCGGCTGAGGCAAGGCCGATGTGGAGTGCCATGTCGTTCTGGGCGTCGTACCCCGATCCGCCGTCCACGAGGTACGCGCCAAGCACCTGGCCGCGACGCGAGACACGCACCACGGCGCCCGCGCGTGTGGCGTGCCCGTTCGCATCGACGACGCGCACCCGCAGCGAACGCCCGGCGTCGGCCACCGTGAGGTCGTTGCGCAGCAGGAGGTGCATCCCCGTCGGCTGCACCCCGGTGAGGGCCAGGTCGGCGTCACCGTCGGCATCGTAGTCGTGCCATTGCGCGCCATGGTCGCCTTCGAGCGCCCGCACGTTGGCCGGAGTGACGTCCTCGAAGCGCGCCCCGGTGTTGCGGTACAGGAAGTCGGGATAGCTCTTCCCGCCGGTGACGGTCCCGTTCACGTACAGGTCCACGCGGCCGTCGTTGTCGAAGTCATCGAGTGCGCAGGTGTCGAAGCGCGCGTCCACGTCCACCCCCCACGCCGCGCTCGCATCATCGAAGCGACCGTCGCCCCGGTTCAGGAAGAGCCCGTTCCGCCCGTAGTTGGCCGTGACCAGGTCGAGGCGACCGTCGCCGTTCACGTCGGCCACGCACGTGCGCACCGTCCCGTTGGACTTGTCGTGCGGCGTACGCCCGCCCCACGCCACCCCGGCCTCGGCGGCAACGTCCGTGAACCGCCCGCCGTCGTTGCGCCAGAGGGCGTTGGCATCCCCGTCCATGTTCCCCTGATACAAGTCGAGGTCGCCGTCATCGTCGAGGTCGAACCAGCTACCCCCAACGCTCTTGCGGCTGTCGGCGAGCCCTGCCTCCGGCGCCACGTCGGCAAAGCGCATGGCTTCATTGCGGAACAGGACGTTGGCCCGGTCGCGGTACGCCACGTACAGATCGAGGTCGCCGTCCCCATCGAAGTCGATGAAGGCGGGCTGTCGCACGGCCCCCGAATCCATGGCCACCCCCGCGGCGCGCGTGACGTCGGTGAATCGCCCGCCATCGTTCCGGTAGAGGCGCAGCACCCCGCCGGCGCCGGGGGTAAAGCCCACCAACAGGTCCGGGTCGCCGTCGGCGTCGTAGTCTCCCCACGCCGCCGCGCGCGTCGGGCGCGCATCGGCAACCCCGGCCATCACCGCGACGTCGATGAAGACCCCCTTGTCGTTCCGGTAGAGGCGATTGGGGGCGCCATTGAAGCCCACGAAGAGGTCGGCGTCGCCATCGCCATCGAAATCGCCCCACGCATTGGTGAAGCTACCGCCCGTGCCGAACAGCTCCGGCTGCACCGGGGTGAAGCGCACGGCCGGCACCAACGGCGCGATGAGCGCGGCGCCGCCGAGAGCCATGAGGTGCAATGACCGGAGCTTCATCGGGCCTCTGGATAGGCGTTCACTTGAACAGCTTGTCGTACGTCGCCTCGTCGAACCCCACGATCAGCGTGCGCCCCTTGCGCAACGCGGGGGCGCGCAGCGTCCCGTACGGGCCGAGGATGGCGGCGTGCACCTCCTCCTGCGACGGCTTGTCCTTCGCCAGGCGCAGGTGGATGAACTTCTTTCCCTTCATCGAGTAGATCTCGTCCACTCCCTTCAGCACCTCGCGCACCGCCTCGGCGTCGTAGCGCTTCTTCCTGGCGTCTTCCACCTGGCCGAGCGCGACGTGCTTCCGTCCCAGGAACTCCTGGGTCTTGGCGCAGGTGTTTCAACCGGGGCGCAGGTAGCTCCAGTCCAGCTTCGGCATGTCGTCCTCGTGGTTCGGGTGGTGTCGGGGGTGCCCTCGATGCCGGGCGTCAGCGCGAGGGCTGTCGTGGGAAACGGATGGTCGGCGCCGCCCAGGTGACGGTGTCGCCGGCCATCCCCTCGCCGGGGCTGACGACCTCCGCACGCTCGGGGATCACCTCGTACAACGTCGCATCGCGCTCGCGTCCTGGGTAGAAGGGGGTCCACTCGGCATGCCACAGGCGCCGCTTGGCCGCCCCGTCGCGTACCTCGCGGGCACGGCCGTATAGCGTCACGTAGCGCAGCCCCTTGGCGTCGAAGTAGTGGAGCGCCACGCGCGAGTCGCGTCCGATCTGGCGCACCTTGCGCGAGCGCGGATTCGTCACGAACCGCACCACCATCCCGGAATCCGGCGGCGCCGGGTCGATCGTACGGGCGGCGGCCCCGGCCCCGACGTCCTGGGTGATGAGCGCGGCATATCGGGCGGCGCGCATGATGTCGCGCGCGACGCGAAGCACGGCGGCATTCGCCTCCGCGGCCTGCGCCGGCGAGGCGTTCGCCCGAGCGGCGTTCCCCGCCGTCCCATTCCCGCCTCGCGTGCCGAGCCGTGGCGCGATTCCCTGTGCCGTCGCCTCGCCAAACGCCAGCAGCATCAGGGCGATCAGCGCCGTCCGCGCCCGCCGGAGCGTTCGGGAACCGTGCATCATGCGCGATGCGCCGATAGCGACGCCCCCTGGGTGGGGACCACCGCCTCGGCCTCCATCTCGACCAGGAACTCCTCGCCGACCAGCTCTGCCCGTACGAGGGTGTTGGCGGGGAGGATCCCGCCGAATCGCTCGCCGTGCGCACGCGCAATCGCTTCCCACTGCTCCATGCGCGACACGAAGACACGGGTACGGACCACGTCCTCGAGCCGTGCGCCGAGCGAACGAAGCGCCCCCTCGATCTTGTCGATGACGAAGTGTGCCTGGGCGGCGGGGTCGGTTCCGCCGATGAGCCGGTCGCCGTGCGAGGCGGTCGTCCCCGAGACCACGATGCGGTCACCAAGCCGGACCGCGCGAGAGTACCCGAACTGCGTCTCCCACGAGGTGCCGCTCAGGCAGGTGAGCCGCCCGCCGTCGCCCCGCCGGGTGGCGAAGGGTGCGGGGAATTCCTCGAGGTGGTGGCTCAGGTCGCCCGACGCCGTGAGATACGGCGGCTTCCGGTACTCATCACCGCAGTCGCCGGGAATCGGCGCGAGCGTCGCCGCAGCCGCATCGATCTCCTCCCGATCTTGCCTCGAGAGCGCGAAGGAGAAGAGTCGCGCATTGTCCTCGATGTGCGCGCTGGCCCCGATCCGGGCACCGATGATCACGCCCCCCACCGCCGGCTGCTCGAGGATGTAGCGGCTGGCGACGTTCGCGACCGAGACCTCGTGGCGCCGAGCCACGCCGTCGAGCGCCGTCAGCACGCGTTGCAGCCCCTCCCACCCTCCAGCCGCGCGGATGAAGCGCCCGTACTTCATCTGCGACCATGTGTCGAGATGCTCCCAGTCGGGCTCCGCCTTGCCTAACCAGCGTGTGCTGAGGAATCCCCCCTGCACCGTGCCGTAGGCCAGGAGCTTCACGCCGTGCGCCAGGCAGAGCGCCGTCATCGGCCCCGCCGCCCGGCGGTCGATGAGCGAGTAGCTCACCTGATTGCTGACGATCGGGATGCCGCTGGCGAGGGCGATGCGCAGGTGCGCGGCATCGAAGTTCGTGAGTCCCAGGTGGTGAATGACCCCCTCGCGCCGCAGCTCATCCAGGTAGAAGAGCGCGTCGAGCCATCGCGGGTCGGCGAAGGTCCACGCGTGGAACTGCATGAGGTCGATGGACCGCCCTCGCAGTCGCGCGAGGGCGCGGTCCACGGCGGCGCGCACGTCGTCCCGCGAGACGGGGCCCGGTTTGGGGACCCACTTGGTGAGGAGCTGCACCGCGGTGCCGGGGGCCATCTCCGCACGAAAGATCCCCGCGACGACTTCGGCCGACCCGTAGTGATCGGCCATGTCGAAGGTGGTGAATCCGGCGGCGGCATACGGCGCCATCGCCTGGGCGGTGGCCCGGAGGTCCATGGTGCGCCCGTCGCGCTCCAGGTCGGCGACCTGCCAGAGCCCGGTGAGGACCCTGGAGATCTCCAGCCCTGGGGCGAGGGTGCAGCGTTCGACGACGAAAGGCGTCATGGCATCACGCGGTGTGAAGCGACTCGAAGCGCGGGACGATCGCCTCGGCGCCGACGGCGTCAAACGCCCGTCCGGCGGCTCCCCCCATTCCGCACCCACGGCGTCGACGTGCGGGAGCGCCGCGCCTCACGTCGCCCCTCCCTCCCCCATGCGCGCGCGCCAGCGCACCGCCCCGTGCGCCACGACGGCGACCGCCACCGAGGCGACCACCCCGGCCAGTGCCGGGGTCACCCCTTGCACCCCGCCTGCCCCCGCCGTCAGCTGCAGTGCGAGCATCACGGCCATCCCGGCCACGATGGCCGCCATCGCCTCCAGCGCACGAAAGCGGCGCATGAAGAGCCCTCCCAGCACGGGGACGAAGAGCGTGACGCCGAGGACGCTGTAGAAGAAGGAGAGCGTCCCGATGATCGTCTGCGCAACGAGCGCCAGAGCCACGCCGAGCGTCCCGCCGAGAATGGCGGCGCCACGCGCGACGCGCAGCACCTGCCCGTCGCTCGCCCCGGGAGCGAGGAAGCGCCGATAGAGGTCCTGCGACAGCGAGGTGGAGAGCATGAAGAGGATGGCGTCGGCGGTGCTCACCTCCGCCGAGAAGAGTGCCGCCAGCCCGAGCGCACCGACGGCCGCAGGGACGTCGTACATCAGGAGCGTCGGAAGGGCGAGTTGCTCGCTCTCGAGTCCGGGGTGCGTCGCCCGCGTGATGATGCCCATCACCGGGGGGACGAAGGCGAAGGCGAGGAGGGCCAGCGCATTGGCGCCGGTGCCCAGGCGCACCGCGCGGTCGTCACGCGCGGCGAAGATCTTCTGCAGCAGCCCGGGGGAGATGATGAAGGCCGGCCCCAGCAAGGCGAGGTATCGCCATCCCGAGCCCCCGTTGTTCCACGCGCTCCAGAAACCCTCGCCCGGCGCCGGCACGGTCGACGTCCCGGCGTCGACCGCCGCCACCACGGCATCCCAACCGCCGGCATTCGCCAGCGCGACCGGGAGCGCCACCGCGAATCCCGCCAGGAGCACCACCAGCTGCATCAGGTTCACCCAGGCGCTGGACAGGAGGCCGCCAGCAGCAAAGTACGCCGTCATCACCAGTCCCCCCAGGACGCACCCGACCCACTTGGGGAGCCCGGCCACCACGGTGAGCAACGTCGACATCGCGATCAGCTGCCCAGCCAGGATCGCCAGCGTCCCCACCCAGATGAGCGCCGCGACCACCACCCGCACGGTCGCCGAGTATCGCAGCTCCAGGTAGTCGCCCACCGTCCTGAGCCCGCGCGCCTCGGCCTCGCGTCGCATCAGGGGCCCGACCCAGAACGCCTGCACCATCGACCCGATCGCCGCCGCGCCGACCCACCACCACGCGGCGACCCCGTCGCGATACCCGAGTCCGGCCGCCCCCACGGTGGAGCCGGCACCGATGTTCGCCGACAGCATCGTGGCGAAGATGAGGAGCGGCCCCAGCCCGCGACCGGCCACGAAGAACCCTTCGCTGCTGCGCACCCGGCGCCCGACGTACACGCCCAGTGCCACCATCAGCAGCGAGTAGCCGAGGAGAAGCGGGAGCTGGTAGCGCACCGGGGCCGTGCCTAACGCCTGCTCCCGATGTCCCTCGCCGCCGGAAAGCCCGGCACCCCCCGCGAAGCGCGTACCGCCCGCACGATCGCCTCGGCCATCACGTCGGCGGCCAGGGCGCCGATCGTCGTCACGTCGCCGCCCCGGGCCAGCGTCCCCGTGGCCAGCGAGAAGATCGCGTCGCCGTCGTTCATCGTGTGCACGGGGGAAATGGCGCGCGCGTACCCATCGTGCGCCATCTGCGCGACCTTGGTCGCCTGCGCCTTGGTGAGCCGCGCGTTGGTGGCCACCACGCCGATGGTCGTGTTCTCGCCCGGACGACCATCCGTGCGCAGCGTCCCGCTGCGCAGCAATGTCCTGGCGTCGGCCAGCCCCCGCCCGTCCGCCGTGCGGACGCCGGCGACCACCGCCCCGGTAGCCGGGTCGATCACGTCACCGACCGCATTCACCGCCACCAGCGCCGACACCACCAGGCCGTCGGGAAGCGTCACCGAGGCCGTCCCGACCCCTCCCTTCATGGCCCGCCCTGCTCCCAGCAGTTTGCCGATGGTTGCCCCGGCCCCGGCCCCCACGTCTCCCTCGGCGACCGGGCCAGTCGTGGCAGCTGCCGCCGCCCGATAGCCGCAATCGGCCGTCGGGCGGATCTTCGCATCGCCCACGCCAAGGTCGAACAGGATGGCCGCCGGGACGATCGGGACCTTGGCCACCCGCACGTCGAACCCGATGTCGTGCTCCTCGAGCCAGCGCATCACCCCGCTCGCGGCGTCCAGCCCGAAGGCGCTCCCCCCGGCGAGCACGATCGCATGGACCATCGGAACCAGGTTCACCGGGTCGAGCAGGTCGGTCTCGCGTGTCCCGGGCGCCGCCCCCCGCACGTCCACCCCCGCCACCGCCCCGTGCTCGGCGATGATCACGGTGCACCCCGTCGGCCGCTCGGCCAGGGTGAAGTGCCCCACCTTGAGTCCGCCGACGGCGGTGAGACCGCGCACGCTCGCGCCGGACTCGCTCCCCGTCGCCGCCCGCGCCGCGCTCGCCCCCCCCGACGACTGCGCCGTACCGTCGCAGGCCGCGATGAGCCACGCGGCGCACACGATCGCCGCCCGCCGCCCGCACCCGTGCCACCGGCCCGGGATCGCGTGCCTGGGCGGCCTGCCCTCGCCCCTCGGGCGCTGGCGCGTCGAACGCGACATCTGTCTCCTCAACTTCTCGATGGAGCCTGTCGAAGCGAATGGCCAAACCTAGCGCCGGGGGTCCCCCTCGCGCAGGGCCCGCGCCAGCGATCGCGCCAGGTTCCCTCTCGCTCCCACCCGCACGACATCCAGCGAGAGCCACTCCGCCAGGAGCCGCAGCTCGGCCGCCAGCGCCGGACTCACCACCTCGGCGTCGGCGTGCCCTTCCACGTGCGCGGCCAGGACCCGCAGCACGCGCTTCGCGCGATCGGCCTTGAGGTCCACGCGCGCCACGATGCGCTCGCCCAGGAGGAATGGGAGGACGTAGTATCCCCACCGCCGCCGGGGCGCCGGCGTGTAGATCTCGAGGCGATGCTCGAAGTCGAAGAGCCGCTCGGCGCGCGGGCGGAACCAGACGAGCGGATCGAAGGGAGAGAGAAGCGCGGCACCCTGGACCCGCCTGGGAATCGGAGTCTCGAGACGCAGCCAGGCCGGGGCGCGCCACCCCTCGACCGCGACGCGTTGCAGCTCACCGTCGCCCTCCAGTTCCGCGATGCGCGCCGCCGATTCCTTGACGGGGAGGCGATAGTAGTCCGCGATGTCGCGAAGCGTCCCCACGCCGAGGGCCTTCACCGAGAGACGGATGAGTTCACGTTGCGCCTCGGTGCGCGACGGCGCGCGCGTGCGGTGTGGCGCGGGGATCACGCGCTCGGCGAGGTCGTACGCGCGCGCGAAGCCCGACGAGCGACGTCCGGCCACGGCCAGCGTCCCCTGGGCGAAGAGCGCTTCCAGGACGCACTTCGCCATCGTCCACCCCCACCACCCCTCGGATCGACCGAAGGTGCCGTCCGGCTCGGGGATCTCGCCGGCCGCCATGGCCCCGCTCGACCGCACCAGTCCCAACACCGCCGCGGCGTAGGCCGGGTGTGCGGCCAGGAACGCGCCGAGCGTTCGCGTCCTGCGCTCATTGGACTCCATGCGGTGGCGCAGGAGCGCCCAGTGCGCGACCGGCAGGATCGACGCCTCGTGCGCCCAGCGCTCGCAGAACTCGCGGCGGCGGTATACCAGCTCGTCCAGGAGCGAGCGGTCGTACGGGCCAAGGCGAGAGAAGAGCACCTGGTAGTGCGCCGGCGCGATGATGCTGACCGAGTCGATCTGCAGCACCCCGAGTCGGTGGATGGTACGGCGCACGTCGCGCATGGTCACCGCGCGCGCAGGGCGCGCACGATCCAGCCCTTGCGCGCGGATCGCGAGGCGGCGGGCCTCGCCAATGGTCAGCTGCCGCACGGCTCGCTCGTGGCAGGGAGGGGCGGGCGCTCCGGACGTCGTGCAGGCCGCTGGTCGGCGTCGCCCCTCGGCCGATCCTAGCGCGCCTTCCCGCCGAACCGTGCCGCCGCCGAGACGAATTCGCGGAAGACGTGCCGGGTATGCGGGTCGGTGAGCTCGAAGACCTCCGGGTGCCACTGCACGCCCACGCAGAACGCCGCACCCGGCACCTCGGCGGCCTCGATGAGCCCGTCAGGCGCAACCGCGGTGGCCGTGAGGGTGGGGGCCAGCGCCTTGATCCCCTGGTGATGCATCGAGTTCACGCGAATCCGGTCCAGCTCCAGCGCGTGGCGCAGGCGGCTCCCCTGGGCCAGCGTGACCTCGTGCGCCAGGTGGTCGCGCTCGAAGCCGTAGGTGGGGAAGTAGTCGTGCTTGATGGCCTCGGGATACTGATCCTCGAGGTCCTGGTAGAGTGTCCCGCCGAGCGCGACGTTCATCACCTGCAGTCCCCGGCAGAGGCCGAGGAGGGGCTTCCCGTCGTCGACCGCCCAGCGCGTCAGCTCCATCTCGGTGCGGTCACGCGCCGGATCGGTGCGCCCCAGCTTGGGATGCGGCTCCTCGCCGAACTGGTTCGGGTCGACGTCCACCCCGCCGGGAATGAGGATCCCATCGCAGGCGTCGTAGGCAGCGCGCAGCGCCTCCGGCTCGTCGTCGAGGAGCGGGATGAGGATCGGCGCTCCCCCCGCGAACGCGACCGACATGTAATAGCGCTGGTTCATCACCACCGACTGCGGTAGCCCTTCCGGGATTCCGTCGATGGAGTGAAGGGTCTGGGTGGTGACGCCGATGATCGGGCGTTGCGCCATGCGTAGCTCCTGCCGTGCGGACTGGCCATGCCCGGCGACCGCGAGACTCGCCGGAGGTGAAGCGCCCAAGCTAGTACCCCCGTCCCCCCTCGTCACCCGCCCGTGCGAGCGACGTGAACGAGATCTCTCTAATGATTCACTTGCTCGCCCTCTCGTCCTCTCGTCCGTTCGTCTTCTCCAAAGGTTGGACCCCTTCCTCGGTCTCCCGGATCAGCTGATCCACCACCGCCTTCAGGTCGCCCCCCGTGCGTTCGTACGTGCTGACCTGGCGGTCGGCGCTGGAGCCGCCCGCGAGGATGGTGAAGGCGTACTCGACCTCCTTGCGGCTCCCCAGCTCGTCGAGGACGTCGTCGAGGAACCATGCAATCAGCTCCCGGATCAGCTCGGGGGCCGGGAGCTCGACGTTCTTCCCGAAGTCGATGAGCTTCCCTTCCAGCCCGTAGCGCACGGCACGCCACTTGTTCTCGTCGATCAGTTCCGACGAGTAGATGCGCCAGGTGATGTTGTCGCGCCGCATCTTCCACAGCTTGAAGACGAGCGCCTGCAGGATCGCCGCCACGCAGACGGCCTCATCGACGCGCGTGCAGACGTCGCAGATGCGGAACTCGAGGGTCGGGAACGTGTGGTGCGGGCGTACGTCCCACCAGATCTTCGAGCCATTGGGGATGCAGCTGGTCGCGACGAGCGTGTTGAGGTAGTTGTCGTAGTCGGCCCACGAGGGGATGAAGCGCGGGATTCCGGTGCGCGGGAAGGCGCGGAAGACGGCGCTGCGGTACGACTTGAGCCCCGTCTTGCGCCCGATCCAGAACGGCGAGCTGGTGGAGAGGCAGAGGAGGTGGGGGAGGAAGTACCGCGACACGTTGCAGGCATCGATCAGGAACTCGCGGTCCTCGATCCCGATGTGCACGTGCGTCCCGAAGATGAGCAGCTGCTGCGCCAGCTGCTGCATCGCCTCCTTGGTCCCGATGTAGCGGTCCAGCTGCGTGATCTCCTGCTCGGCCCAGTGCGAGAAGGGGTGTGTCCCCGCCGCCGCGATCTTGAGCCCGCGCCGCGCCGCCAGTTCCATCACCCCGCGGCGAAGCTGGACCAGCTGGGCGTGCACCTCCTGCGGCGTCCGGCAGATCCTCGTCCCCACCTCGACGATCGACTGGTGGAGCTCCGGCCTCACCTGCTCGAGCACCATGTGATCGGACTCCAGGATCTGCGTGATGTAGGATTGCAGCTCACGCGTCCGGGGATCGATGATCTGGTACTCTTCCTCGACGCCGATCGTTAGGCTCGGTGGCTTCATGGAATGGGGGAAGACGAAAGGACGGGGGCGCGGGAGGCCCGGTGGGAATGTACGGGTCCCCGCCGGAGGGAGACAGCCTACCGCGGCTGCACCACCAGGGTCGGCACCGTGCTCCCGCCGCCGGCCGTCACGTTGAGCAGGGCCGCCGTCGAGAGTCGCGTCAGCATCCCTTCCATGTAGTCGCCGTGCGAGATGAACGGGGCCGTGTCGAGCATGCGATCGACCACGTGCACCCGCCCGTCGCTCCAGCTCGCGTACGGCTCGCTGGGAATCGCCACCTTCTCCTGCACGATGAACGGTTGCGCCAGCGCCTCCCCGATCGCCCCCTCCCACTCGGTCGCGTTCACCGTCCAGCCCAGCGTGATCCCCTTCCCGCCGTACTCGTCGTTGGGCTTCAGGACGAGCCGGTCCTTGTGCTCCTGCATCCATGGCACGAGGTCGATCGCCTCGCCGCCGTGCGTGGTCCGGCGCTCGCGCACCACCCGCGTCCACGGGATGCAGTCGTGGATCGCCTCGACTTCATCGGGGGTGAAGAACCCGGCGTTTGCCTCGTCCGACAGGACCGCCAGCGACGCCTTCTTGTGGAGGATCTTGCAGCGAAAGCCGTCCACGAGGCAGACCGCGCGCTCACGCACCGCGCGCACCACGTCGTGCTCGATCCCGCAGGTCTCGATCAACTCGCTGATCAGGACGCGCTTGTAGATCAGCTCCGCCGGCTTTCCGGCCACCCACAGCGTGCCGTCACGATACTCGCACCGGCGCGGGTCGTCGATCACCGCCTCGATACCCAGCGTCGCGAAGTGCTGGCGATAGAGCTCGAACTCGGTGCGCGTCGGCACGTCGTCCCAATCGAGGATGGCGACGCGCGGGCGCCGGCGGGTCCCGGCGAACTCGTACCAGGCGTCGAGGATCGCCCCGACGACTCCCGGCACCGCCGGCATCGTCATGATGTCGTAATGCCGCGCGAACTCCCGCACGGCCGGGGCGTCCACGAAGACCTCGGCCAGCGCGTCGCCGTACGCCGCCCCTGCCGGCGTCTCGGCGTTGTACTCGGTCAGGCCCAACTGTCCGGTGCCAGCGACATGGAAGAAGTCGAGGCGAGAGGTCGGCGACGGCCAGTCGTACCCCGGCGGGTCGGCGAGCAACGTCTCCTCCCAATCGAGGAGCCCGAACTGGTCGCGAAAGGCGCGGTCGGCCATCGCGCGCCCGTAGGCGCGCCGGAACGCGCGCATCAGCGGCCGTATGCGCGACTGCAGCGTCGCCACCTCCCGCGGTGTCGTGAGCCGCGGACGCAGCACCGTGCACAAGGCCCGCCCCCCGAACACCAGCCCGCGCCGCGTGAGCGCCGACTCGACGTGCGCGTGCGTCTCCTCGGCGATCTCGGGGGTGAGGAGGTCGTGGTAGCGGTGAATCAGGTCAGCGAGAATGATCGTCCTCCCGTCGGGTCGTCGTCAGCGCGCCGCCGTGAACAACGCGCTCCACTTCGCCTCCACGGCCGTGCGCCGCGGGTGCAGCGCCAGCCTGATCGCCAGGTCCGCCATCCCCTTCACCACCCAGTCGAAATAGGTGGGGGTGAGCGAGTAGAGGTCCATGTCGGGCGCGCAGTTCATGAAGTCGATGGCGTACGGCACGCCGTCCTTCACGGCGAACTCCAGCGAGTTCATGTCGTAGCCCAGCGCCGAGCACAGCGTGCGACAGTCCGTGATGATGCGCGCCCGCATCGCCGGGGTGAGGTAGTCGTCATCGACGATGTACTTCCGCCCCTTGGGGTCGTAGTGCATCGGGAGGACCTCCTCCTGCCCCAGGCACAGGCAGCGGACGAACTGGTCCCACTCGATGAACTCCTGCACGATCATCGTGAGGAGCCCGGAATGGTTGTAGTTGTCGACCAGCTCCTGCACGCTGTGGCAGACGTAGACCTCCTTCCAGCCGCCACCGTGCGCGTCCTTGAGGATGCACGGCATCCCGACGTATCGGGCCAGCTCGTCCCAGTCGAGCGGGAACTTCAGGTTGCGCAGCGACTCGGTGGGGACGATCCCGGGGACGTAGTCCTTGTTGGGAAGGAGGACGGTCTTCGGCGATGCCACGCCGAGCTTCGCCGCCAGCGCGGCGCCGAAGAACTTGTCGTCGGCCGACCACATGAACGGGTTGTTGATGACCGTCTTCCCCTCGAGCACCGCCTTCTTGAGGTACGAGCGGTACATCGGCACCTCGTGCGAGATCCGGTCGATCAGGACGTCCCACGGCACCGGCCCGTCGTGGTGATCGCCCCCCAGCCTGGCATACTCGGCGATCACCCCCTGGTCCCGCTGGTTGACCTCCTCGATGAAGGCCGGGGGCCAGGACCACTCGCGACCCACGACCAGCCCGACACGCTTGCTCATCCCGGTATCCTGCCCTTTGACGTTTAGTCGTGCCCCGCGACGTACCGCACGATCATCTTCTCCCAGAAGGGCCAGTCGTGCGCCCACCCTTCCCACTCGCGCAAGGCGTTGCCGATCCCCTTGCGCCAGAGGATGCCCGAGAAGTCGACGTTCTGCTGGTGGTGCGGGTCGCCCGTGCCGATGGCGATGATGATGTCCTGCCGGCGCATCGCGTCCAGGCGCCACTGCTCCCACTCGTTGGGAATGAACTCGAACGGGTTGCAGGCGTAGACGTTCCCGTCCGAGTAGTCCTGCGTCATCCCGCGGATGTCGTAGGTCCCGCTCATCCCGATGATGCGGTGGACCCGCGTCGGGTGACGCAGCCCGAACGACATCGCGTGGAACGCCCCGAACGATGCCCCGGTCGCGATCACGAAGGGGTTCCCGTTCACGTGATGCGTGAAGGGGAGGAGCTCGTCGGTGAGGTAGCGGTCGAACTGGAGATGCCGCCAGGCCCGCTCCCCCGGGTGCACCGACTTGTCGTACCAGCTGTCGTCGTGGTTGGTGTCGAGGCACCACAGCTGCAACCACCCCTGCTGGATGTGCTCGTGCAGCACGTCCGGCATGTAGCGGTTGGGCCACTCGTTGTGGTCCCCCATCGTCGTGGGGAAGGCCAGGAGGCGGGCGCCGCCATGCCCGAACCAGCGCACGTGCATGTGCCGCTTGACCAGCGGGGAGTACCACACGTGATGGTGACCGCGGACGCGCGTGCTCACTCGGTCGCCTCCGCGTCGCGCTCGCCGATGGCGTCGTCGACCCAGTGGTCGTCCTCGGCCAGCTCGTCGTCGTGCTCGTGATGACCGGCCGCGGAATGCGCATCGCGCAGGAGGAAGGGGAGCGCGTGGCGCATGCGGCGCCCCCACGCCTCCTCGTTATGCACCCCGCCCTCGTCCTCCACCCACGACAGTGTCTCTCCCATCACGTATCCCTTCTCCAGCAGGAGGTCGCGCATGGCGCGCGCGTTGGCCAGCGTCCCCGTCCCCTCGCGGGTGCCCACGTCGAGGTACAGGCGCCCCGGAGTGTACGGGGCGGAGCGCACGTACGGGAAGATCGCCCCCTCCGCGAACCAGAGCGCGGGAGACAGCACCCCCGCGAAACCGAAGGCGTGCGGGGCCCGGAAGAAGGCATACAGCGAGATCAGCCCCCCCATCGACGAGCCCACGATCCCCGTCCCCACTCGGTCGCGCAGCGTGCGGTACTGGGCGTCGACCAGCGGCTTCACGGTGCGCAGGACGAAGTCGACGTAGGCGTCACCCGCTCCGCCCCCGGCCTGGGCATCCACGAACGGCGAGTATTCCCGCAGGCGGTCGACCCCCATGTTGGGAATGGCGACCACGATCGCTCGTCGGCCCTGCCGGTGCGCCCGCGCCATCGCGAGGTCGACCCCCCACTCCCCGGCGAACGACGTCGTCGGGTCGAAGAGGTTCTGCCCGTCGTGCATGTAGATGACCGGGTAAGGGTCGTGCGACCGGTGGTAGTGTGCCGGGAGGTACACGGAGATGTCGCGCCGGTTGCCGAGCTCCGGCGACTCGACATCGGGAATGACCTCCAGCGTCCCGGGAGGGGGGCGGCGCCGGGCGGCCCATTTGCGAAGGTATTGGGTGCTGACGTACATGCGTCGGGTTCGGGGCACCCAGTCGGCGGGCCGGCTCGAGGCCACGGCCGTTGGGCCGCGGTCACGCGGGTGCCGCAAGGTGGTGACGAGGTGGGGGAGGGGGAAGGTCGTCCCCCACCACTTCGGGCCTACTCCGCACGCACCACCACGCCCTCGAGCCCTCCGACCCGAAGCCGCAGCGCCATCGCCCCACTCCCCACGCGCCCTACCACCTCTCCCCTCCCCTCCACGCCGTACCGCACCAGTCGCGCCCCCAGGCGCATCCCGTAACGGCGCGGATCGAAGCGCACCTCCACCTCGCGCGCGTCGTCGGCGATGCTGGCCAGCGCCAACGCCGCACGGCCGTCCCGCGCCTTCCACGCTCCCGCCAGCACCAGCGGCGCGCGGACCCTCGCCTCCGTCGCCCCGCCCAGCCGCGCCGCATAGATCGACACGCGCGACATCAGCACGTCGGCGCTGTCGACGACCACCTCGGGGGCGCGCAGCATCGTCCCCTCCTGGAACCAATGACGGAAGCCGTAGCGGAGCTTCGCCAGTCGCTCCAGGTAGTCGATCTCCCGGCGACGCTTCGTCAGCTGCTCGGGAAGGAAGTTGGCGATCGTCGGCTGCATCCCCCATACGAACATGCGTGCCTGCTCCAGCAGGTACTGCTGCCGGTACTTGAGGTCGAGCAGTGTCATCGCGTTGGCCGGGCGCGTCTTCTCCGGCCACAGATCGTCGTAGGGCGGCCAGGTCAGCGAGCCGTACGTCCCGTAGGTGACCGCGTACGGATGGTACGCCGCCTGGAAGATCGGGAGCACCTCCCACCCGCTCGCCGGGTCGACGTAGCGCTCCTGGCTCACCTGAAGCGTCAGGAAGGCGTCGAGGTCGGGGAGCCAGCTCTCGCCACCCCCCTCGCCCGCGAAGCCTAACGGGAGGGTGCCGCCGCGCTGGCGCAGGTCCCGGGCCAGCGCACGGAAGCCGTCCATCCAGTAGTGCCCGCCCCCCACCGGATGGCCGTGATCGGGGCTCCAGCACGCCAGGCTCAGCACCGCCTGGTCCATGTAGATCCCGTCCAGCTTGTACTGGTGGATCACCGTGTCGGCGATCCCCGCGTACTTGTCGCGCCAGAACTGCGTCGAGACGTCCATCGGCGCGCACGGCGAGGGGGCGAACACCATGTACGTCTCCTTGCGCACCGTCCCGTCACGCTCGCGCACGGCCCAGCGCTCGGCGTTCTCCCGCGTCCAGCTCGGCGTCTCGGTACACCAGAGCCGCTGGTTCATGTAGACGATGGCGTGCAGCCCGGCCTCGTGCGCCCGCGCCACCGCCTGCGTGAACGCCTCGGCGCCCTCGCGCGGGGGGAGGTAGTCGGGGAACGACGTGTCGTACGGCCCATGGTGCCACCAGTGCCAGAAGACGCTCACCCGGAGCCCGGCGTCGCGTTGCAGCTCGGCGGCCGGTTCGAGGACCACGTTCGAGCGCCCGCGGTTCCAGACCCAGATCCCGGTGTCCCGGATCCACTGGGGCGACTTGCCGGTGGCGAAGCGGCTCTCGCGCGCCCAGTACTGCCGCGTCCCCCACGCCCGGTAGCGCTCGATGGCCGAGAACCAGTCGCCGCGCACGATCCCGACCAGGACGGCGTAGGCGGGAGAATAGCGCGCGTTCTTCCCGGGGTCGGAGAGGGCGTGCACCACGTCGTACCCGGCCTTGCCGTCCGCATCGCCCCACAGGGCGAACTGCTTGCGATAGGCGAGGGTATCGTCGGACGCGAAGTAGAGCCCCCCGCGCGCAGGGGCCGTGAACGAGATGGCCTGCAGCGAGAGCTGCCCGGGGTACGTCCATTCCAGCCGCCGCCCCGTCCCGTCGGGGCCGGCCAGGAGGCGGCGCGGCTCGCGGGTGCGCTCCCCCATCCACTGCGGGACGGCCAGCTCCTCGCGCGTCCCCAGCGGGCCGATTCCGGTCACCCGCGGAAAGTGCAGCTGCTCCACCGCCAGGCCGCCGATGCCGGCCAGCGCGATGTGCCAGGCCGTGGTCGTGTCGCGTCGCGCCGTGACCGTGGCCGTCACCTGCAACGACTCGTGCCCCGGGAAGTCGCGCCACGAGAGCTCGAGCCCCCCTCCGCCAAGCCGGCGCCAGCTGAAGCGCCGAGCCTGGGCGGCGTGGATGCGGGACGGGGTCGTCCCCGGCGAGAGCACGATGCTCCACACCCCGATCGAGTCCGACGCCGCCCCCGCGAGTTGCCACCCATCGGCGTCACGCAACGACTCGATGTGGCCGTCGACGGGGGAGAGCCGCAGGCGAAGTCCGGGGGATTGGATTTCGGGGAGAGCGGGGCGTGCCGCACCGGGTCCCTGAGCCGGGAGCGGCGTCGAGGCCAGGAGGAGGGCCAGGGCGAGGGAGCCTTTCGGCGAAGTCATCCGTTTCACGGCGTGTCGACCTCGAGCGTGCGGAGCCGGCGATGCTGCGGTCTGGTCGTGTACGCGCATCGTGGCCCGTTCGTGGTTGTCGAGCCAGCAATGGAGCAGTTTCTAAACAGTATAGCGTCGTTGATTCCTCCACGCCCCCCATTTGCGCCACCGGGCCCCCTCGTGGATGTCGTCCGCCGCACCTCCCTCCAAACGTCGGCGCCCACCGCCGCGTATCATAGGATTGGTACCCGACCCGCGTTCGCCGGCTGCGTCCCGGCGAGCTGCTCGCTCTTCTCCCGCCCTCAGCACGTGATTCGTGATTCCATCGCTGCCGCGCTGGCGGCGGTTTTCGTCTTGGCGGCTCCCCCGGCGCCCGCGCAGGAAGTGGCGCCCGACGCCGTGTCCAACGGCGAGCGGAGCGCCTTCGTCCGCCGCACGCTGCGGGCCGCCCCGCGCGTCGGGGAGATCCAGCTCGACGGTCGGCTGGACGACGCCGCGTGGCAAGGGGCGAGCGTTGCCTCCGGCTTCGTCCAGCGCCTCCCGGTGGAGGGAGCACCCGCCAAGGAACAGACCGAGGTCCGCGTCCTGATCGACGGGTCGGCGGTTTGGGTCGGGGCGCGCATGTACGACCGCGAGCCGCACACCATCGCGCGACAGGTGGTGCGCCGCGACCAGGACGCGCAGGCCGACTACATCGAGGTCGCCTTCGACTCCAACCTCGACCGACGCACCGGCTTCCTCTTCCGCGTGAGCGCGGCCAACGTGCAGCGCGACGAATACATCTTCGACGACAACGAGCGCGATCGGGCGTGGGACGCCGTGTGGAGCTCGGCGGTCGCCTTCGACTCGCTGGGATGGACGGCCGAGCTTCGGATCCCGCTCTCGCAGCTTCGCTTCCGCGACTCGGACGAGGCGCAGGAGTGGGGGGTCAACTTCGCCCGCCGCCGCGTGCGCACCAACGAGGAAACGCATTTCGCCCTCGTCTCCCGGCTGCAACGCGGGCTCGTCTCGCAGTTCGGGCAGCTGCAAGGCGTGACCGTCCGTGGCGCGCGGCGCCTCGAGCTTCGCCCCTACGTGCTGGGCTCGCTCTTTCGGGGGACCGGCGAACCCGGCAACCCCTTCCGCACGGGGCGCGACCACGGGTCGCGCCTCGGCGCCGACGTGCGCATCGGCCTCGGCGGGCAGTTCACCCTCGACGCCACCGTCAACCCCGATTTCGGCCAGGTAGAGGCGGACCCGGCGGTGATCAACCTCTCCGCCTTTGAGCAGTTCTTCGAGGAGCGCCGCCCCTTCTTCGTGGAGGACGCGCGCATCTTCGACTTCTCGCTCTCCGGCGGGCGCAATCGCCTCTACTACTCGCGCCGGATGGGGCGCGCCCCCCGCGGCTCCGCCCCCGAGGGAGCACTCTTCGCCGACATCCCCACATCGACTGACATCCTCGGCGCCGCCAAGCTCACCGGACGCACCACGCGCGGCCTCTCACTGGGGCTGCTGGCCGCCGTCACCCAGCAGGCCGACGGACAGACCTACCTCTCCGAGGCGCAGCCGACCCGCGCGTTCCTCGTCGAGCCGCGCGCCGAATCGGGGGTGTTGCGCGCGCGGCAGGACTTCAACGGTGGCGCCTCGACCATCGGCCTCATCGGCACGGCGCTGCGTCGCGACCTCCCGAGCGATGGTTCGTTCGACTTCCTCCCCGCTTCGGCCTTCAACGGCGGGATCGACTGGGAGCACCAGTGGCGCGACCGCACGTGGGCCTTCTTCGGCTACGTGGCCGGGAGCCACGTGCGCGGCGACTCCATCGCCATGCTCCGCATCCAGACCGCCAGCAACCACTTCTTCCAGCGCCCCGATTCCCGGACTCTCGGCGTCGACTCGAGCGCCCGCGCGATGTCGGGAGTCGATTGGCGCATGACGCTCGAGAAGCGGCGCGGCGCGCACTGGACCGGCTCCGTGTGGGCAGCCGAGGTGACCCCGGGATTCGAGGTGAACGACGCCGGCTTCAGCACGCGACAGGAGGTGCTGGACGGAGGCGCCCGGGTGCAGTACCGCGAGATCACCCCGGGACAGCTCCTGCGCTCGTACACCGTGTCGGCCTCCACCTTCCACAACTGGAGCCACGACGCGGTGGCCGGGGGCGCCAGCGCCGCCGCGTGGGGACGCGCGCACGTCGGCGGCGCGGTGCAACTGAACGCGAACCTCGAGTTCAACAACTTCTGGCGCCTCGAGGCCAATGCACAGGCACATCCGGAGATGGTCGACCGCGTCGGGACGCGGGGCGGGCCGTTGATGCTGCAGCCGCGCTCGTTCGACATGCGACTCTCCCTCCGGACCGACTCGCGCGCGCGCCTCGCGTTGGAGCCGAGCGTCTTCGCGCGCCGCAACGCGCTCGGCGGCGGCGACGAGTTCCAGGGTGCGCTCGAGATCACCCTACGTCCGTCGGCACGCCTCGCGATCGAGGTGGAACCGCGATTCACCCGCGCCAGCATCGGGGCGCAGTACGTCGCCACGGCCGACGGGACCGACTTCGCCCCCACCTACGGCTCGCGGTACCTGTTCGGCGAAGTGGCGCGCCGCGAGCTGGCACTCCCCACGCGCATCAACGCCGCCTTCTCGCCGACGCTGAGCTTCCAGCTGTTCGCGCAGCCGCTCCTCTCGTCGGGCGACTACGCCAACTACAAGCAGCTTGCCGCCGCGTCGAGCTTCCGCTTCACGCGCTTCGGCGAGGGGAGGGCCCAGGAGAACGGGGGGGCCGTGCGCTGCCAGGGAGGGGGGACGTGCGTCGATGCCGACCTGGTGCGCCACTTCGACCTGGACGGCGACGGCCGCTCCGACTTCACCGTGGACGAGCAGGACTTCAACGTGCGCTCGCTGATCGGCAACGCGGTCGTCCGCTGGGAATATCGCCCCGGGTCGACGATCTTCCTGGTCTGGCAGCGCCGGCAGCGCAGCGACATCGTGCGTGGCGACTTCGTGATGCGCCGCGACTGGGCAGCGATGATGCGGGCGCCGACCGACAACACCTTCCTCGTCAAGGTGAGCTACTGGTTACCGCTGTGATGCATCGCTCCCGCGACTCCGCGCCCCCCACTCCACCCAGTTCCCCGTTCCGCTCATGAGTGCACCGCGTGCGGCCCGCGTCGGCCTGGCGATCGGCGCCGTGATGGCGGCCCTTGGCGCCTTCCTCGCGCTCCGGCTCCTGGCCTTCGGCGCCGCGCCCGTCACCGGCCAGTCATGGCTGGACATCGCGTTCGCGTTCTTCTTCGTGGCGCGCGGTGCCCTGCAGTTCCGCCGCTGGCGACAGGCAACGGAGCGCTAGCCGCCGCGCCCCTCACTCCGCGACGTAGCGCCATGGCGCGCGCACGTCGTCGCGCCGCCAGATGGTGAAGAACGGGATGTGCAGGTCCTGGATGCCTGCCCCGCCGGCACTCGGCCGGCGAATCGTGATGAACCCGATGGAGACACCGAGGTCGCCGCTCGGGGCGACGCGCACCTCATCCGGTCCCCAGGTGATGGACGTCCCTGGGGCGATCCCCGCCTGTACGCTCGCGCCGATGGCCGCGGGACCAACGATGAACTCGGCGCCGTTCCCGACGTTGGCGGCGTTGGGGTCGCCGTAGTCGGTGAATGCCTTGCCGATGGCGGGCCCGCCGCGCGCGTCGCGCGAGAACGCACGTTCGGTCTCCGCGAGCTCCTCGAGGTGGCGCCGATGGGCGGCCGAGTCGGAGGCCGCAGCAACGAGGCGCGGGGGGAGGACGGGGGGAAGCTCCGACCGCGAGACCAGCCCCGGCGCCCGCCCGACGCGCCGGTAGACGCGGACGCGCCACGCCCCGTCCTCGCGCTCCCAGTACGCCACGTACTTTCCCGGTACGGTCGTCCCATCCCGGCGCGTCAGCGTCGTGTAGCCGTAGGTGAAGCCGTGCGTCCCGTCACCCGAGACGCCGGCGCGGATGGGAGTCCACGCCAGCCGGGCACCCGCGTTGCTGCTGTCGGCGCGCAGCGCGGCGAGCGCGGCATCGCGTCCCCGCGCGAACGACGCACTGCCGCGAACCGGGACCACGACGTCGCGCGCGAACATGCGCCCCAGGGCCGCGACCACGTCGTCCTGCGCCGACGCGGCCGCGAAGGCCCGGTCGGCCGAGAGCAGCTCCCGCGCGACGTCGGCCGGCGATCGCTGGGACATCGGGTTGTAGCTGGCGGCACACAGCGCCGCGACGTACGTGAGGGAACGCAGCACGGAATGACCTGTCGGTTCGGTCGAGGTGAAAGAGCGTGTCGTAGCGGCCGGTGGCGACGATTCCGCAAGAGACGACGAGCGCCTGGAGGAAGGAAGGTGCGGCCTCCGCCATGATCCGCGCCGGCCAGCCCCGACGCCAGCGATACGCGGTGGACGGCGGACCGGTTTCGTTCCGCGTCCCGGGCGGCGCCCGCTCCCGCGACCTTCGCTCCCGGCGCGATCCGGTGGCCGCGGCCGGTGCGCCCCTGACGCGCGGCGGCCCGGGAGGTAGACTCGGGGGGCGTGCCGGCACCCCGGGCACGCCCCCTTTCCGCCCGTTCCGCCGCATGCGCACACGCCCATTCACCCCGCGGCATGTCGCCGCCGCGCCGCCCGCCGCGCCGGTGGCCGTGTTGGCGGCCGTGTTGGCGGCCGTCTCGACAGCGGTACTGGCCACGCCGTTGCAGCTGGCAGCAGCACCGGCCGACAGCAGCACCGTCTTCGTCCGCGTCAACCAGCTCGGCTACGCTCCCGACGCGCCCAAGGTCGCCGTGGCCTGCGCCCTCGGGCACCAGTCGCTGGCGACGTTCGAGCTGCGAGACGCAGGCGATGCCGTGATCCTGCGCGGCAAGGCGCGCGCCGCGCCCACCTTCGCCTCGTGCGCGCGCACGTGGCGGCTCGACTTCTCCGCGGTGCGGGTGCCCGGGACCTACCGCCTCGTGGCGGAGTCGTTGCCTCCGGTCGTGGTGCACGTCACGCGCGACCGCTACCGCCACGCCGCCGACTCGCTCCTCGCGTACATGCGGCAGCAGCGCTCCGGCTACAACCCCCTCTTCCACGCCAACGTCCACCAGCACGACGGGATCGTCGTGGGAGAGTCGCCGCGAGCGGGGACGTTCATCCCGGTCAGCGGGGGGTGGGCCGACGCCTCGGACTACCTGCAGTACGTCACCACGTCGGCCAATGCGACGTTCGTGATGCTGATGGCGTTTCGCGACCATCCGCGGGCCTTCGGTGACGCCTTCTCCGGGCGCGGCGACCCCGGCGCGAATGGCGTCGCCGACATCCTCGACGAGGCGCGCCACGGGCTGGCGTGGCTCCTCAGGATGTTCCCGGCGGACACCGAGATGTACAACCAGCTGGGCGACGATCGCGACCACGTCTACAGCGATCTCCCGACCACCGACAGCTCGGACTACGGGTGGGGAAAGGGACGGGAACGCCCCGTCTACCCCTGCACCGGCCGGCCGCAGGGGCTCCTCCGGTACCAGAACCGCTCCACCGGCTACGCGTCGACCGCCGGCAAGTACGCCGCCGCGTTCGCGTTAGGCGCCCAGCTCCTGCGCGCGTCCGACCCGGCGCTCGCCGACACGCTCGCGCGCAAGGCGCGCGCGGCCTACGCCCTGGGAGTGAAGTACCCGGGCACGTGCCAGACCGCCCCGGGAAGCGCCCCCTATTTCTACGAAGAGGACAATTGGGTCGACGACATGGAGCTCGGCGCCGCCCAGCTGCATGCGCTCACCCGCGACCCGCGCTACCTGCGCGACGCCCTCGCCTACGCCAGGGAGGAACCGGTCACGCCGTGGATGGGCGCCGACACCGCGCGCCACTACCAGTGGTACCCGTGGCACAACAACGCGCACCACGAGGTGTGGCGCCTCGGGTCGCGGCGCGACCGACGGCTGATGGCCGCCTACTACCGCCGCGGCCTCGAGGGCGTGGCACGGCGCGCCCGCGCGAACGGCTTCCGCGTCGGCGTCCCGTTCATCTGGTGCTCCAACAACCTCATGGCCTCCTTCGCCACGCAAGCCTACCTGTATCGGCAGATGACGGGCGACACCCGCTATCGCGAGTTCGAGCAGGCGGCCATCGACTGGCTCTTCGGAACCAACCCATGGGGGACGTCGATGGTGGTCGGCGTTCCGGGCGACGGGCGCTTCGCGCGCGACCCGCACTCCGACGTGGCACGCCAGCTCGGCGTACGACTCACGGGCGGCCTCCTCGACGGACCGGTATATCGCTCCATCTACCAGAACCTGATCGGCATACGGCTGCTCGAGGCGGACGAATACGCCCCGTTCAATACGGGATTCATCGTCTACCACGACGACTACGGGGATTACTCCACCAATGAACCGATCATGGATGGGACGGCGAACCTGACGTACCTGCTGGGGGCGATCGCGACGGGGAACGGCCGATGAGCGGATGAGGTGGCAGCGATGCTGGTGAGCGGCGCGTTCGCCGTGCAGGGGACGAGATGGCTAACTTCTCTCCCTCCCTTCGCGCCAATTCCACCATGCGTCCCTGCCTCACGCTCCGCCACATCGTCCGCGTCTCCCTCATCGTCGCCGTTTTCGGCGCCCCGCTCGCCGCGAGCGGACAGGGGAGCGATTCCCTCCTCCGGCGTGAGGTGCGCATCCCGATGCGCGACGGTGTCTCCCTCCATGCGGTGATCGTCACGCCCGCCGCCCGCGCCGAGCCGCTCCCCATCATGCTCGTCCGCACGCCGTACGGCGTGAGCCAGAACATGCGCCCCGGCCCGATCCCGGTGCAGTACGCGGAGCTGGCGAAGGATGGGTACCTCTTCGTCTTCCAGGATGTGCGGGGGACGGGGAAGAGCGAGGGGAAGTTCATCATGAACGGGGCGCTGCACGACGAGAAGCGTGACCCGAACGGCGTCGACGAGGCGACGGATTCGTACGATACCATCGACTGGCTGGTGAAGAACCTCCCCGACAATAACGGCCGCGTCGGGGCCATGGGGGTCTCCTATCCGGGATGGCTGGCCGGGATCGCCGCGCGGAGCGGCCATCCCGCGCTGAAGGCGGTGTCGCCACAGGCACCGATGACCGACACCTGGATGGGCGACGACTTCTTCCACCAGGGGGCGTTCCGGCAGTCGTTCGGCGTGGAGTATGCCACCGCGATGGAGTGGTCGCGCAGCGTGCCGAGCCCGTTGCGGATCACGCGCTATGACCGCTACGACTGGTACCTCCAGTTCCCGACGCTCAAGGAGCTCGGCGAGAAGAACGGCATCGACACCCTGCCGTCGTGGCGCGGCTTCAAGGCGCACCCGGCCTGGGATGGCTACTGGCAGGCCAAGGCGATGCAGAAGGTGTGGACCGTGCCTAACGTGGCGGTGCTCAACGTCGGGGGCTACTGGGACCAGGAGGACGTCCTGGGGCCGCAGGAGGCGTATCGCACGCTGGAGCGGCAGGATGCGCGTCACTGGAACCACATCGTTCTCGGTCCCTGGTTCCACGGCGGATGGGCCGGCCGCATGACGGACAGCTTCGGCCCCATGCAGCTCGGCTCCGACGTGGGGCTGTACTATCGCGCCAACATCGAGCGCCCCTGGTTCTTCAACTGGCTGCACGGGGACGGGAGCGCGACGTTCGCCGAAGCGTACGTGTACGAGGTGGGGAGCAATCGCTGGCGCACCTTCGACGCCTGGCCGCCGCGCGAGGCCAGGCCGGCCCGCCTGTACCTGCATGACGACGGCAAGCTCTCGTTCGAGCCGCCGAAGACGTCCGGGCGCACGTCGTACACCAGCGACCCGAAGCGCCCCATCCCCTACATCGCGCGCCCGGTGGACGGGACGCGCTGGCGCCAGTGGCTCGTGGAGGACCAGCGTTTCGTGCACAATCGTCCCGACGTCGTGAGCTGGGAGAGCGAGCCGCTCGATGCCGACGTGACGATTGCCGGCGACGTCACGGCCAGGCTCTTCGCCAGCACCACCGGGACCGACGCCGATTGGGTCGTGAAGCTCATCGACGTCTACCCGGACTCGGTGGCCCGTGACCCCAGGCTGGGGGGCTACCAGCTCATGGTCGCGGCCGACATCATGCGCGGCCGCTACCACAAGGGATTCAGCACCGCCACCCCCATCACGGCGAACGTCGTCACCCCGTTCACCATCGACCTGCACCAGCAGGCGTACCGGTTCCTCAAGGGGCACCGGATCATGGTGCAGGTGCAAAGCACCTGGTTCCCGCTGTACGACCGGAACCCCCAGACCTTCGTCCCGAACATCTTCGAGGCGAGCGCGCGCGACTTCCGCCCCCGGGTCCATACCATCCACCATGGTCCCCGCACGCCCAGCCACATCGCCGTCGGCGTGCTCCCCTCATGAGCCCGCCGACCATGACGTCCGCAACGCCGCACGCCCCGCGCAAGCCGGAGCGCACCTTCAGCTACGCCATGCGCCTCCTCGGCCGCGCGGTGCGCCTGCGCTGTCCCAACTGCGGCCAGTCGCCCGTCCTCGCCTCGTGGGGGAAGGTGAACACCCGGTGCGCCACCTGTCACTTCCGCTTCGAGCGGAGCAGGGACAGCTACTTCACGGGGGCGATGTTCTTCAACCTCATCACCGCCGAGTTCCTGTTCGCGGTGGGCTTCGCGTCGGCGATCATCCTCAGCTGGCCCAGCATCGACTGGGACGTGATCACCTACGGCGCCGTCATCGGGATGGCACTGACGCCGATCGTCCTCTACCCCTTCTCGAAGGTCCTGTACCTCACCGTCGACGTCTTCATGCGGCCGATACGCCCCGAGGAGTGCGACCCCGCCAACACCAACTGGACCTGGCTCGGCGTCTAGCCTTCGTCGCGCCGCCCGTCACCCATCCCACAACGAGCGGAAGACGCGCATCGCGTTGCCGCCCAGGATGGCGGTGACCTGCGCATCGGTGTAGCCGCGGCGGATCAGCCCCTCCACCAGGTCGAAGGTACGCCTCGGGTGGTCGAGCCCCTTCACCGTCAGGAGCAACTCCCCGCTGGCGTCTCGGTGCAGGCGGTAGCGCTCGAAGTTGGGGGTCGCCGGGTTCCCGGCCCCGGGGCCATTCACCGGGTTCGGGTTTCCCACCACGTCCATGTCGCTGCCGACCGCCAGGTGCTCGATGCCCACCAGCTTCCGGACGTGGTCGAAGTGGTCGAGCGCGTGCTCCACGGACACCGGCTCGGTGGGGGAGACCATCATCCGCAGGAAGGGGATCCCCATCACCCCGCCCGTCCTCGCCATCCGGGAGATCATCTCGTCGGTCTTGCAGCGCGGGTGGTCGGGCATCAGCACGCGGGCACTGGCGTGCGAGAAGACGACGGGGCGCCTGGCCATGTCGAGCGTGTCGAGCGTGGTCCGGTCGGCGCAATGCGAGACGTCGACCGCCATCCCCACCTTCTCCATGCGCTCGACGATCGACTTCCCGAACACCGTGAGCCCGCCGTCGCGCTCCTCCAGGAAGCCGCTCCCGATGCGGTTCTGGTAGTTGTACGTGAGCTGGGACAGCCGCTGCCCTAACGAGAAGAACTGGTCGACGTCATCGGGCGACCGGAAGTGGTCGGAGTTCTGGAAGGTGATCATGATCCCCACCTTCCCCGCCCTCTTCACCGCCTCGAAATCGCGCGCGTCATCCACCCGCGCGAACCACTCCGGATACTCGGCGATGAACCCGTTCCACTCGGCGAAGAAGCGGATTCCGTCGGCGTAGTCGCGCGGCGAGTGGCCCAGGCACAGCACCGTGTACCCCGACGTGCGATACACCTCCCAGTCGGCCGGCGTCATGCTGCGCGGCTTGCTCAGCCACAGCTGGGACCTGGGCGGCTTCTCGGCGAAGTCCGCGAAACGGAACTGGTTGAGGAGGTCGATGACGACCGATTCCTGCACCAGGCGGATGGCGCGCGCCGAATACGGCTGCGGCGAATCGGGGAAGATGGCGTAGCGCCCGCGCAGGACGGCCGGGGCAAGCGCGACGGAGGCCGCCAGTCGCTGAATGGCCTGGCGGCGGGACAACGCATCGGGCGTCGGGGGCATGCGGCGGCTCGGGACGATGGACGGGCGAATATGGTGCCGCGCACGCCCCGACGTCAGGCGGTTCCGAGGATCGCCTCCGCCTGGCGGTGCCCCTGCCACGTCACCGCTTGTTCATCGTCGTGATCAGGATCGCCCCCGCCTCGTGCCCCGGGCCGAGGAGCTGTACCGCCCGGTTCTGGTCCAGGTACTTCATCTCCACGACCCGCGACAGCTGCACGGTGCGCAATTGCTCCAGGTTGGGCTGCCGCACTTCGTCGATGTAGAGGATCGCCTCCCTTGCCGTCGCCTCCCGATCACCGAGACCGTCGAGCATGCCCGCAGTGGCGTTGCGTCCCATGGGCGGACGGAGCCAGTTGGGGCGCAGGCGTTGGATCGCTTCCTGCGCGGTGGTGAGCCCGCTCCCGCCCTCGTCGAGATCGGTCCGGGTGATGAGGGAACGGTCCCCCCGCTTCTGGGCAAGGGCGGCACCGCTGGTCAGGACGAGCAGGAGGAGCGTGCGAAGGAAGAGCCGGCGCATCGATCGCCTCGACGGAGCAGGAGGGAAACAACATTCCGGCGGCTCGGCATGACTGTCAATGACGTGGAGCGCACGGCGACGCGCGCCCCGAGGTGGCCGCTCCCGCCTGCATTCGTGCGTTGCGCGCGCACCGGACGGAATGCAATCGGGGGAGCCGTTCGGCTCCCCCTTGCATGCATCCTGGCGACCTGATCGCTAGAAGTCGCAGTGCCCTGGGCCGATCAGGCCTTCATTGTAGTCGCCCAGCCGCTCCGCGAGCAGGTTCCAGGCCGCACTCTTGATGAAGTACGAGCCCGCGGGTTGTCCTGCGAAGAGCGCTTCTGCCTGTGCGATGTACGCGTTGACCGCGGGATCGCCGAGGACGTTGACGTTCAGCTTGGCGGCGATGTACTGGTGCGCCAGCTTCAGGTAGCTGTTCCCCCCTGCGGGCGGCATGTCGAAGATCTCGGCATACGTCACCCCCGAGTTGAAGAACAGCTGCCCCGTCCACACGACCATCTCGCCATTCGTGTCCCAGAGCTCCTGGTGATTCTTCCAGAATCCCTGCGTATACGTGCAGGCGGGAGTCTCTGGCGGCGTGTACGTGTTGAAGTAGGTGATCTGCACGCCGAAATCGTTGCTCGCGTGCACACCGGTGATCGTCCGCGCCGTCAGGTTGACGACCGGGATGTCCACCGTCCCCGGGAATCCGGTCCCGTAGTCGATGTTGATGCCGGTCAGCGCCCAGTCGGGCGGCAACGCATGCTCGGTGACATCGATATGCACGCGCACCGAGCTCACCGTATCGAGGTGAACGGCCATCACGCACCCGCCGGCCGGGACGGTCACCGTCCCGTTCACGAGCGGCGCGCCGAGGTAGGTCGAGACCGACCAGTCGAGGTCGAACGACGTCCCCGTGGTGTTGGCGTCCTTGCAGATCCACACTTCGCCCTGGAACGACCGCCAGTCACCGAGATCCGGGCCGCCGGTCACCGCGAGCGCTGGCACACTGGTGCCCACTCGCGCTGCCAATGGCGCGGTGGGATCGTCCACGCAGGCGCCCACGATGGTGGCAAACGCCACCGCGCCCGCGATTCGGAAGAGTCGATTGGTAGACATATGACGTCTCCTTCCAAGTGCTGCTGTTCAGGCCGCCCTCGAGGAGGGGCGGTTTCGTGGAGAGACGTTGGGACATTCTCGTGGAGTCCGGTATCCGGGCAGGTCCGATTCGTCGTGCTGCGAATGCCACTGGCGCGAACGGGGCGGATCACAGGTCGGGACCGGCAGGCGCTTTCCTCTGGCGCATGGCGGGCGGCGACGGTACGATCGATGTACCCCCTAGCGGAGGACAACGCGATGGCGACGGTTCAGGACCTGCTCGACCGGAAGGGGACCGACGTGCATGCGATCGGTCCCGATGCCTCGGTCATCGACGCCGCGCAACTCATGAACCAGCACGGTGTGGGGGGGCTCCTGGTGCTGGGCGGGGAGGGGGAGATCCTCGGCATCTTCACGGAGCGCGACATCCTGCGCCGGGTGGTGGCGGCCGGGCTCGATGCGACGCGGATCAAGGTGGGCGACGTGGCCACACCGGAGGTGATCACCTGCCTGCCGGCGACGTCGCTCGACGAATGCGCGGCCATCATGTCGTCGCGGCGGGTCCGCCACCTCCCGGTGGTCAGCGCCGCGGGCCTTCACGGCCTGGTGACGAGTGGCGACGTGCTCGCGCACCGGGTCGCGGAGTCGGAGGCGACCATCGAGTACATGAACAGCTACATGTTCGACATTCGTTAGGCGCCCGGTGCCGGTCGGGCGCGCGGCCCGCGCGCAGTCCGTGCGTCGCCCGCGCGTCGCCCGCGCGTCGCCCGCGCGCGGCCGGGGGATGCCTAACGCCGGCCGCCCGTCGCGCGCCGCAGGCTCGCGACGAGGGCGTCGGGATCCGGAACGCTCAGCAGCACGCTGTAGCCCCGGGTAGTGGGGACGTAGGCGACCCGCGTCAGGTCGGTGACGTACAGCAGCGCCTTCTCGCCGTTGCGCAGGCGGAACCACCCGGACCGGTACCCGGGCACCGCGGTCCCGAGCGTCCGCCACTTCGGCGCGAGCGCCGTGTCGACCCGGAGGTTCACCGCGCGCGCCTCGTCGACGCGCAGGGCGGACGCGGGGACCAGGCGCCCGTACAGGTCGCCACGGAGCCGCAACCCCTCGCTCGAGACCTCGAAGCGTGAGGCGCGTGCGCCATGAGCCGACGCGCCAAGGAGCGCGAACACCCCCACCAGGATGAGCAGGAGCGGGAGCCCCACGCCCAGCAGGCGGAGTTGTGCGGGGATGATGGGAAAGGTCTCGGTCATGGACGCGCCCTGTTCGCGGTGCCGCAAGATGCCATGCGCACCTGGCCCTCGCCACGGGAGCGCCGGCACGCGGGCCGCGCTCACTCCTCCAGCCGCATCGACAACCCGAAGATCGGGAAGAGCGTCTGCGTGTCGAGGAAGTAGTTCATGTGCCCGATGCGGTCGCCGTCCAGCTCGAGGACGATGAGCGACCACGGCTCCTTTCCGCCTTGCCGGTACTGGGCGAACGCCGGCGCGCCATTGGCCGCCGTGGCGACCAGGCGCGACCCGCGACAGCCGCACCCTCGCCCCGCCAGCCAGTTCGCGACCGACTCGCGTCCTTGCAGCCAGAGCGCGAACGGCGGCATGCACATCGTCCCGTCCTCGCGCAGCAGCTGCACCAGCGCCTGCACGTCGTAGCGCTCGAACGCCTCGACGTATCGAGCCACCAGCGCCCGCTGCTCCTCGGTGAGGCGGCCCGGGACCGGTGCCACGTTGCGCCCGGCGAGCGTCGCCCGCGCGCGCTGCAGGGCGCTGTTCACTGCTGGAGGCGTCGTGTCGAGCGCCTCCGCCACTTCGGCCGCCGACCACCCCAGCACCTGCGTGAGGAGGAGGACCGCGCGCTGCTTCGGCGGCAGGTGCTGCAGCGCCGCGACGAAGGCCAGGCGGATGCTCTCGCGCAGTACGGCCTCCTCCGCAGGGTCGCTATCGGCGGGGATCGCCCTGGCGTCGGGGATCGGCTCGAGCCAGTGCGTGCGCGGGCGGTCGACGAGCTCGTCGTCGACCGTGCCCACGCCCTGCTCGTCCATGGGACGCATGCGTCGCGGGCGATCGGCCAGCGCGTCGAGGCACACGTTGGTCGCGATGCGATACAGCCAGGTGCGCAGCGACGACCGCCCGTCGAAGCGCCCGAGTCCCTTCCACGCCCGAAACATCGTCTCCTGCACCGCATCGTCGGCATCGACCACCGAACCGAGCATGCGGTAGCAGTGCCCCGTGATGGCGGTGCGATGCGCCTCGAGGGCGTCGGCGGTGAAGGGGGAGGCGGTGGACGTCATGCGCTCCGTCCGGGGAATGAGGGTCGCCTGGGCGTGCCTAACGCTGTGGTGGCGTGCGCCGCGCCGTGGGGCAGCGTGGCCACGGCACGTCGGTCCCGTCTGGCGCCTTCATGACGCGCTTGTCGCGCGCCACCCGCCCCGGGTCCTCCGACGCCTGGTACGCCAGCATCGCCGCCAGCGTCGCATTGTTCCTGAGGTCGTCCAGGATCAGCTTGTCGTACGTGTCGCGATTGGTGTGCCACGTGTACTGCCGGTAGTCAGGATAGTTCGACTGCAGGCGGAACGACGGTGCCCCCGCGCACAGGAACGACATGTGGTCGCTCCCCCCGGTCTCGGGGACGCCGGGGATGTCGAGGTCGACGAGCGACTCGATCTCGGCCGGGATGGCGCTGAACCAGCGTCCGAAGTGCTGCGCCGCCCCGGTGAGCCCCATCATGCGGATGTACTCCACGCGCCACGTCCCGTTGTCCTGGTTGAAGGCGGCCTGCAGCCCGTTCACCACTTCGGGATGGTCCTCGGCGAAGGCGCGCGAGCCGATGAGTCCCTGCTCCTCCGCCCCCCAGTGCCCCACCAGGATGGTGCGCTTGGGATTCGGATAGGCGGCCTTGAGCAGGCGCATCGCCTCCATCATCATCACCGTGCCGGTGCCGTTGTCCGTCGCCCCAGACGCTCCGTCCCACGAGTCGAGGTGCGCGCCAAGGAGCACATATTCGTCGGGCTTCTCCGTTCCCTTGAGCTCGGCGACGACGTTGAACATCGGCGCATCGGGAAGTGCCTCGGAGCGGGCATCGAGCCGCAGGCGGGGCCCCTGATTGCGACTGGCGAGACGATGCACCAGCCCGTAGTCCTCGCAGCTCAGGTCGAGCACGGGCGTGGTGCGCGTCGTGGCGCTGAAGACCTTGTTCACCCCCCAGCCGGCCGACCAGAGCGACGTGAGGATCCCCGCGGCGCCGGCGCCTTCGAGCAGTGCGTGGGGGGTCCGGCCAAGGCGCTGGGTCCGCTGGTTCCAGTAACGCTTGGACGAGTCGCGCGCCGCCTTCATCGCCTCCACCGACGCCGGTCGCGCCAGGCGCTCCCAGTTCTCGTCGGGGCGGCACGTCGGTTCCGGCGCCGAGACCAGGACGAACTTCCCCTTCACGCTCGGGAGCCAGCGACTCACCGCCGCGCTATCGGCGAGCTCGGGGATGACGATGACGTCGCCCTCGACCGGCCTGGTCGTCCCGGGGCTCCAGGCGAGCATCGTCCCCTCGAGCGTGCGCTCGCGCGGGGCGATGAGGTCGACGTGGGTGTAGCGACGTCGCCACCCGCGCCACGTGCCGTACTGCTCCTTGCGGGCCGGGACTCCCCATCCCGCATAGCGAGCCATGACCCAGTCCGTCGCCCCCAGGAATGCCGGTGACCCCGAGAGGCGCGGCCCGATGGAATCCATCAGCGCCTGCGCCAGGTCGGCCACACGGGACTTCGACGTCATCCCCTCATCCCAGATGCGGCGGATGACAGGGTCGTCGGTCGGGAAGGACTGCGCGCTGGCACTGGCGGCAACGACGACCAGCGCCAGCGAGGCCAGGCGAATCGGAAGTCGGTTCACGGCGGGCTCCGGGATGGCGATCGGGGATTGGAGAAGGACAATGCTATAGCGTGCGCGCCGTTCTGGTCAGGTGATGCGACCGAGGGCATCGCCGCCCCCTCCCGGGTGCGGTCGCGGGCCTACCGCACGCTTCCGCGCTCCAGCAGCGCCAGCATCTCCTCATCGGACGGGGGATGGAGGACGTGGCGGTCGGCGAAGTCGCCGGCCCGCGGGTAGGCGCTCGCGCGGATGCGGGCTGCCGCAGCGTCGAGGTCGAAGGGCGTGTGGCGAAATTCCACCGTCTCGTCCAGCAGGAGCCACCACGCCCCGGGTGCCCCGAACGGCATCCCGACGCTCCCCGCGTTGACGACACGCGTGGCGCCGAGGGTGCGGTCGAATTGCATGTGCGTGTGGCCGCAGACGACGAGCGACGCCGCCGCGGCGTCGAAGATGGGGAGGAGCGACCGGTCGGGGGTGAGGCGGGTGAAGATCTCGGTATCGCTGCGCGGAGTGGCGTGACAGAACAGGACGTCCCCGAGCAGCGGCAGCGCGAGGCGGAGCGTTGGGGGCCAGGAAGCAATGAGCTCCCGGTCGGTAGGGCGCAGCTGCGCGGCGGTCCAGGCAATGCTGTCACGAACGTTGGGCGGCAGGTGTGGCAGTGCCTCGCCGGCGAGGTGCGCGAGCACGGCGCTCTCGCCGTTGCCGCGAATGCAGCGGACGGGGAGGTCGAGCGATGCGATGAGGTCGAGTGATTCGCGCGGGAGGGGACCGGGGACCACGTCGCCGCCGATCACGACGAGCTCCGCCCTCGACGCGCGGGCGACGCTCAGGGCCGCCTCGAGGGCGCTGGCATTGGCGTGGATGTCGTAGAGGGCGGCGATGCGCATGGCGAGTCACCGGGCGGCCTCGTCTTTCGAGCCCTGCCGGTATGGCGTAGAATCGTCTCCATGACCCCGCCAGCTTGCACCCCGAAGCCACGGCGCGCAATGCGCCGGCGGCTCGCCGCCATCGCCCCCCTCCTGCTGCTGGCCGGTGCGAGCGCCGCCCAGGCGCCTAACGACCGCCCCATCCGCGGCTTCTCGGCGGCGGGGGCGGCGCGGCAGCTTGCCCTCGAGGCGCGCCTCGCGTCGCTGCTCAGCCGCGACTCCACGGGGCGTGCCTTCCGCGAGTTCACCGCTGTCCCGCACCCCGCCGGGACCATCGCCAACCGCAAGGTGGCTGAGGCCATCGCCGAGCGGATGCGCCGCTATGGATGGGAGGTGCGCATCCGCTCGTACGACGTCCTCCTCCCGTTCCCCGAGAGCATTTCGGTGTCGATGGAGCAGCCGGTCCGCTACACGGCGACGCTCCGGGAAGACGTCGTACCCGTCGATCCCGACACGCGCGCGGACCCCGGCACGACGTACCTGGGGATGTCGGCGTCGGGTGACGTGAGCGGCGAGTTGATCTACGCCAACAGCGGGAATCCCGCCGACTACGACTGGCTGGAGTCGCACGGCATCAGCGTGAAGGGGAAGATCGCACTCGTGCGCTACTCCAATCCGTACAGCTACCGCGGCTTCAAGGCGCTCACCGCCGAGCAGCGGGGGGTGAAGGCGATGCTGATCTACTCGGACCCGCAGGAGGACGGGTACCGTCGCGGCCTGACCTTTCCCGATGGACCGTGGGGACCCGAGAGTCACCTCCAGCGCGGCTCCATCACGTACGACTTCATGGCCTCTGGCGACCCGCTCACGCCGGGGTGGGCCTCGCTCCCCGGGGCACGGCGCCTCCGCGAATCGGAGTCGCCGTCGGTGCCGCACATCATCGCCGTCCCGCTTTCGGCGCGCGATGCGACGCCGTTGTTGCGCAACCTCTCGGGTCCCGTCGCGCCGGCCGGCTGGCAGGGGGCGCTCCCCTTCACCTATCGCGTCGGCGCCGGGCCGGCCGTGGTGCGTGTGCACGTGAAGATGGATGGGAAGCAGCGCACCATCTACAACGTCGAGGCGCGCATCCGCGGAAGCGACGAGCCCGACAAGCTCGTCATCCTCGGCAACCATCACGATGCCTGGGTCTACGGGGCGGTCGATCCCAGCAGCGGGACGGCGACGCAGATGGAGCTGGCGCGCGTGATCGGCCAACTGGTCAGGGAAGGGCATCGCCCGCGCCGCACGCTGGTGATCGCCAGCTGGGATGCGGAGGAATGGCACCTGACGGGGTCGACGGAGTGGGGCGAGGAGCTGGCCGACGAGCTGCGGCGCGGCGCCATCGCCTACCTCAACGTGGACGGCTCCACCAGCGGCGCACGCTTCGAGGCATCGGCGGTGGCCAGCCTCAACCCGCTGGTCGTGGAGACGGCGCGCGACGTCACCGACCCCGTTGCGGGCACGTCGCTGCTCGAGGCGTGGAGCCGGGGGGCCAGGGAATCGGGGGCGCCGGTGCCGGCGGATTCGCTCCCCACCAACACGCTCGGGTCGGGCTCGGACTATACCGTCTTCCTCAACTTCCTCGGCATCCCGATCGTCGACATGACGTTCAGCGGGCCGTATGGCGTCTACCACTCCATCTACGACAACCACTACTGGATGGCGCACTTCGGCGACCCGGGGTTCCGGTACATGACGACGATGGCCGAGGTGTGGGGGCGCATGGCATTGCGCCTGGCGAACGCCGACGTCTTGCCGCTCGACTTCCGCTCGTACGCCACGCGTGTGCGCGGCTTCGTCGGCGGGCTCGCCGCCCTCCCCGGGGTCGCCGACAGCCTCGACCTCTCGGCGCTCCGCGCGGCGGCCGACGACTGGGCCGGCGCGGCGGCGGCGCTCGAGCCCCTGCAAGGGGAGGCGGCGGCGCGCGGAATGCCTAACGCCGCTCTGAACGAGTCGCTGCGCGTGGTCGAGCAGGCGCTCCTTCTCGACGGCGGGATCCCGGGACGCCCCTGGTTCCGGCACGCCCTGTACGCGCCGAAGTACACGTACGCCGCGCTCGAGCTCCCCGGCGTGCGTGAGGCGGTGGACCGGCAGGACTGGATCGTCGCGCGGCGCGAGGCGGCCCGGCTGGCGGAACGGCTGCGCGGCGCCGCCGACGTGGTGCGAAAGGCGGCGCAGGCGGCGCAGGCGGCGCACTGACGTGGGGCGCGGCCGGCGTTCGTGGCCGGCGATGCGCCGAATCGGGGACGGAGGCCGTGCGCCCGTCCCCGCCTCCCCCTGCCCCCTGCCCCCACCCGTCCCCTCCGGTTCGCTCCTAGCCGCCCACCGGGCGCGCCGCTATCGTGGCCGGGGCGCCGTTGCGCCCGACCGTCTCCCCTGCCACGCCGGCCATGAAGTACGCCATCCGGTTCCGCGCCGCCCTCGCGCTCGTCGCCCTCGCGAGCGTCACGCCCATCCACTCCGGCGCCGCCCAGCAACGCGCGCGCGCGAACGCGCAGCCGCGAGCCAATGCCCCCGAGCGGGCCGCGGCCGACTTCTCCGTCGTCGAGGCGAGCATCGCCGACCTCCGGCGCGCGCTCGAGGAGCGGCGCATCACCTCGCGGCAGCTGGTCACCGCGTACCTCACGCGGATCGCGCTCTACGAGGACCGGCTCAACGCGATCATCACGGTCAATCCCAACGCGCTGGCCGAGGCCGACGCGCGCGACCGTGAGCGCGCGCAGGGGAAGGTGCGCGGGCCGCTGCACGGGATCCCGGTCGCCCTGAAGGACAACATCCACACGACCGACATGCCGACGACCGGCGGCGCCCTCGCCTTCGCCGATCTCGTCCCCCCCTACGAGGCGACGCTCACCCGGAACCTCCGCGAGGCCGGCGTCATCATACTCGCCAAGACGCAGCTGACGGAGCTCGCCAACTGGATCGCCAGCGGGATGCCCGCCAACTACAACGGGCTCACCGGCTATGGCTTCAACCCCTGGGACCCGCGCCGCGACCCGCGCGAGGCCTTCTTCGACGGGCGCCCCGTCCTGATGACCGGCGGCTCGAGCTCGGGCGCGGGGACCAACGTCAGCTTCTGGGCGGCGAACGTCGGGACGGAGACGTCGGGATCGATCCTCTCCCCGTCGCACCAGAACATGCTGGTGGGGATCAAGCCCACCGTCGGGCGCATCAGCCGCCACGGCGTCATCCCCATCACCGCCGACCAGGATACCCCCGGCCCCATGGCCCGCACGGTGGCCGACGCGGCCGTCATGCTGGGCGCCATGGAGGGAGCACGGCCCGATCCCGACGACCCGGCGACGAAGGCCTGTCCCCCGCCGGCCGGGCGCGACTACACGCAGTTCCTGAACCCGCGCGGGCTGGCAGGCGCGCGCATCGGAATTCCACGCGCCTTCTTCTACGACCGCATCACCCTCCCCGGCAGCAGCAACGCGCGCGGCGGCCTCACCGACGCCCAGCGCGCGGTGATGGAGGAAGTCATCGCCGTCCTCGCGCGGCAGGGTGCCACCATCGTCGACCCGGCCGACATCCCGAGCGTCGTCGACACGGTCGCCAGCAACAACTTCCTGAACTGGAACGTCTGCGGCGGGCTCGAGGCCGCCAAGGGACGCGATGCCGACTGCTCCATCGCCTTCAAGTACGGGATGAAGCGCGACTTCAACGCCTGGCTCGCATCGCTCGGCGACAGGGCCCCGGTCCCGTCGCTCACCGCGCTCCGCCAATGGAACATCGCGCACCAGCGTGCCGGGGCCATCAAGTACGGCCAGGCCAACCTCGACGTCTCGGACGAGATGGAGCTGCAGGGCGACCGGGCGCGATACGAGGCCGATCGTCGCAAGGACATCCTCCTCTCGGCGACCAATGGGATCGACGCCGTCCTGAAGGCACACCGCCTCGACGCCCTCCTCTTTCCCGGGGTCAGCAGCGCGGGGATCGCGGCGCGCCCCGGGTATCCGTCGATCACCGTCCCCTACGCCCTCCTCCCCGTCCCGCCGGGAACCGGGAACCAGGCATTCCCCGCGGGCTTCGAACCCAGGCCCGCGCCCTTTGGCGTGACCTTCACGGCGTCGGCCTGCGCCGAACCGAAGCTGGTGGCGCTGGCCTATGCCTTCGAGCAGGCGACGAGGAAGCGGAAGGCGCCCCCGCTCTTTCCCTGACGCGGCGGCGAGGAGCGGGAGGGCGCAGGCCTGGGCCCCGCCCTTCGATGGCGCATTCCCGGACGGCTGGAGTAGGGTGTCGCCAATCGATGCCCCCTCGTCGTACGCCGGAACGAGGATCGTGAACGGCGCTGTCGGCGGGATCGCCGCGAGCGCGCGGCGCCTAGCGCGGTGCGTCCGCCCTTGCTTGCCGGGAGCGCCCTTTCGCCACCATGATTCCCGCGCGCGAGGCGGTGCGGGCCACACCCCGTGGCCGGTCGCCCCCCGCTCCGTGCACCATGGTCGCCATGCCCGCCTCGAACCGTCCCGCCGTCCGCCCGGCCGACCCGCGCTTCTCGTCCGGCCCCACCAAGAAGCGCCCCGGTTGGACGCTGCAGGCCCTCGACGGCGCGCTCCTCGGGCGTTCCCACCGCTCCAGATCCGGGAAGGCCAAGCTCAAGGAGGCGATCGATCGGACGCGAGCCATCCTCGAAGTCCCGGCCGGTCATCGCATCGCCATCGTCCCGGCCAGCGATACCGGCGCCGTCGAGATGGCGTTGTGGTCGATGCTGGGTCAGCGCCCCGTCGACATCTTCGCCTGGGAATCCTTCGGCGAGGAATGGATCACCGACGCCACCGAGCAGCTCAAGCTCGCCGACTGCCGCATCCATCTCGCACGTCCCTACGGCGCGCTCCCCGACTTCTCGCGGGCTCGGCGCGCAGCAGACGTCATCTTCACGCAGAACGGGACGACGGCCGGGGTGCGAATCCCGGGATTCGACTGGATCGCCGACGACCGCGAGGGGCTGACCATCAACGACGCCACGAGCGCCGCCTTCGCCCAGCGCATCGACTGGGAGAAATGCGACGTGGTGACCTTCTCCTGGCAGAAGGTGCTGGGCGGTGAGGGGGCGCACGGGATGCTCGTCCTTTCCCCGCGCGCTGCGGCGCGGCTGACCACGTACACCCCCGATCGTCCGCTGCCGAAGATCTTCCGGATGGTGAAGAAGGGAAGGCTCGACGAGGAGCTCTTCGAGGGGTCGACGATCAACACGCCGTCGCTCCTGGCCACCGAGGATTACCTCGACGCGCTGCGGTGGGCCGAGGCCATCGGCGGCCTCCCCGCGCTCCTCGCGCGCGCCGACGCCAACGCGCAGGTGCTGGCGGACTGGGTCGCCCGCACCCCCTGGGCCGACTTCCTCGCCGAGGATCCCGCCGCCAGGAGCAACACGAGTGTCTGCCTCAAGGTCACCGATCCGCGGGTGACGACCCTTGCCCCCGCCGCGCAGGCGGACTTCGCCAGGTCGCTCTCCTCGCTCCTGGAGCAGGAGGCGGTGGCGCTCGATGCCGCCTCATATCGCTCGGCGCCTCCGGGGCTTCGCATCTGGTGTGGCGCCACTATCGAGCGCCACGACGTCGAGGCGCTGGTGCCATGGCTCGACTGGGCATTCGAGCAGTCCATCGCCAGGCTGCGGTAGCACCCGCGATGTAGGTCCTGGCTGGCAGCGCCCGGAAGGTCAACGACGCTCCCCCCCCGCGCCCATCGCCCCATGCCGGGGCAAGGAAGTGGCCGTCGCATGCCGAAAGTACTGATTGCCGACGAACTCAGTCCCGCCGCGGTCGAGATCTTCGCACGTCGTGGCATCGAAGCCGACGTCAAGGTCGACCTCTCGAGGGAACAGTTGCTGCGGGTCATCGGCATGTACGAGGGGCTGGCCGTGCGCTCCGCCACCAAGGCCGATCGCGAGGTGATCGCCGCCGCATCGCGGCTGCGTGTCATCGGGCGCGCCGGGATCGGCGTCGACAACATCGACATCCCCGCCGCCACCGCGCGCGGGATCGTGGTGATGAACACCCCGTTCGGCAACAGCATCACCACGGCCGAGCACGCGATCGCCCTCCTCTTCGCCGTCGCGCGCCAGCTCGGCGAGGCGAACGCTTCCACCCAGGCGGGGAAGTGGGAGAAGGAGCGCTTCATGGGGGTCGAGCTCCACGGCAAGACGCTCGGTGTGATCGGGTGCGGCAACATCGGCGCCCTCGTCGCCGAGCGCGCGCTGGGACTCAAGATGAAGGTCATCGCCTTCGACCCCTTCCTCTCGCCCGAGCGCGCGCTGGCGCTCGGCGTGGAGAAGGCCGAGCTGGACGAGCTGCTGTCGCGCGCCGACGCCATCACGCTGCACACGCCGCTCACCGACCTGACGCGCAACATCATCTCCGCCGATGCGCTCGCGCGGACCAGGCGCGGGGTGATCATCATCAATGCGGCACGGGGCGGTTTGGTCGACGAGGGCGCGCTGCGCGCGGCGCTCGACAGCGGCCACGTGGCGGGGGCCGGCTTCGACGTCTTCACCAGGGAACCGGCGCGGGAGAACGTCCTGTTCGGGGCGCGCAACTTCATCGCCACCCCGCACCTCGGCGCCAGTACCATCGAGGCCCAGGAGAAGGTCGCGTTGCAGGTGGCGGCGCAGATGAGCGACTACCTCCTTGCCGGGGCGGTGACCAACGCCCTCAACATGCCCTCCATCAGCGCCGAGGAGGCGCCGCGCCTCACCCCCTTCGTCTCGCTCGCCGAGCGGCTGGGGCTCTTCGCGGGGCAGCTCGCCAGCGCCGACCTGGAGGGCATCGAGGTGGCGTTCGAGGGCGAGGTCGCCCGCCTCAATACGCGCCCGCTCACCGCCGCCGCCCTCGCGGGGATCATCCGCCCCCTCCTTCCCGACGTGAACATCGTCTCGGCCCCCGCCGTCCTGAAGGAGAAGGGGACCCCGCTCACCGAGTCCCGCCACGACGTCGTCTCGGCGTACGGCTCCCTCATTCGCATCGGGGTCCGGTCCGGCGGGGAGTGGCACCGGGTGGCGGGGACCGTCCAGGGAGGGGCGCCGCGCATCGTCGAGGTGAAGGGGATGGCGCTCGAGGGCGCCTTCCTCCCCGTCATGCTGTACGTGAACAACTCCGACTCACCGGGGTTCATCGGGGCGCTGGGGACGATCCTGGGCCAGGCGCGGATCAACATCGCGACCTTCCACCTCGGGCGGCTGGGGCCGGGCGAGGACGCCGTGGCGATCGTGGGGGTGGACCAGGTCGTCCCCGAGGACGTGCAGGAGCAGCTGCGCCGCCTCCCGCAGGTCCGTGTGGTGCGGGTGCTGCGTTTCTGAGTTGGCGGGATCTTCGCGCGAAACTCGGCTCCCCATCCCCTCCGTACGGGGTACCTTCTATCGTTCACGGGTACCGTGAGCGGGCCCGGCGACGCCGGCGCCCGCGGGAGAACGACTGGAATGATGCCGATGCACCTGCGTTCGATCTGTCTGGTGGGCGCGGTCGCCGTGACCGCCGCGTGCAGCCGTTCCGCGCGCACCGCCGAGACCTATCCCCACCAGATGGGTGATGCGGCCGCGGCGGCGCGCGCGCGCGCCGACAGCACCCGCCGTCCGTACACCGAGGCCGACATCCACTTCATGACGGGGATGATCGGGCACCACGCCCAGGCGATCGTGATGGCGCGCTGGGCGGAGAGTCACGGCGCCAGCGCCTCGGTGCGCACCCTCGCCGGGCGGATCATCAACGCCCAGCAGGACGAGATCACCATCATGCAGCACTGGCTGCGCGACCGGAACCTCCCGGTCCCCGAGGCGAAGCCCATGCCCATGAAGATGAAGATGGGCGGGATGGAGCATGAGATGCTGATGCCCGGGATGCTCAGCGACGAGCAGATGCGGGAGCTCGACGCGGCGCGCGGCGCCGCGTTCGACCAGCTGTTCCTGGCGTACATGATCCAGCACCACAAGGGGGCGATCACGATGGTCGACGAGCTGTTCGCCAAGGATGGCGCCGGCCAGGACGAGACTGTCTTCAAGTTCGCCTCCGACGTGAGCGTCGACCAGACGACCGAGATCGCGCGCATGGAGCGGATGCTCTTCATGCTCAAGATCGAGAGCCCGGCGCCGACGCCGCGATAGCCGTCCCACGGCACGCGATGCGCGTGCTGGCCGTAGCACCTCCGCAGTCACCTGTCACACTTCGCTCCCTACGAGGAACAGGACCATGGCATTTCCGCTGCAGGCCCACCGGCCGTCACGCCGGTCGGCTCCCTCGCTCACATCATCCCTGGCCTTCGCCATCGGCGCGTTGTCGCTGGCGGCGTGCACGCGCTCGGCGGTGGTCGTGCCCGCGCCCTCCCCGACGCCCGATCCACGCGTCGGCCTGCGCGCGGGACTCACGGACGCCGGCGAGGCGGTGTCGAACCTTCGCGTCCTCTCCAGGACGTCACCGTCCAAGGACTTCGCCGGGAAGACCAATTCCGACCTGGCCTTCACGGGGAAGTACGCCATCCAGGGGAACTACAACGGCTGGCAGGTCTGGGACATCTCGAACCCGACCAAGCCCACGCTGGTGCGCGGCTTCGTGTGCCCCGCGTCGCAGAGCGACGTCTCGGTCTACAAGAACCTTCTCTTCGTCTCCGGCGAGGGGATGGAAGGGCGACTCGACTGCGGCACGCAGGGGGTGCACGAGGCGGTGAGCAAGGACCGCCTGCGCGGCATCCGCATCTTCGACATCACCGACATCGCCAACCCGAAGAACGTCGCCAACGTGCAGACGTGCCGCGGGTCGCACACGCACACGGTGCTCGAGGACCCGAAGGACAAGGAGAACGTCTACATCTATGTGTCCGGATCCGCCCCGGTGCGTTCGGGTGAGGAGCTTCCCGGGTGCGTGCGTGAGGCGCCGGACAAGAACCCCAACTCGGCGCTCTTCCGCATCGAGGTGATCAAGGTCCCGCTCGCGCATCCCGAGCAGGCGGCCATCGTCTCCAGCCCGCGCATCTTCGAGGACCTCACCGCCCCCAAGGGGCACGGCGCGGCGCCCGAGGACAAGAAGGCCATCGAGGAGGCCCGCGCCAAGGGGGCGTTCATCGCCGACGTGGGAGGGGAGTCGTTCGTCCTTCCGCCCAACTTCACGCGCCCGATGCTCGACTCGATCGTGAAGTCGCGCGGCGGGGCCGGCGCCCCGACGGCGGCCGACAGCACCGCGCTGCGCAACGCGCTGCCGGCGGTGATTGCCCGCATGATGGGGGGCGGGAGCGCCGCCCCCGGGCGTCCGCGTCCCGGCCCGACGCAGTGCCATGACATCACGGTGTATCCCGCCGTTGGGCTGGCCGGTGGCGCCTGCGAGGGATACGGCCTCCTGCTCGACATTCGCGACCCGGTGAACCCGAAGCGCATTGCGGCGGCCGCCGACTCCAACTTCGCGTACTGGCACTCGGCGACGTTCAACAACGACGGGACGAAGGTCCTCTTCTCCGACGAATGGGGGGGCGGCGGCGCTCCCAAGTGCCGCGCGTCGGACCCGAAGGAGTGGGGAGCCGACGCCATCTTCACCCTGAACAACGGGAAGATGGAGTTCAAGAGCTACTACAAGCTCCCGGCGGCCCAGACGGCGCAGGAGAACTGCGTCGCGCATAACGGGTCGCTCATCCCCATCCCGGGGCGCGACGTGATGGTGCAGGCGTGGTACCAGGGCGGGATCTCCGTCTTCGACTGGACCGATCCGTCGAACCCGCACGAGATCGCCTTCTACGACCGCGGCCCGGTGGATTCGCTGCGGATGCAGATGGGCGGCTCGTGGTCCGTGTACTGGTACAACGGCCACATCGTGAGCTCCGAGATCGCGCGCGGGCTCGACATCGTGGAGCTCACGCCGAGCCAGTACCTCACGCAGAACGAGATCGACGCGGCCAAGACCGTGCACCTGGACTACCTGAACGCGCAGGGGCAGCCGAAGCTGGTGTGGCCTCCCAGCTTCGCGCTGGCGCGCGCCTACGTGGACCAGCTGGAGCGCAACAAGTGCCTGTCGGCGTCGCGGATCGGTGAGGTGCGCGCGGCGCTGTCGCAGGCGGAGAAGGCGAGCGGTTCGGCGCGTCAGGGGACGCTCACCTCGCTGTCGACGCAGCTGGCCGGCGAGGCCGCCGGGTCGTGCGACGCCGGCCGCATGCGCAAGCTGTCGGACGCCATCAAGGATCTCTCGGTCACGAGCTGATCGCCGTCAGGCGCCCGGATGACACGAAGGCCCGCGCGGGATGCTGCGCGGGCCTTCTTGCATCTGGCGATCGTCGCCGCGTGCGACTACGCGGCGCCGGCGATCATCGTGGCGTGGCCACGCGCTGCGGCGTGGCGCGGACCGCCGCCTGCAACTCGTTGCCGAGTGCGCCGAAGACGTTGGAGCCCCAGCACCAGGAGGTGTTGGACGTATCGATGCCGCAGCTGTGGCGGAGGCCGGCGCTGATGGAGCGGAACTGCTGGGCACCCGACACCTGCGTAGGCGAGGTGACGATCCCGCTCGTCGTGCCGTTCCCCACCTGCCCCCAGCTGGCCGAGCCCCAGCAGTACGCCTGGCCCCCCTGGACGATGGCGCAGGTGTGGTTGGCGCCGGCGCTCACCTGCACGACGTTGGAGATGCCGGGGACGAGGAGGGGCGTGTTCGACACGACGTTCGGCGTCGTGGAGGTGCCGAGCTGCAAGCTGTCGTTTGCCCCCCAGCAGTACAGGTCTCCCCCCGTGGCGATGCCACAGGTGTGGCGGCCGCCGGCGGAGATCTCGGTGAAGGTCGCGCCGCCCGCCACGCTCTGCGGCGTGTCGGCGATGGGAGCGACGGCGCCATTGCCGAGCTGGCCAGAGGAGTTCTCACCCCAGCAGTACGCGCTGCCGCTCGTGGAGACGCCGCAGGTGTGCGACTCCCCCGCGCTCAGGCGCGACCACTTGAACGTCTCGAACCCAACGGCCAGCGGGATCGGGGTGGTGCTGTTGATGCGGCGGGCATCGCCGAGCTGGCCGCTCGCATCGGCACCCCAACAGTAGGCGGTGTCGGTGGTGGAGATGGCGCAGGCGTGGGCGCCGCCGACGGTGACCGACTTGAAGCGGACGCTGTTGACGGTGGCGCGGACGACGAAATCGCTCACCGGCGTCCCTCGTTTCCCGTCGCCGAGCTGGCCGAGGTCAGGCTCTCCCCAGCAATAGACGTACGAATCGCTTCCGATCCCGCACGCCGACGTCCCACCTACGCTCACGGAGGCGAAGGTCACGGCGGGAGCGAAGCGACGGGGGCTGATCGAGCACGCAGTGTCGACTGGTGCAATCGTCCCGTGGCAGAGCGAATCGGCCTGCACTCCGAGTCGCTGGCGCTCACCCATCCCCCAGCAATACCCCCGCCCCAGGTTCGCCACCCCGCACGAGAAGTCGGTGCCCACATCGAGCGACATGATCGCCCTCGGCAGCACCTGGATGCTCGTGCTCCCGGAGACGAAGCCCGACGTCGCCGTCACCTGCGCCGTCCCGGCCCCGACCAGGAGGACGCGCCCGGTGGAATCCACCGTCGCGACCGCGAGGTTCGACGACTGCCAGGTGAAGCGGCGCCCTCCCATCGACTGATCGTTCTGTCCGGTCGCCTTAGCCGTCAGCTGCACGGTGTCGGAGACGAGCGCCTGCGCCACCGGCGACGTCACCGCCACCGACTTCACCAGCGTCCTGACCTGCACCGCCGCGTTCCCGGACACCCCGCCCCCGGTGGCGGTGATGGTCGCCGTCCCGAGCGCGACGGCACGAACCACCCCTGCGCCGTCGACAGTCGCGATCGCCGGCGCCGACGACCGCCATGTGATGGTGGTCCCGGTCACGACGACCCCGTCACGGTCCCGCGCCACGGCGCGCAGGCGCACCGTGTCGCCCACCACGATGGGATCATCGACGAAGATCGATGCGGTAGCGGGAGTGACCGAGATGCTCTGGGTTCGCTGGGCGACCACGATGGTCGCCTTGACCTGCTGCTTCCCGGCAAGATCTGCCGAGATGGTCGCATTCCCATGCCCGCGGGCACTCACCAGCCCATTCGCATCGACCGTGGCGACGGCGGCGTCCGAGGTCGTCCAGCTCACGGCGACCCCGGTCACCGCGCCGCCGGTGGCCGCCGAGCGGACGCGCGCCAGGAGGCGGACCGTGTCGCCCGGAGCCGTCGTGTCGGCCGCGAAGATGGTGTCGAGACGGGGCGACACCGTGAGCGACAGGCCGACCGTCGAAGGCCCGGACAGGACGGTGTCGTCGTCACACCCAACCAGGATCACCGCCGCCCCCAACGCCAGAACCACCCACGGACTCCTCATCGTGCCCCCTCCTGAGCCGTTAGCATCGATAGCCTGCCCACCCCCGGAAACCGTCGCAAGCCCCGGGCCAAGGAACGGCTCCCCCCGGTTCACCAGGGCAAGTCGGCGGTCGGACCGTCGAGGCCAGCGCGGCGAGCCCCCCGACTCACCGCCGCTCTATCCCCGCTCTATCCCCGCCCTACCCCCTGATCCTGGGGGGACGGTGGTACCCGGCCGGCTCGTACGGGGCGAGCTTCTCCATCCAGAGCGCCTCCAGGGCCTTCAGGTCCTCCGTGGGGTCGTACGCCGGCGCGTCGGCGGGGGGGGTGAGGGTGTCAACCACCTCGAACGTGAAGCATTCCTGCCCCATCGTGTTCCACTCCTCCTGCAGCACGCGGTTGGAGTGACCCTTCAGCCTGAGCTGCGCCTGGTTCCGGTTGATCAGCGAGGAGATGTCGCGTCCGGCGAAGACGAACGCCTTGCCGTTGCGTGCATTGCGCAGGACGGCGACGCCCATGGTGCGCGGCGTCTCCTTGTACTGGCGGATCGCGGCCTTCCTGTCGATCGACATGGGGGAGCACGGTGAGGGAATCGGCGCGCCGCAGTTGTGGCCACCGCCACGCGATGCGAGCATTCGAGGATAACGCCGCCACGCCCTCCTTCCTACTGCGCATGTCGCACTACCCCGTCGTCGCCCCCGACCTCCCGACCCCAGTCGGCCCCTACTCCCCGGGGATGGGGTTCGAGCGCCTCATCTTCGTGTCGGGGCAGGGGGCCGTCGACCCCGCCACCGGCCAGCTGGCCGGCCCGGATGCCGCAGCCCAAACGGAACAGTGCCTCCGGAACCTGCGGGCGATCCTTCGTGCCGCCGGCTCGGACCTCCAGTACGTGCTGCGCTGCGGCGTCTTCCTGGTCGACATGGGCGAGTTCAGGGAGATGAACGCCGTCTACGAACGGGCGTTCGGCGGCCACCGCCCGGCCCGCACGACCGTCCAGGTCTCGGCCCTCCCGCGCGAGGGGCTGCGCGTCGAAATCGACTGCGTGGCGTACCGGCCCTGATCCTCGCCCCTTCGAGCCCGTGCACACCACGCTGAACCACTGGTCCGCGATCCTCGCCGATACCTGGCAGGTCGATGCCACCCTCGCGTCGCTCGCTGGCGAGTACGACCTCAACCTGCGCGCCACCACGCGAGACGGGCGCCGGTACGTCCTCAAGGTCATGCGCCCGGGATGCGATGCGCCCTTCGTCGACCTCCTCACGCAGGCGCACGCCCACATCGCCTCGCGCGACCCCGGCGTCCCCATCCCCGCACTCGTCCCCACGCGTGACGGGGCGCCGTACTGCCAGCGCCCCGATGCCAACGGGGAGGCGCGCTACCTGTGGCTCCTCTCGTCGCTCGACGGCGTCGAGTACCGGCGGGCACGCCCCCACTCCCTCGCCCTCGCCAGCGAGCTGGGCACCCACGTCGCACGCCTCGACCGCGCCCTCGCCGACTTCACCCACCCGGCCATGGCGCGCGACTTCAAGTGGGACCTTCGGCGCGGCGACTGGATCGCCGGCCACCTGCACGAGATCCCCGATCCCGGACGGCGCGCCATCGTCGACGGCATCCTCGCTCGTTATGCGGCGCTCAAGCCCGCGCTCCTCGCCGAGCCGGCCGCGGCGATTCACAACGACATCAACGACTGCAACATCCTTGTAGGGCGCTCGGCCGCGGGGACGCTCGCCGTGACCGGGATCATCGACTTCGGCGACCTGACCCTCGCTCCCGCAGTCGCCGAGCTCGCGATCACCGGGGCGTACCTCGTCCTCGACCATCCACACCCCGAACGGGCGCTCGCCGCCTTCGTCGCCGCCTATCACGGCATCACCCCGCTGTCCGGCGCCCAGCTCGACCTGGTCTGGCCGCTCCTCCTGATGCGCCTGGCGGTGAGCGTGACCAACTCGGCGCGCATGGCGCGCGAGCGCCCCGGCGACCCGTACGCGGTGATCTCCGAGGCCGCGGCATGGCGATTCCTCGAGCGATCACGGGGCATCGCCGAGGCACAGGTGAGTGCCCGGCTGCGCGCGGCATGCGCCCTCCCGGCCACGGACTCGGCCGGGCGCGTCATCGCGTGGCTCGACAGCGAGCGGGGGCGATTCGCCCCGGTGATGGGACGCGACCTGTCGGAGCTCGCGGCCGGCTCGCTGGCCATCACGTCGTCGCTGGCCCCGCGCGACCCGCTGGCGATGACGGACGAGGAGGCCCGTACGTTGGGCGCGGCGGCCGGCGTGGGCGCCGCGTGGGTCGGGAGCTACGCCGAGCCGCGCGCCGTCTACACCGCCCCCGCCTTCAGAAAGGGGGCGCTCGCCGTCTCCGACCGCCGTTCGGTCCACATCGCGGTCGATGTCTTCCTCCCGGCGGGGACTCCCGTGCACGCCCCCTGCGATGGTGTGGTGGATGTCGTCGAGTTCCGCGAGGCAGCGCTCGACTACGGGGGGATGGTCGTCCTGCGGCACCAGACGCCGGCCGGCGACGCGTTCTGGACGCTGTACGGCCATTTGTCGCGTGCCACGGTGCAGGCGCTCAGGGTGGGGCAGCGCGTGACGCGGGGGGAGCAGCTTGGCGCCCTCGGGTCGCCGGAGGAGAATGGCGGGTGGGATCCGCACCTGCACCTGCAGCTGGCGGTGCTCACCGACGGCATGGCGGGAGACTGGCCCGGGGTCGCCGACCCCGACGACCTCGCGATGTGGCGCGCCATCTGCCCCAACCCCGCCGCCCTGCTCAACCTCCCCGACGCGAGGGTCGAGTACCGCCCCATCGACGTGGCGACGCTCCTCGCCGGCCGCGGTGCGCACTTTGCCTCCAACCTCAGGCTGAGCTACCGCGACCCCTGCCTCTTCGTGCGCGGGTGGAAGCACTACCTGTTCGACCAGTGGGGACGGACGTACCTCGACGCCTACAACAACGTGCCGCACGTGGGACACGCCCACCCGCGACTGCGCGCCGTGGCATCCGACCAGCTGGCGCGGCTGAACACGAACACGCGCTACCTCCACCCGCTGCAGGTCGCCTTCGCCGAGGCGCTCCTGGCCAAGGCGCCGCCGCACCTCACGCACGTCTTCCTCGTGAACTCGGGGAGCGAGGCGAACGAGCTCGCGTTGCGGCTGGCGAGGGCGCGCACCGGGGGACGGGACATGGTCACCCCCGACCACGGGTACCACGGGAACACCACCGGCGCCTACGACCTCTCCGCCTACAAGTTCAACAAGCCGGGCGGCGGCGGCCGTCCCGACTGGGTGCAGCTGGTCCCGCTCCCCGACGCCTATCGCGGCCCGCACCGCGGCGCCGACGCCGGGGCGGCGTACGCGGCGTACGTGGATGAGGCCATCGCGCGCATCCCGGCGCGGGGAGGAGGCGCACGGCTCGCCGGCTTCATCGCCGAGACCTTCCCGAGCGTCGGCGGACAGGTCCTCCCACCGCCCGGCTACCTGTCGGGGGTGTATGCCCGCATTCGTGCGGCCGGCGGCGTCTGCATCGCCGACGAGGTCCAGACCGGGCTCGGACGCCTCGGCGAGTACTACTGGGCCTTCACCCAGCAGGAGGTCCTCCCCGACATCGTCGTCCTGGGGAAGCCGCTGGGCAACGGGCATCCGTTGGGCGCCGTCCTCACCACATCCGAGATCGCTCGCGCATTCGACAACGGCATCGAGTTCTTCTCGACCTTCGGCGGGAGCACCCTCTCGTGCCGCATCGGGACCGAGGTCCTGCGCATCGTCGACGACGAAGGGCTGCAGGACAATGCCCGCGCGGTCGGCGGCCACCTGCTGGCCGGATTGCGCGACCTGCAATCCCGCCAGGCGCTCATCGGCGATGTGCGCGGCCTCGGACTCTTCGTCGGGGTGGACCTGGTGGCCGACCGCAGCTCGCGCGCGCCCGCCACGGACGCGGCCCGCTACGTGGTCAACCGGCTGCGCGAGGAGCGGATCCTCGTCGGGACCGAGGGGCCCGCCGACAACGTGCTGAAGATCCGCCCGCCGTTGACGGTCGGGCGCGACGACGTGGAGTGGCTGCTGGAACGGCTGGAGGAGATTCTCGGGGAGTGGGGGACGGCATAGCCCGCGCGCCCGTCCCGGGCGGGTCCGCTGTGGCCCGCCCGTCGCCTCGGGGCGTGCGCCCGGCACCCTGCGCCGGCTGTCCGGACGTGTCCGGGCGTGTTACCAGCTCTGTGCCGCGCGCAGCGACGGATTCGCCCGGACGAGGTAGATCCCCATCACGATCGCGGCGCCGATCCCCGCCGCCCACACCGCAGCCGCCGAGAGAATCTGCCCCAGCGGGATCGCGAAGACCTGCGCCGCGCCGATCATGTGCACGGCGACGAACATCCAGAAGAAGAGCGCCAGGTACCACAGCTGCTCTCCCTTGTTTGCCAGCGACACGAGCGCGGCTCCGATGATCCCGAAGCCGAGGAACGTGACCAGGTGGAGCCCGTTGAAGGCGAAGACGTACGGCGCCGAGACGGTGACCGCCGCCGGGTCGGTCGCGCCGTAGAAGAGCGTGGCGCCCAGCACCGCCGCCGTCTGGAACGGCGACCGCCCCCCGGCCACGTTCGCGATGGCGAAGACGACCGCGACGACCGCGTAGCCGAGCAATCCGGCGACCACCCCCTGCCGCAGGACCCTGAGTGACGACTCCTTCATGAGAACCTCCGGTGGGCACCTCACGAGGATTTCGCCGCATCTCCGCATCCGGTATCCGACAGCACCCCCCTTGGTGTAGGGGAACCCGGCCATCCGGGCGATTACGCCTGGTCGCCGGGCGTGGTCAGGCGTGCGCGGCCCAGATGGTCTCGCCCTTGGCGTGCGGCACGCAGGGATCGAAGCGCCCTGGCGTCTCCACGTAGCGCAGCGCCTTGGTCATCCCCACCGCCGACGTGAAGTAGCCGAGCAGCGCCAGCTCCTTCACCATCCGGAAATAGTGGTTGGGCTCGTCCTTCTTCTTCGCGGCGTGGTAGTCGATCGCCTCCTTGTCGATCGCCGTCAGGAGGGCGGTCCGCTGCTCCGGCGTCGCCTGCATGAACGGGATGCCGTGGGCCTTTCGACTCGCCTCGTTCAGCGACACGAGCCCGGCGCGGAAGATCTCCTGGTCCTTCGGCTCGTAGCAGTCCTGGACCATCACGGCCATGAAGACGCCGCAACGGGCGGCCTTCGCCCCCGGCGTCGACGTCTCGGGAAGGATCGTCTCGGCGATCTCGTCGAGGTAGGCCACCTCCTCGGCGGTGAACATCGTCTGCCGCGGCTCGGGCGTGGCGCCGATCACCGTCGCCGAGTCGACGCCGGCGCCTCGCTCCCGGGCGCACGCCGCCATCAGCGCCGATCCGCCGATGAAGGCGGCCCCCCCCAGCAACGCGCTCACGCGGCGAATGGCCTCGCGGCGGTCTATCAGCGACTGCGGTTCCAGCTCGTCAGGCATGGCCGGTGTCCTGTGGATGTCCCGTGGAGAACGTGTGGCGACGGTGCCGCGTCCTAGAGGCTGCGCTTCTTGAGTGACTCGACCGCGAAGTCGGCGGCGCGGGCCGTGAGCGCCATGTAGGTGAGCGACGGGTTCTGGCACCCGGACGACGCCATGCAGCTCCCGTCGGTGACGAAGACGTTGGGCGCGTCCCACACCTGGTTCCACTTGTTGAGGACCGAGTTCTTCGGACTGGTCCCCATGCGCGCCGTCCCCATCTCGTGGATCCCCATCCCCGGCCAGTAGCCGTTGTCGTACGGCTTCACGTCCTTCACGCCCGCCGCCTCGAGCATCTCCGCCATGTCGGCGGTCATGTCCTTGCGCATCTGCTCCTCGTTCCCGCCGATCGCGCAGTCGATCTTGAGCACCGGCAAGCCCCACTTGTCCTGCCTGGCGTGGTCGAGCGACACCCGGTTCGAGCGGTCGGGGAGCATCTCGCCGAACGCGGTCGCGCCGATCGTCCATCCGCCGGGTTGCGCCATGAGGTCCTTGAACGCCCCCCCGACCCCGAGCTCGGCGACCGCACGCCCCCACCCCTCACGACTGGCGCTCCCCTGGTAGCCGAAGCCGCGCAGGTACGGGCGCTTGTCGCGGCCGATGTTGCGAAAGCGCGGAATGTAGAAGCCCGTCGGGCGCCGACCGTAGTAGTACTTGTCGTCCAGCCCCTCCAGCCTCCCGGAGGCCCCGAGGCGGAAGTGGTGATCCATCAGGTTGCGCCCTAACTCTCCAGAGCTGCTCCCCAGGCCGCCGGGCCACACGTCGGTCGCCGAGCGCAGGAGGAGCCACGTGGAGTTGAGCGTGGAGGCGCAGAGGAAGACGACCTTCGACTCGAAGTCGGTGACCTGGTTCGAGATCGCATCGAGGACGCGCACTCCCGTGGCACGCCGGGCATCCTTGTCGTAGATCACCTCGGTCACGATCGACCAGGGCTTGAGCGTCAGCCGACCGGTGGCCATCGCCGCGGGGAGCGTGGACGACTGGGTGCTGAAGTAGCCGCCGTACGGGCACCCCAGCCAGCAGGCGTTGCGGTACTGGCACGGGTTGCGCCCCGGGAGCGGCTGCGTGAGGTTCGCCACCCGCCCCGGGATGAGGCGACGCGCGCCATCGAACGCCTTGAGAAGCCTGCCGGCCACCAGCTCCTCGCCGCAGTTGAGCGGCATGGGGGGCTGGAACGCCCCGTCGGGAAGCTGCGGCAGCCCCTCCAGCGAACCGGAGATCCCGGCGAACTTCTCGACCTTGTCGTACCAGGGGGCAAGCTCCGCATAACGAACGGGCCAGTCGGTCCCGATCCCCTCCCTGGCGTTGGCCTCCAGGTCCATCTCGCTCAGGCGATAGCTCTGCCGCCCCCACATGAGCGAGCGCCCGCCGACCTGGTAGCCGCGATACCAGTCGAAGCGCCGGACCTCGGTGTACGGTGACTCCTCCTCGTCGACCCAGAAGTCGAGGTTCGTCTCGTTGAGGGGGTAGTCGCGCTTGAGGACGGGGTAGTGCTCGACCATCGCCTGCGTGCGGCGTCCGCGATGCGGATACTCCCAGGGCCCCTTGCGGGCGTTCACGTAGTCCTTGATGTGCTCCACGTTCCGTCCACGCTCGAGCAGGAGCACGCGCAACCCCTTCTCGGTCAGCTCCTTCGCGGCCCATCCGCCGGAAATGCCCGACCCGACGACGATCGCATCGAACTGCGTCTCTTGCACCATGCCCTCCTCGTCTTCTCGTCTTCTCGTCTTCTCGTGCTCAGCTCGCAAAGAGCCGAAGGTCCGTCCCGACGGCGTCCGAAATCTCCATGCACGCCTGGAGGTCGGGGTGCCGGACGACGACATAGCCGTCGGACACCAGCGTCAGCACCCAGTTGCGCCGCTCCGTTCCCACGGGGAGGAGGTCGATGTGCACGATGTGCTCGCCGTAGCGCTCGAGGAGGTGCTGGAGTCCCTCGACCCGCGTGATGCGCCCCTGCCCCTGGGCGCGCTTGAAGATGTTGCAGGCGTTGTACTTGCGCACCGTGGACTGGGAGAACGTCCCCTTCAGCTCGGCCTCGGCGTACCCCATGAACAGGTCGATGTCGCCCACGAAGTTCATGAGGTCGACCGTGTGGGCGCCGGGGGGGCGGGCCGCGATCTCCCCGAAGACCGCCTCGCCCTTCGACGTCCAGAAGTACTCCATGTGCGTGAAGCCCGTCTGGAACCCCATCGCCTGCAGCACCGCCCTGCCTAACGCGATTCCCCCGGCCACGGGCGCCGGCGTCAGGTCGCGCAGCGCCAGCGTCTGCGGCGAGATCCACTCGTGCGAGCGCGCGATGAGCGGATTGGGGCGGTAATAGCACACGTTCTCGTACTGCACCTCACCGTCGATGCAGATGGTGTCGTACGTGTACTCGTCGCCCTCGATGAACTCCTCGACGTTCACCTCGTCGTATCCCTTCACCTTCGCCAACTCGGCCTCGAGCTCGGCCATCGATCCCGCGCGAAACGTGTCCATCGATCCCGCGCCGGCAATCGGCTTCACGATCACCGGGAAGCCGATCGCGGCCGCGGCCTCCTTCACCTGGGCCATGCTGGTGGCCGCGGCATGACGCGCTGTCCGGATCCCGGCGCGCGTGATGACCTGCTTCATGAGATCCTTGTTGCGGAAGGTCGTCGCTTGCTCGACCCCCTGCCCCGGGGCGCCCAGCGCCTGGCGCAGCTTCGCCGCCAGCACCACCCCGGGCTCCCACATGCAGACGACGCGGTCGATCGTCGCACGCCCGACCGACTGCACCACCTGCCGCACCACGGCATCCTCGTCGGTGAAGTCGGCGACCTGCAGGTAGCCGGCGAGGTGCTCACGCGTGAGTGACGGGAGGTCCTGGTGGGCCACGTCGCTCAACCCGTAGACCTTGGCACCGTGCACCGCGAGCGCGCGGCAGAAGTACGGCATCTCGCCGGGATATCCCGGGGCCAGCATGATGACATTCATTGACTAGGAGAAGACGAGAAGACGAGAGGACGAGAAGACGAGATGGACACGGGGCGTCAGGCGACTTCGACGCGGATCGTGCTGACCAGCTTCAGGACAGCCCGCTCGACGGTGGCGGTGTCGGGGTGCCTGACGATGACCCAACCGTCGCCCTCGTAGCTGGTCGAGGGCGTGGCGCCGATGACGGGGGTCTTCGCGGCGACGATGAGCGAGCCCAGTTCGCGGTTCACCTCGTCGACGCCGTGAACCGCCACGATCCGCCCCTCTCCCTGACCGCGAAGGAAGGCGGCACCCGCGGCGTACTTCCGCGCCGGCGGCTCGAACTCGCCGAAGATCATGACCCTGGCCCAGGCCTGCACGGTGTCGAAGTCGTGGGCATACGACATGAGCTGCGTGATCTGCGCACCCGGGGGGCGCGCCGCGACCTCGCTGATCGCGATGCTGCCGTCGCTGCGGCGGAACCACTCCAGGTGCGTGATCCCCGTGCGCATCCCCAACACCGTGAGGGCGCGCCGCGCCGCCGAGCGGATGTCGTCGTACTGCGCATCGTCGACCTCGCGCGGCAACACGAGCGACCACTGGATCCATGGGTTCTGCAGGACGGTGAGCGGCGTGGGATAGTAGCGCGTGAGCGAGTGCCACACGTGGCGGCCGTCCACCGAGATGGTCTCGAACGAATGCTCCTCGCCCTGGACGAACTCCTCGAGGAGCACCGGCTGCTCGAGCGTCGGGGGCGTGGCCCGCAACGCCGAGACGAGCGCCGGCATGTCATCGACACGAAAGGTCGAGAGCGCCCCCGCGCCGGCAGGCGGCTTCACCACGACGGGGAAGCCGCTTGCCTCGGCGAAGGCGATCGCGTCGTCCATCGACCCTGCAAGGCGGTGGCGCGCGCACGGAAGCCCTGCGCCGCGCAGGAGGGTCTTCATGCGCGCCTTGTCGCGGAAATTGTTGGCGGCCTCCACGCTCATCCCCTCGATGCCCAGCCGCTGCCGCGCCCCGGCCAGCGGGACCTGCAGCTGCTCGTAGGCGCCGAACAGGCGGTGGATGGGGCCGAACATCCGCGACAGCCCCTCCGCCGCCCACGTGAGCTGCGTGACGTCCAGGACGTTCTCCACCCTCCAGTGCGCCACGCGCCCCTGCAGGTGCAGCAGGCGCTCCGCCCCGTCGTGCGTGATGACCGCCAGGTGCACATCGGGGAGCCCCGCCGCCGCCTCCACCATGCGGAAGGCATTCTCGCTCAGGATGGGGGCGACGAAGATGACGAAGGGCATCGCACGACAGGACGGGAGGGCGGGAAGACGAGTGACGCACTCGCCCCCGGCTTTCCCGTACAAGGTGACGTCGAGGCCGGGAGTCGGCTAGGTTCGGGACCCGGGCGATCTCCGCGTGGGGCGCCGTGGGCCCGCGATGGACCGGCGCCGGCGGGCCTCAGATCTGGAAAATGTCGTTGGCCGCCGCGTTCGACTGCGTGTTCATCGGCTGGTGCACCACCACCGATCCGGCAGCGACCGAGCGCGTGAGCCAGACGTTCCCCCCGATCACGCTCCCGGCGCCGATCACGGTGCGCCCGCCGAGTACCGTGGCATTGGCGTACAGGATCACGTCGTCGCCGATGGTGGGGTGGCGCTTGGCGCTGGCCAGCCCCTTCTCCACCGACAGGGCGCCTAACGTCACCCCCTGGTAGATCCGCACCCGCACGCCGACGGTCGCCGTCTCGCCGATCACGATACCGGTCCCGTGATCGATGGCGAAGGGGACGCCGATGGTCGCCCCGGGGTGGATGTCGATCCCGGTGCGCATGTGCGCGTGCTCGGTGATGAGCCGCGGCAGGAGCGGGATGCCCAGGGACCGGATCCGGTTGGCCAGGCGGTAGCAGGCGACGGCATGGAAGCCGGGATACGCGAGGATCACCTCCTCCACCGACGTCGCCGCCGGGTCGGAGGCGACGAGGAAGTGCGCGTCGGCCAGGAGCGCCTCACGCAGCGCGGGGAGCGAGTCCATGAACGCGCGCCCCGCCGTCGCCCCGTCGGCGTCGATGGACACCTCGACGGTGTGCGTGATCCCGGGCCCGGCCTGGTGCGCGAGGAAGTCGGCAAACAGCGCCGGTGCCTCCTCGGCGATCAACGCCAGCTCGCGGTCCAGCGCCGCGCGCGCGCCGTCGAGGCGAGGGGCGAAGTGCGGGAAGAGGAAGGCGAGGATCCCGTCGGCGAACGAGCCGGCGCGCGCGTTGGCCCGCGGCGGGAGGTTGTACGATGCGCGCTCCCGGCAGAGCTCGTCGAGCCAGGTTGCCATGGTGCCGCTGGCCAGCGGGTCGTTGGGGGGCATGGGGACTCCATCCGTCTGGAAGCCTGTGGTCGAGCGGGTGATGCCTGATGAATACCGCCGGCCGCGCGGAAGGTCCGCGCGGCCATTCGTCAGCCGACGGATGGCTCGAAGCCCAGCCGGTCCCTGAATGGGGCGAGCGCCTCGCGCCGTGCCGCAGTCGCCTCCTGCCAGATCGTCCAGAAGACCGTCTGCACGTCGAAGGGGATGTTGGTCTCCAACTGTTCGAACAGGTCGAAGAGCGCGTCGGCCACGTCGAGCGCCTCGGGGGAGTGATCCCCCGACAGCTGGGCGACGGCGCGCAGGAGGGCGACGACGATCACCCCGCGCAGCGACTCCTCGCCCGAGGCGAGTCGCTCCATCTCGTCGGGCGTCAGGCAGCGTGGAAGGAGCTGCCGCCGCAGCTGGTGGCGAATGGCGCGGCGCGGGCGCTCGGGGAAGTCGGCCAGCGGGATGCGCCAGATGCGCGCATCCTCGTCTTCCATGTCGGTCACGTCGCAGGTGATCTCGCTCGCACGGCGGTCGACCACGGCCACGCGGAAGCGGCGCGCCCTCCCCGTATCTCGCGAGGTCACGGTGACGCGGTCGCCGGTGATCTCGGCGAAGACGGCGTTGGCCGACAGGTGCCCATCGGGTTCGACGCCGAGGGCCACGAGGGCGGCGGCGGCCGCGGCCGTGCGGGCCGCGGCGTCGGGGCCGCTCGTCAGGCGCTGGTAGACGTCCTCCCCCGTCCCCGTGGCCGGATCGTTGCTCTTCGCCAGCCGCAACGTCGCGCGCAGCTTCGCCTCGAGGCGGGGCGCCTCGCCGCTCAGGGCGATGGCGCGGGCGGCGTAGCGCAATACCTGCTGCGGCTCGAGTCCGCCGATGTCGTCGAAGAACCAGGCGCAGGAGGTGAACATGCGGAGCGCGTCCCGCTCCATCTCCAGCAACTCGGCGGCGCGGTGCTGGTCGCCGTGCGAGGCATCCGCCAGCCGCAACGCGGTGAAGGCGTGGCGCGCATCGGCATCGCGGCTCACCGCCTCGCCATAGGCGTCGCGCACCGCCCACACGTCGCCCCACAGCGGGGCCCCGTCACGCACAAAGATGGCGTGCAGCTCCGCCGAGAGGGCATTCAGCCCGTCGCGCAGCGGGGTGCGCCACGCCTGGCTGGGGTAGCGCACCCCGTCCAGCCGGCAACCGCAATCCGAGCGCCACCGCTCCACACCGTGGGCGCAGCTCCACGTCGTGGGGGCGACCAGTGCCACGTCGTGCGTCGCGGGATGCCGGGCGAGGAACGAGGCGAAGTTCTCCACCCGCACCCCTTCGTGCGCCAGGAGCTCCACGACGCGGGCCAGCGCCATCTCGGCGAACTTGTGGTGATGTCCGTACGTCTCGCCATCGGTCGCCATCGCGACCAGGTGAGGCGTCTCGTCGCCAGGCGCGCGCCGTGCCCCGAACGGAGGGTCGTCGGGCAACGCCGCGTCGGGCGCGACCGCGAGGATCTCTCGTGCCCAGTGGGTCGCATCGCCCACCAGGCCGCCGAAGGCGATCCCGTGCGACAGGTCGCCGTGGTACGTGCAGAGGGCGATCGTCCGTCCGTTCGCCGTGGTGTAGCGCCCCGGCAGGCCGTTGGGCGGGCGCTGCGTCACCTGGTACGGGGCGACAATGGTGAAGCGGATCCCTTCCTGCGCCAGGACGTCCAGCGTCTCGTCGTCGACCGCGGTCTCGGGAAGCCAGAACCCCTCCGGGTCGCGCCCGAACCGCCGTCGGAAGTCGGTGATCCCCCACCGTACCTCGGTCACCTTGTCGCGGCGCGAGGCGAGCGGAAGGATGACGTGATGGTAGGGATGGGCCAGGGCGTTGCCGTGCCCCCCTAAGCGCCGACAGCTTTCCCGATCGGCGGCGAGGATGGCGCGATACGTCGTCGGGGAGGCCTGTTCGAGCCACGTGAACAGCGTTGGCCCCACGTTGAACGACAGCCGCTCGAGCGTGTTGACGATCCGCGCGATCCGCCCCTGCCCCCCCGCGACGCGCGCCGCGACCACCGCGCGGTAGCACTCGCGCTCGATGCGGTCGTTCCAGTCATGGTACGGGGCCGCCGACGCCTCGGCCTCGATCTCGTCGAAGAACGGGTGCTCGCGCGGCGGCTGGTAGAAGTGGCCGTGGATGACGACGGAGCGCATGGCCTGGCCTCACCCGATGGTGGCGTACGCGTGGTCGCGGCGTGCTGGCACCAGCGCGGCCGCGATGGCCGGGACGATGCCGGGGAAGACGGCATCCCGCAGGTGCAACGCGCGGGCCAGCGCACGCCCGACCCGCGCCTCGCTCCCGCCGAGGACGCGGCGCAGGGCGCCCAGCAGCTCGCGCGTCTCCCCCGCGTGCGTGTGCACGCGCCGCGTGGCGTAGTCGGCCACCTCGCCGGTGGAAACGATGAAGGGCCAGTCGCTCGACTGCAGCAGGAGAAGCGAGCGCGCCGCCTGGGCGAGGAGCTCGTGGGTCCCGTCGCGCTCGAGTGCCGTGGGCGCGAGGGCCCAGAACTCCTCTTCCAGTTCCCAGATCAGGGGCCAGATCCACTGCACCCGGTCGTTGAGCCACATCTCCAGGTCGCCGTTGCGCCCCCAGCTCCCGCGCGCCAGTCGCGTCGCGGCAGGGGCGCCATGACGATCCAGGTGCGCCGACGCCGTCGCGGCGCGCACCCCCGGATGGTGCGGCAGCTCCGCGTACAGGTCACCGAGGAAGTCAGGGCCCTCGAACCACCAGTGGCCGAAGAGTTCGGTGTCGAACGGGGCGGCAATCACCCGATCGCCGACGCCGCACCCGTCCGCGATCGCCGCGAGCGTCGCGGCGAAGTCACGCGCGTGCGCGCGCGCCGTCAGTCGTGCCGCCACGGGGTCGTAGGGCGCCTTGTCTCCCAGTCCTGACGCGCGCGACGTCACCCCCCACAATCGGAGCCCTCCGGGCCAGCGGAGCTTGTGGAACTCCAGGTAGGCGCCGTCGCCGGGGTATCCGTGGCCGCGGCTCCAGACGGCGAGCGTGGCGCGCGGGTCCCGCACCAGGGCGGCGACGTCGACGGGGGCGCCGGCTCCCGTCACCCGGTACGCCCGGTGCGGTGACTGTCGCCCGGCCGCGTCGGGCGCGGCGGGATCCGGGAGGTGGGCCGATTCGCCGGCGAACAGTTCGCCGTAGATGCCCAGCGGCGCCCCGGCGTTCGCCATGTGCGCGTCGACGAAGAAGTAGCGGTAGCCCGCCTCGGCCAGGTGCTCCTCGATCCCGCGGCGCACCCCGGCGTTCGGGGCACCCGGGAGCGGTGACCACATCCCTCGCGGGCGGTAGGCGCACTCGGGGAGCCAGCACCCGGCGGGGTCGCTCCCGAAGAGCCGCCGGTGCTCGCCGCGCCCCACCAACAGCTGCAACCGGATCGACTCGTCGCGGGCGAGGAGCGGAAGGATGGCGTGCGTCGCCGCCGACGAGGTGAGCTCGAGGCGCCCCGCCCCCTGGAGCCGCCGGAACTCGCCGATGAGGTCGCCCCCGAGCTCGTCACGAAGGGTGCGCAGTTGCCCGAGCCGCCGCTCCCAGAACGCGACCAGCGGGAGCAAGGGCGCCTCGGGTGTCCCGGCCATCGCCGACGCGGTCTCGGCGCAGGCCGCGAGGCGCTGGGCGATGTAGCGATCGAGTTCGGCCGCGAAGGCGGGATGCGCCAGCTGGTTGGCGAGGACCGGGGTGACCCCGAGGGTGACCGGGGCCTGGACGTCGCCACGCTCGAGCTGCCGGAGCTTTCCCGCCAGCGGGAGGTACGCCCCCAGCGCCGCCTCGCACAGCCAGTCGCTCCCGTGGGGCCAGCGTCCGTGGTTGAGCACGTACGGGAGGTGCGAGTGCAGCATCAGGACGAAGTCCACCGGGCGGGAGGACAACGCCTAACGTCTCCAGCGCGGCGAGGCGATGGCGCGCCGGTACAGTTCGCGATACCTCGCCTCCGACTTCTCCCAGCCGAAGTCCCGCCCCATCGCCTCCTTCATCATCGCCGTCCAGACGTGCGGGTGCAGGTAGTGGTCGATGGCCCGGGCGCAGGCGGCGATGAAGTCGGCCTGGGTGTAGTCGTCGAAGAGGAAGCCGGTGACGTTGTCTTCGATGGTGTCGGCGAGCCCCCCCACCTTGCGCGCCACCGGCAGCGTCCCGTAGCGCTGGGCGCGCATCTGCGTGAGCCCGCACGGCTCGTACTGCGACGGCATCACGATCATGTCGGCGCCGGCCAGGAGGCGGTGTTCCTGCTCCACCGTGAAGTCGGTCTGGACCCCGATGCGCCCGGGGACCAGCGCCCCCAGCTCCTCCAGGATGTCGACGTAGCGCCGTTCCCCCTGCCCCAGGAAGATGAACTGGGCGTCGAGCGAGAGGAACCGCGGGCTGCCGAGGATCAGGTCGAGCCCCTTCTGCGCCACCATGCGCGCGCTCATCCCGATGACCGGCGTCGTGGGGCGCTCCGGAAGACCAAAGATGCGCTGCAGCGCCGCCTTGTTCTGCTTCTTGGGCGAGAGGCGGCCACGCGTGTAGGTGTGGGCGATGAGCGGGTCGGTCGCCGGGTTCCAGTCGACGGTGTCGATCCCGTTGAGGATCCCGACGAACCGGTCCCGCATGGCGACGAAGTGCTCGTGCAGCCCGAAGCCGCCCTTCGCGGTCCGGAGCTCGTGCGCATGGGTGGGGCTCACGGTCGTCGCCATGTCGGCGCAGGCGAGCCCCCCCTTGAGCATGTTCATGCGCCCGTACCACTCGAACATGTCGATGTTGTAGAACTCCCACGGGAGCCCCGCGTCGGCCATGGACTGCGGCGGGAAGTGCCCCTGGTAGCCGGCGTTGTGCACCGTGATCACCGACCAGGTGTTGCGGAAGAACTCGCTCCCCACGTCATACGCCCGGAGGTAGGCCGGGGCCAGCGCCGTGTGCCAGTCGTGGCAGTGCATCATCACCGGCGCCCGGGCGATCATGGGGAGGGCGTTGAGCGAAGCGAGGGCAAAGTGCGCCCACCGCCGGTCGTTGTCGCCGTAATCGCCGCGGGCATCGCCGTAGATCCCCTCGCGCCCGAAGTAGTAGTCGTTGGCCAGGAAGTACACGCGGGGAATCCCGTGGCCGGCGCGCTCCCGCACCCCTTTCGACTCGAACAGCTGCGCCGACTCGGCGCGCGGCCCCACCTGCACCGTGTACGGTGCGCTGGCCGGGACCAGGTCACCCACCACCTCGCGCACCTGCCGGTAGAGCGGCATGATGATCGCGACCTCGAGCCCCGCCCGCACCTGCGCCTTGGCGAGGTTGGCGACCGCTTCGCCCAGCCCTCCTGTGCGGGCAAATGGCGCGAGCTCGGCCACCACGTGCACGATGGTGACCGCCTCTCCGCCAGCCGCAACCAGCGGATACGCGCGCGCCGGCGCGGGGCGCTTCGCCGAACGCTTCGGCGTGCCACCGCCCGCGTCGTCCCCCGGCGTCCGCGGACGCCGTTTCGCCGCCGCGGGCGCCCCCTGCTCCGCACTTCGCTTGCGCGCTGCCATCCCCTACCTCATCCGATCGGTGGATCGTCGCCCTGCACCTCCCCGTGCATCGCGGGGGCGTAATACGCGTTGGCGTAGTTCTGGACCATGCGTCGCGACGTGAACCGCTGCCCGGCCACCCGGATCGCGTGCTTCATCTTCTGGATCCACCCGTGCGGCAGCCCGCGCTCGTCCCGCTCGTAGTACAGCGGCACCACCTGCTCCTCCAGGAGCGAGTAGAATCGCTCGGCATCCCACTCGTCAGGCGTGGCCCGCGACGACGCCGGCGGAATGGCCCAGCCGTTCAGTCCATCGTACCCCTCGTGCCACCACCCGTCGAGGGTCGACAGCTGCGGCACGCCATTCAGCGCCGCCTTCATCCCGCTCGTTCCGCTGGCCTCCATCGGCACGCGCGGGAGGTTCAGCCAGACATCGACCCCCTGCACGAGGCGATGCGCGAGGTGCAGGTCGTAGTCCTCGATGAACGCCACCCGCCCTTCGAGCTGCGGGTCGCGGGTGAAGCCGTACACGGTGCGCAGGACCTCCTTGCCCGGCGTGTCGGCCGGGTGCGCCTTGCCGGCGAAGATGAGCTGCACCGCGCGCGTGTTGTCCACGAGGAGCGCGCGCAACCGCTCGACGTTCGAGAAGACGAGGTCGGCCCGCTTGTACGTCGCAAAGCGGCGGGCGAAACCGATCGTCAGCGCGTTCGGATTGAGCAGCGTCCCCGCCCCGACCACGTGCGTGGCCTCCTTCCAGTGCCGCGCCCACCGCCTCCGCGCCTGCTCGCGCACGAAGTTCAGGAGCTCGGTCTTGAGCGCGAGGTGCGTCGACCAGAGGCGATGGTCGTCCAGCTCCAGCACCTCTTCCCACATCGCCGGATCCTCGACGCGACTCCCCCACTGGTGGCCGAAGTGATGGTCGAAGAGCTCCATCATCTCCTTCGACATCCACGTGGCCTTGTGCACGCCGTTCGTCACGTGGCCGATCGGCACCCGACCCACGTCGCGATCGGGCCACAGCGGCGCCCAGATCTGGCGCGAGACCTCGCCATGCCGCCGGGCCACCCCGTTCACGTATCTCGACAGGCGCAACGCACAGACGGTCATGTGGAAGCGCCCGTGCTCCTCCGTGGGGTGCTGCCCGATCCCGAGGAACTGCTCGCGCGAGATCTGCATCTCGTCCCACATCGCCCCAGCGCACTGCTCCACCTGGTCGAAGGAGAAGGTGTCGTGGCCGGCCGGCACGGGGGTGTGCGTGGTGAAGATGCTCGAGGCGCGCACCTGCGCGACCGCCTCCTCGTACGAGTGCCCCGCGACGACCAGCTCCCGCAGCCGCTCGACGTGCATGAAGGCGGCATGCCCCTCGTTGGCGTGCCAGGCCGCGGGCGAGTATCCGAGGGCGCGCAGCACGCGCACCCCGCCCACGCCAAGGATCCACTCCTGCCGGAGCCGCACGTCGGGTCCTCCGGTGTACAGCCTTGAGGTCAGCTCACGATCGGCAGGATCGTTCTGCTCGAGATCCGAATCGAGGAGGATGACCGGGACGCGCCCGACGTTCATCCGCCACGCGGCAAGGTGGATGTCGCGACCAAAGGTCGGCAGCGCAGCCAGCCACGGATCCCTGCCCGGCAGCGCCACCCGCTCGAGCGGCGTGTTGACCACGTCGAAGCGCTCTTCCGAATCCTCCTGCCAGCCGTCCAGGCGGAGCTTCTGGTCGAAGTACCCGTTCTTGTAGTACAGTCCCACGCCGATGAGCGGGACCCCCAGGTCGGACGACGACTTGCAGTGGTCGCCGGCCAGCACGCCGAGCCCTCCCGAATAGATCGGGACGGAGTTGTGGAGCCCGAACTCCGCGCAGAAATACGCGATCGTCTTGCCGCGCTGCGACTGGTGGTGGGTGCTGAACCAGGTGTCGTCGAACGACTGGTCACGCCGGAAGTCCTGCATGACCCGGTCGTACAGGTCCAGGAACTGCGGCTCGCGCGCAAGCTTGCTCAAGCGAGCCGGCTCGACGCGCCGAAGGACGGCGATGGGATTGTGCCGCGTGAGGTGCCAGAGCGGTTCGTCGATCATCGAGAACAGCTGCCGGGCGGCACGGCTCCAGCTCCACGACAGGTTCGTGGCAACGGCCCCGAGCCCTTCGATCCGCTCGGGGAGGTACGGGATCTTGTCGCGATCAACAGACATGGCTGGCAACATAGCGAGGCCCGGCAGCGAGCCGAAACCGCTCCGCTGGTCACGCCACGCGCCGGCGCAGGTACCCCATCTGGTCGGCCGCGAGCGGTGCGCGACGGGCGGCAACCATGAGCTGCCGCTCAGGCCTCGGCTCCCAGGTGCACTCGCCGCTCTACCTCCGCGAACCTGTCGCGCGCCACAGGGTCGCTCCCCAGCAGCGACACGACGATCCCCACCGCGAACGAGAGCGGGATGGTGATCAACGCCGGGTTCTTGAGGGGGAACAGCGCGCTTTCCGCCTCGAGGATGTCGACCTGGACGGTGGGCGACAGGTAGATGAGGAGAAGGGTCGAGATCGTCCCGACCAGCATGCTCGTCACGACGCCACGCGTGGTGCACCCGCGCCAGAAGATGGAGAGGAGGAGCGCCGGGAAGTTGGCGCTGGCAGCGATGGCGAAGGCCAGCGAGACCATGAAGGCGACGTTCTGCCCCTTGAAGGTGATCCCGAGGAAGACGGCGATGATCCCGAGGGCAACGGTCGCGATGCGGGCCACCCGGAGCTGCTCGATGGGGGTCGCCTCGCCCTTTCGGGCGACGCTCACCCAGAGGTCGTGCGAGAGCGCCGCCGCCCCCGACAGGGTGAGGCCGGCGACCACGGCGAGGATGGTGGCAAAGGCCACGGCGGCGATGAAGCCGAGGAAGGGCGTCCCCCCCAACGTCTCGGCCAACAGCGGAGCCGCCATGTTCCCCCCCTTGTCCACCGCCAGGATCGTCTCGGGGGTGACGAGGACCATCGCACCGAAGCCGAGGATGAAGGTCATGAGGTAGAAGAAGCCGATGAGCCCCGTGGCGTAGAAGACCGACTTCCGTGCGGCCTGGGCATCGGGCACGGTGTAGAACCGCATGAGGATGTGGGGAAGCCCGGCCGTCCCGAACATCAGCGCCATTCCGAGTGAAACGGCATCCCAGGGGTTGGAAACGAGCCTTCCTGGCGCCAGTACCGCGTCACCATAGCGTGATGCCGCCGCACTGAAGAGGGAAAGCGGGCTGAAGTTGAACTCGGCCAACACCATAAATGCGAGGATGGTCGCCCCCCCCAGCAGGAGGACCGCCTTCACGATCTGCACCCACGTGGTCGCGATCATCCCGCCGAACAGGACGTAGGCGATCATCGCGGCTCCCACCACCACGATGGCCGTCTCGTAGCTGAGGCCGAACATCAGCTTGATCAGCCCGCCGGCGCCGACCATCTGGGCGATCAGGTAGAAGATCACCGTCGCCAGCGTCCCGAGCGCGGCGGCGATACGGACGGGCGTCTGGCGCAGCCGCGCGGCGACGACGTCGGCGAAGGTGTATTTCCCGAGGTTCCGCAGCGGCTCGGCGATGAGGAAGAGGACCACGGGCCAGCCGACCAGCCATCCGGTCGAGTAGATCAGCCCATCGAATCCGGTGGTCGACACCAGCCCCGCGATCCCCAGGAACGAGGCCGCGGACATGTAATCGCCCGCGAGGGCGAAGCCGTTCTGCCCCGCCGAGATGACGCGCCCCGCCGCGTAGAAATCCTCGGTGGTGCGGGTACGCCTGGCCGCCCAGTAGGTGATGCCGAGGGTGAGCGCGATGAAGACGAAGAAGAAGGCCATCGCGACGGAGTTGGGCTCGCCGATGGCCGTGGCGTGCGCCGCCGAGTCGGCAGGCGCAACCCCCGCCCGCAGCAGCGCATGGAGGGCAATGCTCATCGGCTGATCTCCGAGAGCTCGCGATCGTAGTGCGTATTGGCCCAGCGCACGTACACCCAGGTGAGGAGCCAGCTCACGACGATCACCAGCGCGCCGAGGAGGATCCCCAGGCTCAGCCCCGGCGCGACCAGCGTTCCCATCAGCGCCTTGTCGAAGGCGATGAGGAGGATGAAGCCGAAATAGAGGACGATCATCGCCACGGTGAGCGAGATCGCGAAGCGGGTGCGCCGGGCCGCGAGGGCGCGGAGGCGGGCATCACTCATGAGAAGTCGAGAAGACGAGAGGACGAGAAGACGAGAAGACGAGAAGACGAGAAGACGAGACGGGCGGGGCCAACGTGGGGGCAGGGGGCGAGAGGGGCAAGGTGGCGAGGGGGGGAGGTGGCGAGGGGCAGGGGTGTCGCGATGCGCGCCACTCCCCCCTCGTCATCCGCGCCCCCGCCCTGCATGTTATCCGCCGCCTTCAGGAGGCTCCGTTTACCCCGTGTGGATCATCAGATGAGCGGATCGGCGCTGGCGCCGGTGCAGGCGACGTTTCGGGCAGTGGCGGAGACGGTCGTGCCCGAGATGGCGTCGCTGACACCGGACGCGTGGCGGGAAGTCGAAGCGGTGGTCGAAGCGGCGCTGGCCTCGCGCCCCGAGGCGATGCGCCGCCAGCTGGTGGCGTTCCTCCGGATCATCGAGCTTCTCCCGCTCCTCAGGCGCTTCCGCCGGTTCTCGCACCTGACCCCGCAGCAGCGCACCGCCGTCCTCCACGGGCTCGAGTCGTCGCGCCACCTCCTGGTCCGACGCGGATTCTGGGGGGTGCGGACCCTGGTCTTCATGGGGTACTACACGCGCGAAGACGTGCAGGGGGCGCTGGGCTATCGCGCGCACGCCGACGGATGGAGCGCGCGGCGCACGACCGGAGAGATGCGGGCCGTCGCAACCGAGCCATTCGACGAGGAGTCGCGTGACCCCTGACCGCCGCCTCACAGCATTGGCAAGTCGACGGTCGGAATTCGCCCGGGGGACGACGTGCTGACCCGTGAATACGACATCGTCGTCATCGGCTCGGGGGCGGGAGGCGGGACGGTCGCGCAGGAGCTCGCCCCGATGGTCGCGCAGGGGGTGCGCATCCTGGTGCTCGAGCAGGGGCCGCGCCTGGGCGATCACGAGTTCACCGGGCGGGAGATCGACATGTCCGGGGCGCTGTACGAGGATGGGGGCGGCTTCCTCACGGCCGACGGGACGATGACGCTCGCCTTCGGGCGCGCCTACGGGGGGTCGACGGTGGTGTACACGGGGACCACGCTGATCGCGCCCGACCGTGTCATCCGCGAGTGGTGCGTCCCCGGGCTCGAGCACGCCGACATCGAGCGGCGTTCGCAGAAGTTCATGGCCCAGAACGACGTCCACTACCTCCCACGCGTCCTCCTCAACGACAACAACAGGCTCTTCGTGACGGGGTGCACGCGCGTGGGGGCCAAGGCGGAGCAGTTCCCGCTCAACCTCCGGGGGTGCAAGGGGTCGTCGCTCTGCAACCTGGGGTGCCCCAACGCGGCCAAGATGGGGACGCACCGCGTCCAGCTGCCTAACGCCGAGCGACAGGGGGTGGAGGTGGTGACGCGCGCGCAGGCGCTGCGGCTCGAGGAAGGGGGCGTGGTGGTCCGCGTGCACCCCGTTGCCCCTGGCGAAAAGGGCGCCCCGTCGGAGTGGGCGCCGGGCGACTATCGCATCTCCGCCCGGACGATCGTCTCCTGCGGGGGGAGCATCGGGAGCAGCGCGCTCCTCCTCCGCTCCGAGGCCACGAAGCACCTCCCGCGCCTCGGCGAGCGCTTCACCTGCCACCCCGCGCACATCCTGGTGGCCGAGCACGAGCGCGCCATCACCAACGACGTCGGGCACCCCAAGAGCTACTACCTGGACCGTGCCGAGCACGAAGGATACGTGCTCGAGACGTGCATGTACTTCCCCTTCATCACCGCCAAGAACCTCACCGGCTTCGGCGCCGACCACAGCACGTTGATGCGCGCCTTTCCGCGCCTGCAGATGATCCTCGTCCTGGCGTGCGACAAGGCGGTCGCGGGGAACCGGATCACCGTCGACGCGGCGGGAAAGGCGGTCGTGCACTACACCTTCACCCCCGCCGTCATTCGATCGCTGGTGTCGGCGACGAGGATGAGCGCGCGCATCTTCTTCGCGGCTGGGGCCCGCCGGGTGCACGCCCCGTCGGCCGATCCGCCGCTCATCGAGCGCGAGAACGCGTACAAGCTCGCCGACCTCATCACCGAGGAGCACTTCCTCCCAGGGCGCATCTCGATCTCGGCGGCCCACCTCATGGGTGGGTGCGCCATGGGACCCGAGGGGAGCGGCGTCACCGACTCACGTGGCCGCGTCTACGGCGTGCCGTGGCTCCGCGTCGCCGACAGCTCGCTCTTCCCCGACTCGGTCGAGATCAACCCGTACCAGACGGTGATGGCCCTCGCCGACCGCGTCGCCGAGGGGATCCGGCAGGACTGGACGCGGTAGCGCCCGCCCCACGCCGGTCCGCCGCGGGCGCCGCGGGCGCCGCGGGCGCCGCGGGCGCCGCGGGCGCCGATCAGTGGTGCGAGCCGCCGCGCGCCAGCTGCAAGTGGTGCACCGTGTGATGCTCGCCCAGCGTCATGATCCCGATGAAGCCGAGCCCGCGCAACTCGGCGACGCGCGCGGGATCGCGCGTGGTGACGGTCCATCGCATCCCGCCGGGGATCGTGTCGGCCACACCCGCCAGCCCCTCCGCCGCGAGCATGGGGGCATGGGCCGTGATCATCCGGCGGATGGCGTCGCGCGCGCGCCCCGTCCCGGTCACGTCCACGCGCACCCCACCGGCGACGTTGGTCGCACTCACCGTCGAACGGAGCGTGACCTCGTTCATGTCGAGGAGGTGCTGCCGCAACGCCTCGAGGTTCACCGTGGACCAGTCGGTCGCGGGGTCGGCACGCAGGATCCTCACGACCTCGGCGATGGCGCCGAAGGCGTCCTGTCCCGGGAGCGTCGCCGCACGCAGCCCCTGCGTCGAGTCACCGGCACCTGGCCTGGCCGCATGGGCGGCATGGTCGGCGTGCTGCGCGCGAAGCGGCAGGACGAGGAGCGCGAGGGCGGCCGCGCCTGCGATCAGCTGGAAGCGGAGTGAACGTGACATGAGGGAGATCGACAGAGGGAGTGCCACAGAGGGAGTGCCACAGAGGGAGCTGCCGCGCGTGTCGCGGTCGCTGCACGATGTTTGTCACATCACGGGTGCGCACGGTGCACCGGCGCGCCGTAGTCGCCCGAGGCGATGACCTCGAGGGCATGCACTGGCCCGAGGTACGCGTAGGTCCACGCCTCGCACCGGTCGCCAGAGGCGAGCGCGGCGGTCACCTTGCGGCGCCGGAACCCTCCGCCTTCATAGTCGTCGAGCGAATGCAGGATGGCGTCGGCGCGCCCGGCCGGGAGCTCGTACAGCTCGCCATGGACCGCCCCCTCTCCCGCGAGTACGAGCCCGGGATACCAGGCCACCGCGTACAGCGTCCCCGCCACGGTGGCGCCGCCAACAAAGGCGGCATCGACGAGCAGCGGGTGCGCGACCTGCTCGGCGTTGCGCCGAAGCGAGCCGTAGACGAAGAGCCGAACCGCCGACATGACCTTCTCCCATTCCTGCGGTAATACGGCAAGTTCTCCCGGCACCGGCGCCCGCGCCAGCTGGCGTCTGTTACCGTCTGCTGGCACCTGCGGCACCTGCTGGCACCTGCTGACCGACGCGCATCGCCGCCGTCGCCCCGCGCTCGTCCCGGGATCGCGCGCCTACGGCTTGCACCCCTCCGTGCGCCTCGTGTCGGCGATCGAGACGATCTTCCACGCGCCGTCGTCGCCGCGCACCAGGAGGAAGTGGTCGATGCCGCAGTGCGAGAACTTGTCGCCCACATACAGGGCGTAGTCCACCCACACCGACGCCAGCGGACCGTCGATCTCGATCTTCGGGTTCCAGATCCGCTCGTCCAGCGGCGCCGGTCGCGGCGTCCCGATCGCCTTCACGAACCCGTCGATCGCCGGGTCGACCCGCAGGCGCAACTTCCCGTCCGGCCCGTTGGCCGCGGTCATCATGCGGGTCTGCGGATGGAAGACGCTGCGGACCACGGCCGAGTCGCCGGCCCGCATCCCGTCGAAGAGGCGTTGCACCACCGCCATGACGTCGGACGAGGCATTGGACGCCTGCGCGCGGGCCGACGCAGGTGCAAGAAGCGCGGCGGCGAGCAGGAAGGGAGGGACGAATCGGCGCATGCGGGGCGGCATTCGGCGTTAGGCGTGAGGGTAAGCGCGGGCGCCGCGGCGCGCGGCGGGACGTCAACGGCCGGGAGGTCAGCGCCCGGCGAGTGAATGATGCCGCCGTACGGGGATGCCGCGCGAGGGCGCGGCGGACGAAACGCGCCCCCGCGGTGACCAGCCCGCTACGCGCGGCGTTGGTACGTCCCCATGAGTTCGGCGCCGGCGAGGACGTGCCCCTCCATCGCCGCCAGGAGCCGCGCCTTGGTCGGCTCGGCGAGCTTCCCGATCACGGTGTCGAGCGCGTAGAGCTTGTGGAAGTAGCGGTGACGCCCGATGGGCGGGCAGGGGCCGCCGTATCCCTTGCGGTGCGAATCGTTCACGCCGACGTGCGTCCCCTTCGGGAGCCCGGCGTCGCTCACCCCCTCGGGGAGTGCGGTGGCATCGGGCGGGATGTCCCATAGCACCCAGTGCACCCAGGTTCGCTTGGGAGCCGCGGGATCGGGGGCATCGGGATCGTCGACGATCAGCGCGAGGCTCCGCGTCCCGTCGGGGATTCCGCTCCACGCGAGCGGAGGAGAGCGGTCGTCGCCGTCGCAGGTGTGGCGGGGCGGGATGGCGCCGCCGTTGGCGAAGGACGGCGAGGTGAGGATGAGCGTCATCGGTCGGTGCTCAGGAACTCGTGGACGCTGGCCGCGAGCCGCTCGATGGGGACGCGCTCGAACGGGTGCGGCGTCCGCGGGAGCACCTCGAGCTCGGCGTCCGCGAGCCAGCCACGCGCGCGCACGCACTCCTCCACCGACACCGTGGCATCGCGGTCCCCGACGATGAGCCGCACGGGATGACGTATGGCGCGCAGCGTCTCCTCGGTCAACGGGGCATTCTCCCCCATCCATGTCATCATCTCCGCCGTGGCTCCGAGCAGCTCCTCCCACCCGATGGCGACGTGCGTCGCGGCCAGTCGTTCGGCGAAGGCGGGGACCTTGGCACGGATGGTGGCGGGGTCGAGCATCTCGACCTCGCGCGACGCCCCTCCAACCGTCCAGTGCAGCTTGGTCGCCAGCGTCACGATCCGCCGCACGCGCTCCGGATGGTGCCGGGCAAGCCAGAGGGCGACGTAACCGCCCAGGCTGTAACCGAAGAAGTCCGCCGTCGAGATCCCGGCACCATCCATCTGGACCAGGATCGCTTCTGCCAGCCGGTCCACGCGGAGGACGCCTTCCGACGGGAGCGCCGTGGCGCCATGCCCTGCGAGCTCCAGCGGGTGCGCGTCCCGGTCAGGTGCAAGCCTGGCGGCCAGCGGCGCGAGCTGCGCGCGCGAGCCGAGCGCGCCGTGCAGGAGGATGGTGGGCAGCATCCGGTGCCCGGTCGATCGTGTCAGCGCCTGCCGACCGGAGCGAGCGCCTCGGGAACAGGGGAACGCTCGTCGCGCACCTCGTCACCCACGCTGGGGCGCAGCTGTGCAGACGGGGTCACGGCCATGATCCCGAGCCGCGTGACCGTGGTGACGAGGGGAATGCCGAGCCCGGTCCCGGCGAGGACGAGGTTGCCGGCGAGGATGCGCCCGGTCCACCTGTTCACCAGGCTCCGGTCTCGTGTGACCACCACCGCGACGACCGCCGCCCCATTGAGCAGGACGAAGGCGCCGAGCGAGAGGGTGAAGGCACCCGAGCCGATTCGCGCGAGCCATTCGAGGAGCGCGGTTTCCATGCGACATCTCCCACTGCGGGGGACGGCTGGTCCATGCTGGGGTTTGGGGGCAAGGCCAGCCATCCGTCGAAGGGATGCGCTACGCTACCACTTACCAGCCGAGTCCGCGAGAGGGACGCCCCGACGCGGCGCGGATGCGTTTCCTGGCCTCGCGTGCACTCTCGCCGGCGAGGCGAGAGGCCCCTTCCACGGAGCCCAGCGTCACCGTCCCGACCACCCGGATGACGGGCGCCCACGGATCGGGGACGACGGAGGCGTCCGGCGTGAACTCGACCGACGAGGCAAAGCCGTCGACCTCCATCTCCACGCGAACGCCCGGCGGGAAGAGCAGCTCGACCGATCCCAGGATCACGCGCAGGTCGATCTCCGATCGCCCTTCGGGAATCCGGGCCTCCCGCAAGTCGACGATCGCGCTCCCCATGATGCAGGCGATGCGCAGGTGGCGCGGCATCTCCCAGTCGCCCTTGCGCTCGTGGGAGCTCAGGAACGAGGCCAACCCCCCGCGCTCACGCGCCTGCGGCGATGGGACGACACGATGTCGGTCCAGGGGAGGGGGCGGGGGCGAGGTCATGATTCGCGGGGTGTTTCGGCGACGGAGGGCGTACCCGTCGCCTCGGGGAGAAAGCCAAGGGCGGCGATGACGCGCTCGAGCGCCGTCGCATCGGGAACGGTCCCTTGCGCCAGGCGCGCGCTCCCGCCTCCTCGCCCGCCGACGGCAGCGAGGGCCGCCTTGAGCGCCTGTCCCGCGTCGACGCCGCTGTCGTCGGAGGCCGCCACCAGGATCGCCGGTGGCGTCGTGACCGCCGCGGCGACGACCGCCCTGGGGAGTGCGGCGAAGGCGAGGGCGAACGCGCGCGACGCATCGACCTTCCCCTGCGCCTGGCGTTGCAGGTGGCGGCGATTGCCATCGGCGCCGGGGGCGGCGGCGGCATGACGGTCACGCGCGCGCCACGCGCCCAGCTCGTCGTCCAGGCGCTTGCGCTCGTTCTGCAGCAGCCGCAACTGCTCGCCCTGCGCCGTCACGATCGTCGCCAGTTCGTCGATGCTGCACGACAGCCCACTGGCCATGCGCGCCAGGGCGTCGTGATCCGCGCGCGCCCGGGCGATGGCGCGCGTCCCGCACAGGAACTCGATGCGCGTCGCCTGCCGCACCCGTTCCACGCGCCGGAGGAGGATCGGCCCGATCTCCCCGGTGGCGCGCACATGCGTCCCGCCGCAGGCGCTCCGGTCCATTCCCTCGATCGTGACGACGCGGAGCGTGCCGGCGCGATCCGACGCCTTGCGCAGCCCCGTCGCCGCCGCCGCGTCCTCGAAGCCGATGGTGACCGGGCGGTTCCCCGTGACGGCGGCGTTGGCGAGCCGCTCGAGCTCGGCCAGCGCGGCCGGGGCGACCGCCTCCGTCGCCACGTCCAGCGTCGACGCCTCGGCGCCGAAATGGACGCTCAGCGTCTCCCAGCCGAAGTGGTCGGCACAAACTGCCGACAGCAGGTGCTGCCCGGTGTGCTGCTGCATGTGGTCCCAGCGGCGCGCCCAGTCCACCACGCCCTCGATCACGCCCTCGATCACGCCCTCGATCACGCCCTCGATCACGCCCTCGATCACGCCCTCGTCGACGTCGCCCGCGACCGGCGCCGCCATCACGTGCGCGACGCGCTCCCCCTCGTCGACGACGTCGGTGACCGCCACCCCCGCCAGCGTTCCCAGGTCGTGGGGCTGTCCGCCGGAGGTGGGGTAGAATGCCGACTGGTCGAGATAGAGGCGGCGCCCGCCGTCTTCCCGCGCGACGACCCGGGCCTCGAAGCGCGTGCGATAGGCATCGTCGTAGTACAGCCGGACGGTCATGGGGCGCCTAGCGAGTGGCGGGAGGGACGGGCGATTCCCCCGCCCGGCAGCGCACGCAGGTCATCGGCGCCCCGAAGGCGATGAGGAGCTTGCGCACGACGGAGCCATGGAGGTGCTTGGCGCAGAGGATGCGACGGCACTGCACGCAGACCCCGCCGGTGTTCACGGCGAAGGGGAGCTTGCACTCGTCGCACTCGGTCCTGAAGATCGACTTCTGGAAGATCGGCACGGGATCGCTCGCTGGCGTTCGTCGACTCCCGGAATCTATGGGGAGCGGAACACGAAGTAGACGGCGCCGAGGATGCAGAGTGACGCCCAGAGGTAGTCCAGCTTGAGCGGCTGCCTCATGTAGAGGAGCGCGAACGGGACGAAGACCGTGAGGGTGATCGCCTCCTGCAGGATCTTGAGCTGCGGGAGGGAGAGCACGGTGTAGCCGATGCGGTTGGCCGGCACCTGCAACAGGTACTCGAAGAGGGCGATCCCCCAGCTGGCGAGCGCCGCCACGTACCAGGCACGGGACCCGAGGTTCCGGAGGTGGGCGTACCAGGCGAACGTCATGAAGACGTTGGAGCAGGCCAGGAGGGCGACGGTGCGGACGATCGGCGTCATGGGCGGGGCGAAGTCGAGGGCGGGATCGGCGCCCCGAAGGCGCCAGCGCCCCTGGGGCGGAAGGGCGCCGGCGGGGGCATGACGCGGGCGCGGGCGCGGGGCGCGACCGGGAGGCGCCTGGGCCAACGACGCCACCGGCGCGCCCCGCGTGGGGCGCGCCGGTGCTGGCGCTGCTGGTCGTTCCGCAGGGGAGGGAGCTACCGGAAGGCGGGGGTCCGCATGACGCGGCATCCCTCGAACCGCGAGGAGCCGGAGGGAGCGCCGATGCACGGGGCGTCGACAGACGCCCGGCGCCGGGGCCGCCGGAGCATCACTTCTTCTGCGCCTCCTTGAGCCACTTCACCGCCGCCTTGAACGCCTTTTCCTTGCCGCCGTGGCCGGCGTCGCCGAAGAAGGCGCGGTGCTTGGGACGCCAGGCCCCTTCCTTGGTGCGGTGGTAGCCGACGCGGACGAAGTAACCATGCGTGCGAGTCGACTCCTGGTCGATGCGGCTGATCCCCGGCACCGAGGTGACGGCGCTCTTCCGCTTCGCGGCCGGCTTCTTGGCGGCCCTGGCGGGCGCCTTCTTCGCCGCCGCCTTCTTGGTTGCCTTCTTCGCTGCCATGTGAACCTGGGGCTGGGTGGCCGGTGCCTGACGAGCGCCGGTCAACGTCGTGGGAAGTGCGGGCGCCGGAGGTACCGCTGGGGGGTCCGGCGACAAGCGCGCCTAGTATACCACTCTCCGGTCGAATTCGCGCCCCCCCACTGCCTGACGCGCCGCGTAAGGCAGGACTGCCGTTAGGCCCCGCCGGTCACAAACTCGCGGTTTCCGGAGTGCCTGACGACGCCCGCTTGCCTGACGACGCCTCCGTCCCGCTGCCTGACGCGGGTGCCTGACGCACGTGCCTGCCGCGGGTGCCTGACGCGGGTGCCTGACGACGCGGCCGACCCTCCCGCGGCCGCGGCCTGACGATTCCCCGCCCGTGCGCCGCCCCGGCGCCCGCGGCAGCCCAGCTCCGCCTCCCCGTTCCTCCCCCTCCCCCCTCGGCGATTCCCTGACAGGGGCGCCCCGGGGGGAGGGAGGCGAGGCGACGCCCGCGCCGCGTGCCGGGCGGCCCCCGCCGCCACGCTCAGCTGCGCTCGCGGAACCGGCGGAAGCCTTCCTGCAACTCTCCCGCGAGCTTGCGCGCCGCATCGCCCAGGTCGTCCACGACGCTCCCGTCCCCATCCTTGTCGTAACTGGCCACCTTCGCCTTGAGCTCGGCCATCTTCGCGTCCAGCTGCGCCTCGAGCTTCCCCAGCTCGTCCCTCGCCTCGGCCTTCGCCAGGTGCGCCTGCACCCGGAGCTCGTCGCGCTCCCGCTCCAGGTCGGCCATCATCCGCTGCACCTTCTCGCGCCATTCGCTCATCGTCCCCTCCGGTGAAAGCAGGTCAGGTTGCCTAACGCGCCCCGCCGGGGCCGGCCGGCGCGACACGCACCGCGGTCCCGTAGCACAACACCTCGGTCACGCCCGTCATGATCTCGGTGCCATCGTAACGCACGCAGATCACCGCGTTGGCGCCCAGCTCCTCGGCGTGGGCGATCATCTGCGCGAAGGCGTCGGCGCGCGTGCGCTCGCACAGCTCGGTCATCAGCGTGATGTTCCCGCCGACCAGCGTCTGCAGCGATGCCCCGATCGTCCCGAACAGGGAGCGCGACCGCACCACGATCCCCCGCACCACGCCCAGCGTTTCATCGATGCGGTAGCCATCGAGCTCCATCGCCATCGTCACCATCGAGGCCTTCATCGTTCCTCACCCGTCTGTAGTGATGTGTGCCGTGTCCGGCCGCGCCGCGGTTGGGGCGCCTCGGGGCCAGGGTGGAACATGGGCCGCCGCCTGTCCCCCGGCAACGCGGTCCGAGCCACGCGCCTGCGGCAATGCGCTGCTGGACTCCGCCCGCGGCCAGCGGGGAGCGCGGCGCCGGCGCCGGCCGGCGCTCCAGCCGGCGCTCCGGGCGGCGTCAGGCGTGCAAGGTCGCCCGGGGCGGCGTCAGGCGTACAGGTCGCCCGGGTCGGCGGCGGCGAGCTCCACGAAGTAACCGGCGAGCTGCTCGGCGGCGTCGCGCACGAAGCGCTCCCCCTGCGCCGCCGAGGCCCCGGCCGGGTCGCCGACCCCCGTGTCGGCCGTGACGCTCGGCCAGTCACGCTGCGCCCACGCCCACCCCTCGCGCAGCGCCCTGATGCGAAAGCGCCGCTCCTCGCCCCGTCCCGCCTCGTCCAGCGGCCGCACCTGGGCGGGCGCGAGGTGCAGCATGACGCTCGTCTCCAGCGCCCCCGCGTGATCGCCCGGCTCGCCGAAGTATCGCCGGGCGTCGAGGATGGTCCACCAGTTCACGAACGAGAGGAAGAGCCGCGTCTGGGGTTGCAGCTCGCGGAGGAGCGGCTTGAAGTCGTTCCCGCCGTGCCCATTCACCACCACCAGCTTGCGTGCCCCGTGCGGCTCGATGGCACGCACCAGGTCGCGCAGCACCGCCAGCTGCGTGGTCGGGTTGAGGTTGAGGCAGTAGGGCACCGCCAGCTGCCCCGTGTTGACGCCGAACGCGACCGGTGGGAGGACGACGACACGTGCCCCGCGCGTCCAGGCAATGCCGGCCGCCGCGATCGCGACCTCGCTCGCCTCGACCACGTCGGTGGCGTACGGCAGGTGCGTGTTGTGCGCCTCGGTGGCCCCCCACGGGAGGACCACCACCTCGTAGCCCGCATCACGCACGGCGGGCCATGTCGACTCGGCGAGAACCCAGGGTCTCGTTTCCATGGCCGAAGTGTCGCCCGTGTCGTCGGAAGCCACGACGCCCGCCACCGCCAGCGGCCGGGCGTCGCGATCGATCAGTGGCTGGCGAAGACCCGCGTCGCGCCGCCCTTGGAGAACGCGACCACGTCGTACTTGTCCTTGCGCCCGCCGGGGACCTCCATCCCGGGGCTCCCCACCGGCATTCCCGGGGCCGCGATCCCGATGATGGGGGGCTTCTCCTTCAGCATGCGCTGGATGTCGGCGGCGGGGACGTGCCCTTCCACCACGTAGCCGTTCACGATGGCGGTGTGGCACGAGGCCAGCCTCGGCCCCACCCCGAGCTTCGCCTTCCGGGCCTGCAGCTCCTCTTCGGACACGTCGAAGACCTCGGCCTGGAATCCATTCGCCCGCACGTGGTCCACCCAGTTCTTGCAGCACCCGCACGTGGGCGACTTGTAGACCTGGATGACGGTCTTGGCGGCGGCCGGCACCGGCGCGGCGTGCGCCATCCCGCCCTCGCTCCGCGTCGCCGAGGCGCCGGCAACGGTGAAGGCGAGGGCGAACGCCGCGAGGAGGATCGTCGAGGATCGCGTCATGGGTGCGCAGGAGGACGGGGAACGGGGCACGCCAACCGGGCGGATGGCGCAGGCTGAGTGGACCCTAGCCCGGCGTGGGAGCGGGCGCAACCCGTCAGCGCCGGGACCGGTCGTAGGCGATGGTGGCGCCGACGCTGGGGAGGGCGACGACGGCGGCACCCAGCGTCCAGCAGAGGACCCCGCAGGCCCGGCGATCGGCGTCGTAGCGCCAGTTCCCGATCGCGACGAGGCCCTTGGCGGCCAGCATGCCTAACGCCGACCCGCCAAGGGCCGACGGGAAGCGCCCGTCACCGCCGATGGCGGCCGGCACCGCGGCGGCGGCGAGCCACGTGGCGCCGTAGGCCGCGACGTACGCGGCACGCCCGGCGCCCTCGTCGCTCGCTCCCATGGCGATGGCGAGTCGCTTGGTCGCGATCCCCGCCCCGAAGAACGCCACCGGGGAGGCCAGCGCCCCCACCCCCACCTGGGCGGCCACGCGCGCACTGGAGAGCGACGGGACCTCCTGCTGCGCGGTGCCTCGTCGGGGGATGAGGAGCGCGAGCGGGACCAGCACGAGTGCGACCAGCGGGGTCGCCGCGCCGCGCCACGCACCGCGACGGAGGCCACCAGAAGGCAGGACGAGCGGGTTGGCCATCGAGACTCGAGTGAAATGGCAGTCGACCCCGGCTCCGGAGCGGCCTCGATACGGCACGAGGGGCGCGTGGGGACGGCGTGGGAGCAGCGGCGGGGTCCGTCTCCCGAGCTCCCCTTCCCCCCGCAACATATCTCCCGGCGCTGGCGGCGGTAAACGCCGTCGGCGGCGCCTGGCCGAGCCGCATCGCCGAGCCGCATCGCCGATGCCGTGTCACCCCCCCGGGCCACGGCAGTGGAACCGGGCGTGGCGCCGCGACGTAGGGGAAGGAGGCGCGCAAGGATGCGCCAACATGCGTCGCCGCGGCGCGGCTCGGGCGACGGTGTCACGCCAGATGGAGCGAGAGGACACATGGAAGAGATCAAGGTGGCCGGCAGCAACCTCAAGGCCAAGCTCAAGGAGATCCTGCGCGAGGGGAACATCCGGCGCATCGTCATCCGGAACCCGCAGGGGCGCACCCTGATGGATCTCCCCCTCACTGCTGGCGTGGCGGGGGCGGCGCTCCTCCCATTCTGGGCCGCCATCGGGACCATCGCCGCCCTCGCCTCCGACTACACCATCGGCGTGGAGCGCGACCCCGGAACGTCGGTCCAGAAGCCGCAGTAGGCCCGGCACGAGGACGCCCCGGTGGGCGACCGGTGAGCTCCTGCCAGCGGCCGGTGGACTCGCGTGGCGCCTACGACCGGTCGGCGCCCTTGTCCCGCAGGGTGTGGAGCCGCTCCTCGACGAGGGCCACCAGCTGGCGCATCCCCCCCTCGTCGAAGACGAGGCGGGCCCCGGCGGCCGCGTAGATGTCCGGGAGCCCGCGCGTCCCGCCGAGGGCGAGGGCGCGCTTGTAGCGCTGCATCGTCCCCGCCGGGTCGCGCCGCGCGTCGCGCCACAGCTGCAACGCGCCGAGCTGCGCGATGCCGTACTCGATGTAGTAGAACGGAAGCTCGAAGATATGCAGCTGGCGGTACCAGCGCGCCACCCGCTCTGCCTCCAGCCCCGACCAGTCCACCCCGCGCTCGAATCGCGCCCGCAGCTGCAACCATGCCGCATCGCGCGCGGTGGCATCGTCGCCCCGGCCGCTGGTGTAGATCCACCGCTGGAAGGCGTCGACGCTGGCAATGTGCGCCAGGCTGTTGAGCACGTCCTCCAGCTGCTCGATCTCCACGGCCCGCGCCTCGTCCGGCGTGTAGTAGCCCGTCGGCCGGGCCAGGTGCGGCATGGCCAGGAGCTCCATGCTCATCGACGCCAGCTCGGCCGCCTCGTGCCCCGTCCCGCGCTGCCAGATCAGGGGCTGCCGATGGGCGGCGAAGTCGTGGAAGGAGTGCCCGGCCTCGTGGACGAGCGTGTTCACGTCGTCGGGGACCCCGACCGCGTTCATGAAGATGAACGGCTTTCCCCGCCAGGGGAGCTTGGTGCAGTACCCGCCGGGCGCCTTCCCCGGGCGGCTCTCGAGGTCGAGCAACCCCTCCTGCGCCATCGTCCGGAACTGTCCGCCCAACTCGGGGTCGAGGGCGTCGAAGATACGCTGGGCCGGCGTCACGAATCCGGCGACGTCGGTGAACGGACGCACCGGGCGCTCGCTCTCCAGCTGCACCTGCGTGTCCCACGGGCGCAGGGTGTCGACGCCGAGCGCGTGCCGCCGGTGGGCCATCATCCGTTCCACCGCCGGCGCCACGGTCGCCTCGACGGCGTCGTGGAAGCGCGCGCAATCGTCGGGGGTGTAGTCGAAGCGATGCTTGGCCCGGAAGGCGTAGTCCATGTAGCTGGCGAACCCCGCGTTGGCCGCGATGCGCTGCCGCAGCGCGAACATCGTGTCGAAGAGCGCGGCCAGCGCGTCGCGCCTGGCCATGTACGCCTCGGCGCCCAGCCTGAAGGCGCGCTCGCGCACCGCCCGGTCGCGCTCCTTCAGGTGGGGTTGCAGCTGCGGGATCGTCACCCGCTTCCCCTCCCACTCGGCGCCCAGCCCCCCCGTGATCTTCTGGTAGGCGGCGGTGTGCTCCTCGAGCTCGGCGAAGAGCGGCACGTTCTCCTCGCGGAAGATCTCGATGTCGGTGCGGAACTCGCGCAGCACCACCGCCATGTCGTCGCGCGTCCAAGCGAGCGCCACCAGCCGCTCCGCCAGCCGCACGTTCTGCTCCCCCACCTTGGGAAAGATCTCCGACGACCAGCGCAGGTTCGCCGATTCCTTGGCCGGGTCGGCGGTGTCGCACGTGTAGGCGATCATGGCCAGCGTCCCCGCCTCATCGACCACCGCGCTGAGCCGGGACCACTTCTCGAGCCAGGGCTCCACCGACGCGACCGAGAGCGGCGCGCGGACCAGTTGCTCGTAGTAGGGCGCGAGGTCGTCCCAGGTGGCGTCGGCGATGGCCTGTGGCGAGGGGGGGAGTTCGGGAAGCAAGGGGCGTTCTCCGGGCATGGTCGGGGCGCCGTACCGCCGGCAGGTCACGGGACGGCGCCCTCAACCTAATGCGTCAGCGATGCGCCGGCGTCCGCCCGCCCCCGGGGGTCAGTCGCTCCCCGCCGGCTCCGCCAGGCGCTGCACCTGCGCACGCAGGCGCGCCAGCGTCGCCGGCAATTCCCGCAGCAGGCGGGGGACGTCGGCCGATGCGATCACCTCGCTCGTCTCCGCCGCCAGCCCCGCGATCGCCTCCGCCAGCGGATCCTCGGCACGTACCGCGGGGAGGAGCAGCTCGTACTGCCGCACCACGCGATCGAGGTCGGCGATCGCCAACGTCAGGAGACGCAGCTCGCGCTCGGCGCGCTCCCCCGCCGTCCCCGCGGCATCGCCCCCTTCTCCCAGGTCGAGGGCGCGGAGGTACTGGTCCGGCGCCAGCTCCGGCTCGCTGGGGAGTTCGCGGTAGACCTCCACCATCGCCGTCAGTTCACCGGAGAGGGCAAAGACGGGAACGAGGCGGACGGGAGAGGCCCGGCGGCTCCCGTCGGCGAGCCGCACGTGCGCATCGCCAGACCAGGGGGCACGCAAGGCGATCACCTCCTTCCAGTCCTGCAGCTGCGCTCGCGGCGTCACGAGGGCTCGCAGCGTCGTGGCCTCGACGTCGATCACGGCGGGGCGATTCCGGTCCAGGAGGACGAGCGCGGCGGCATTGCAGTCCTTGACCCGTCCATCGACCCCGATGACGAGGACCGGCTCCGCCACCGCCTCGAGGGCCTGGGAACGAAGGGACTCGCTGTCCCCCTGTCGACGCGGAGTCGGGGCGCTCTCATCGGGCGATGGCGCCGTGGGCTCCCGTCCCCGGCGACGCCCGACGAGCACACCGATCCCCACCCCAGCCGCAAGCGCCGGAAGGACCACCGGGAGGAGGAAGGATGCCTGGAGCATTCGCGAGTGAAGATCGCCTGAGGGACGTGGCAGCGCCGGCGTCTCCTCGAGAGACGATCCACCCGGCGGGAGGGTGCGGCTGGATGTCCGGACCACGTTCACCCGCTGCCCGCTGCGCCCTCTCGCATACCGTACTTCCGTGACCGGCATCCCGGTAGCCCACGCCCTCATCTCCGCGCGCCCCGTGCCGTCGCCCCGTGCCGTCGCCCCGTGCCGTCGCCTCGTACCCCGGCATGGCCTGCGCACCCCCCATACGCTCCAGCGTGCCGGGCAAGACGAGAGGGGCGAGCCTCCATCAGCCCACCCCTCTCGTCTTCTCGTCTTCTCGTCTTCTCGTCCGCTCCCTACTCGTACCGCAGCGCCTCGATGGGATCCAGCCGCGCCGCGCGCGATGCCGGGAAGAGCCCGAACAGGATGCCGGTCAGCGAGCTGGCCATGAAGGCCGCGGCGATGGCCATCGGCTGCACGGTGGCCTGCAGCGGCGTCGCGTTGCGGATGAGCGCCGCCACCATCCAGCCGAACACCAGGCCGACGATCGCCCCGATCGCCGTGAGGGTGGCCGCCTCGATGAGGAACTGCCACAGGATCACCCCCCGCGTGGCGCCTAACGCCTTGCGGACCCCGATCTCGCGCGTGCGCTCGGTGACCGAGATCATCATGATCGCGACCACCCCCACGCCGCCGACCATCAGTCCGATCCCCGACAGGGCGATCATCACGAGGAAGAAGATCCCCGTCAGCTTCCCCCACGTCTCGAACAGCTTGTCCTGCGTGATGACGGCGAAGTTCTCGGGGGTGCCCGGGCGCAGCCCGCGCATCCCGCGAATGGTGGCCACCACGTCGTCGATCGCCTCGTCGCGCGTGGCGGTGGGGACCGGCTTCACGGTGAAGTCGATCCAGTCGATCCACAGGTTCAGGTAGCGCCGTCCGGCGGTGAACGGGACGTAGGCGCGCGGGCTCGGCTCGCTCATGAACTCGCCCGCGCTCTTGTACACGCCGATCACCATGAAGGGCGACTTGTTGAGGAGGAGCACCTTCCCGATCGGGTCCACGCCGCTGAACAGCCGCTCGGCCGCCTTCTCGTTGATCACCACGACGCGGGCCCCGTTCGTCTCCTCGCCCTGCGTGAAGTTCCGCCCCTGCACCACGTCGCCGCCGTCCACCTCGATCCAGTTGGCGGTGAAGGCCACCACCCGCATCGACGACAGCAGCCGGTCGCCATACTTGGCTGCCGCCGAGGCGCCGGTGCTGATGGTGATGTCCTGGATGGTGGGGAGGCGCCGGATGGCGGCCGCTTCCGTCAGGCGCAACGGGGGGTTGCTGCGCCACTTGCAGCTCTCGTCATCGGCGTCGCTGCACCCCTCGAGCGTCACCGGGAAGCGGTTCACGAAGAACGTCGTCGGCCCGGCCTTCTCGAACTCGCGGGCCACGCTGTTGTTGATGCCCTGGATGGCCGCCGACATCACCACCACCACGAAGACGCCGATGGCGATCCCGAGGATGGTGAGGGCGGCACGCACGCGGTTGGCCCGCAGCGCGTCCACCGCGATCAGGATCCCCTCCACCAGCGAGGTCACGCGGTCACGCAGTCCCATCCCGCTACTCCTGCCGCAGTGCGGCCACCGGGTCCAGGCGCGAGGCGCGGCTCGCCGGATACACCCCCGACACGATCCCCACGCCCGCCCCCACCGTCACCCCGACGACCACCGACCAGGGGGCCACGCTCGCCGGGAGCGGCGAGATCGCGGCGATGAGCTTGGCCAGCCCGAACCCCGCCCCGATCCCGAACGCCGCCCCGATCATCGCCAGCGTCGTCGACTCGGCCAGGAATTGCGACAGGATGTCGCGCCGCTTGGCCCCCAGCGCCTTGCGCACGCCGATCTCCCGCGTCCGCTCGGCCACGGCGACCAGCATGATGTTCATGATCACGATCGATCCCACGACGAGCCCGATGGCGGGGAGCGCGATCCCGGCGAGGACCAGGAAGCCCTGGATCTTCTTCCAGAACGCGAGCGCCGCATCGGCCGTCTGCATCGAGAAGTCGTCCGGCTGTCCCGGGCGCAGCTTGTGCCGCGTGCGCATCACCTGGCGCACGATCTCCATCGTCGACACCAGCTGCTGCTCCGACGCCGCCTGGACGGTGATGCCGTCGATCACCTTGTAGCGATTCACCAGGCGATGCGCCGGCGCCTTGTAGGGGACGACGACGAACTTGTCCATCGAGATCCCGAAGGCGCTCCCCTGCTTCTCGGCGACGCCGATCACCGTGTACGGGAGGTTGCCGATGCGGATCTCGCGCCCGACCGGCGACACGCCGGGGAAGAAGTGCTTGCGCGCCTCCTCGCCGATGACCGCCACCGGGGTGCCTAACGCATATTCCTGCGGCGACGGAAGGCGCCCTTCCTGCAGCCCCATGTTCTGGATGGCGAACCAGTCGCCGTCCACGCAGCGCACGAAGACCTTGCGCGGGTTGGCGTAGCGCGACTCCACCGTGAGCGCATCTTCCCCCTCGTACGACCAGCGGACACTCGGCGGGAGCGCCGAGGTGACCGGCTCGACATCGTCCTCGGTGATGCGCGGACGGGTGCGCCAGGCGCGCCACTCCGATTCGTCCACGTCGCCCATGTTGATGTTGGGCTGGCGGCGCAGCTCGAACGAGTTCTTCGTGATGAGCTTCCCGACCAGGTCATCTTCCATGTACCGCCCCATCCCATCGATGATGGAGACGACGGCGATCAGGAACATGACGCCGATGGCCACTCCCAGGAGGGTGAAGAAGCTCTTGAGCTTCTGCGCGCGGATCTGGGCCAGGGCCAGGCGGATGGCTTCGACGACGGACATGGCGGGTCGTACGGCCCCATCCGCTTCCGGGTTTCGCGCTCCGGCATCGCCGCCCGAGGAAACCGTCCCCCAGCTCCGCAGGTCCAACCCTCCTGGGGGCCGCATCCCCCAGTTGTTCCCTTCACCCGCACCGGGAGCCCCGATGGCAACGACAGGCGGGCGACACGTCGCTCGAAAGTCCGCACGCGAATGGCTGGCCGACCTTCGCCACGACGCGCGATACGCACTCCGGCAGCTCTGGCACGCCCCGGGCTTCAGTATCGTGGCCATCCTCACCCTGGCGCTCGGCATCGGGGCCAATACGGCGCTCTTCAGTGTCGTCGACGCCGTCCTCCTCCGCCCCGTCCCGTTCCGCGACGCCGACCGGCTGGTGGTGGTATGGGAGACCGATCGCACCAGCGGGACCACGCGCGAGCCGGGTTCGTGGCCCGACTACCAGGACTTCGCCTCCCAGGCGCGCACACTGAACGGGATGGCGGCGCTGGTCGGTCTCGAGACGAGCCACACGCCGGAGCGCGACACCCCCGAGCGCCTCTCCACGGTGGCGGTGACCCATACCTACTTTCCGCTCGTGGGGATCGCCCCCCTGCACGGGCGCACCTTCACGGCCGAGGAGGACGTGGCGGGCGGCGCGCCAGTCGTGCTGCTGGGTGAGCGCTTCTGGCGTGCCCGCTTCAACGCCGACCCGGCCATCGTGGGGCGCACCATTCGCCTCGACGACACGCCGCGCCAGGTGGTGGGGATCGTCCCGGCGGGAAGCGACTTCGGGGTCGACCAGGTGCACGCGCGGGCCGCCTACCACGCCCCATACTCGGGAGTGGGCGACGTCGCCGCCTGGCTCCCGCTGCAGGCCAGCGAGCGCACCTACCCGCGCGACACCCACCCCTTCTTCATGATCGGGCGGCTGGCGCCCGGCGTCTCGATGGGCGCGGCGCGCGACGAGTTGGGGCGCATCGCCTCGCGACTCGAGCAGGCCTACCGCTCCAACACGGCACGCGGGGTGAACATCGAGCGTCTCGAGGACGTCGTCTTCGCCCCCGTGCACCCCGTCCTCTATCTCCTGTTAGGCGCCGTCGCCCTGGTGCTCCTCGTGGCCTGCGTCAACGTGGCCAACCTCCTGCTGGCGCGCGGCGCCGCGCGCGCACGCGAGGTCGCGGTGCGCACCGCCATCGGCGCGGGATTCGGGCGCCTGTGGCGGCAGTTCATGGTGGAATCGTTGCTCCTGGCGCTCATGGGCGGAGCGGCCGGGGTGGCGCTCGCGTGGGCGGGGCTTCAGCTCCTGCTCGCCCTCGCGCCGACGGACATTCCGCGCGTGGACGAGGTGCAGATCGACGCCACGGTCCTCGCCGTCACCCTCGGGATCTCGATGCTCGTGGGCGTGGCCTTCGGGCTCGTCCCCGCCCTGCAGGCGCGCCGTGTCGACGTCAACGACGCGCTCAAGGGCGAGGGGCGCGGCGCGACCGCCGGCGTGCATGGCCGGCGCCTTCGCGAGGGGCTGGTCGTGACCGAGCTCGCGCTCTCGGTCACGCTGGTCCTGTGCGCCGGGCTCCTCCTGCGGAGCGTGGCGTCGGTGCTGAGCGTCGACCCCGGCTTCAACGCCGACGGCGTCCTCAAGGCCGAGTACACGCTCCCCGAGACGCGCTACCCGCGCGACTATCGACGCTTCCCCGACTGGCCGGCCACACAGCGCTTCAATCGCGAGCTCCTGCAACGCGTGGAGGCGATTCCGGGGGTGCAGTCGGCGGCCATCGCCTCGGCGCACCCGCTCGATGCCGGCTTCACGAACTCGTTCGTCGTGGTGGGGCGCGAAGCGGAGGCGCGCGACTGGCCCGAGATCTCCGTGCGACAGGTGACGCCCGGATACTTCGAGACGATGGGGACCACCTTGCGGCGCGGGCGGGCGCTGGGCGAGGGTGACGATGCCGCGGCGCCGCTGGTGGCGGTGATCAACGAGAGCGCGGCGCGGCGCTACTTCGACGGGCGCGACCCCATCGGGGCGGAGATCCGCTTCTGGGGCGTCTCGCGGCGCATCGTCGGCGTCGTCGCCGACGAGCGCTTCAAGGGGCCCACCGAGCCGGCGCCTCCCGCCCTGTATGCGCCGTTGGCGCAGGCGCCAGCGTCGTCGGGGGCGCTCCTGGTGCGGAGCGACCGGGGCAGCGCCGACCTCGCCGCCGATGTGCGGCGGGCCGTCTGGAGCGTGGACCCGCAGCTGGCGGTGCACGGCGTGGAACCGCTGGGCGAGACGCTCCTTGCCTCGCTCGGAACCCGTCGCTTCACCACGGTGGTGCTCGGCGCCTTCGCCCTGCTCACGCTGGCGCTGGCGCTGGTCGGGATCCACGGCGTGCTGGCCTACGCCACGTCGCAGCGCACGCGCGAGTTCGGGATCCGGCTCGCGTTAGGCGCGACCCCCAGGCAGGTGGCCGGGCGCGTGCTACGGGGCGGCGCCATCCTCGCGGTCATGGGGACCGCCCTCGGGCTGGCGGGGGCGGCGGCCGCGTCGCGCTTCGTGGCCGGGCTCCTCTTCGGCGTCACGCGCGGCGACCCGCTCACGTACGTGGCCGTCGCCGTCCTCGCGATCGCGACGGCGGTGCTGGCCACCGGAGTCCCGGCCTGGCGTGCGGCACGCATCGCCCCTACCGAGGCGCTGAGGCTGGAGTGAGCCGCCCAGGCGCAATGCGCCCCGCCCGCGCACTCGACAAGCGCGCGGGCGGGGCCCCACGGTTCCCAGGCGCCACGGCGCCAGGGTGATTTGCAGCTGACGGCCCTGTGCCGCGTCTCCCGGCTACCGGTACAGCCAGTACGGCTCCGTCTTCCGCTTGAACTCCTCCGATTCGCGCTGCAGGACCGGGATCAGCGCCTCGATCCCGCCGTCGGTCTCCACCGCCTTGCGCAGGCGGTCGGAGCCGAAGAGGCGGTCCACCGACTGCGTGCGCCACTGGAAGTCGCCCGTGTGGCGCTTGTAGATGGCCCGCAGCATGTGCATCCCAACCTCGACCGGCTTCACCAGGTCGCGGTCGCTCACCACCACCACGAGGACCGGCACCGTCTGCCCGCCGTACTTGTAGCCGGCCTCGATGGTCTGGGTCGTGGAATCGAAGACGACCCCCGGGAGCTTGAGGGCGTTGAGCTCGCGGGCGATGGCCCCGGCGTCGGTCAGCCACGGGGCGCCGGCCATCTGGAAGGGCATCTGCATCCCGCGCCCTTCATTGACGTTGGTCCCCTCGAAGAAGACCGTCCCCGTGTACAACACGGCGGCGTCGCCCGAACGGATGTTGGGCGATGGGTTGAGCCACCCCAGCCCCGTCTCGTTCCACCACATGCTGCGGCGGTACCCCTGCATCGGGATCACCGTGAGGTCCGACGTGAGCTGGCCCGTCTTCACCAGGTAGTTGGCGAGTTCACCCACCGTGAGCCCGTAGCGAAGCGCGACCGGATACCACCCCACGAACGAACGGTACTTCGGGTCCAGGACCCCTCCCTCGAACCGGTCGGCACGAATGAGGTTCGGGCGGTCGAGGACGAGGAACTTCTTCCCCTTCGCCGCCTCGGCGGCAAGGGTCATCGTCCATTCGTACGTGTAGACGCGCGCGCCCACGTCCTGGATGTCGAAGACCAGGACGTCCACGTCCTTCAGCATCTCCGGGGTCGGGACGCGCGTGTCGCCGTAGAGCGAGTACACGGGGACGCCCGTCGCCGAATCGACCGACGAGGCGACGTGGTCGCCGGCGCGGGCCACGCCACGGATCCCGTGCTCCGGCCCGTACAGCGCCGTCAGGCGCACCCCCGGAGTGCTGAACAGGATGTCGATCGTCGACTTCCCGGCTGGGCCGACGCCGGTGTGGTTGGTGATCAGCCCGACGCGCTTCCCCTTGATGAGGTGGAGCGAGTCGGTGACGAGCACCTCGATCCCGGTGCGCACGCGCCCCTGGGCAGCGGCGCTGGACAGGGGGAGGGCGGTTGCCGCGAGGGCGATCGCCGGGACGGCCAGGGCCGGGAGAATGCGACGCATCGGACGCAGAGAGTGCATGGGGACACGCAGGTGAGTGGTGGGACACGATGATACCCCGCTGCGTGCAGGGTGTCACGCCGGAAGGATACGCCTTCGGCGGGTCCGGCGCTGCTCCGCGTGATGGCCCGAGGGCCCGACGCAATGGACGACCGGCGCTACAGCATTGGCCGCCACTTGCTGTCGCTCATGCGGGCCCGACATTTCCCGCCCATGGCAACCGGATCCACGCGTAATCGCTGGCAGCGCATCCGCCGGCTCCTGGCGATCGCCGCCCTCGCGGTGATCGTGGGGCCGTTCGTCCTGGTCCTTCCGCTCAACGTCGTGCAGCCGCTCACCACCATGGTGATGCTGCGCCGCACGGTGCAGCGCATCGGCGAGGGGAAGAAGCCCTGGTATCCGCGCCGCGACGTGGTGTCGCGTGGCGAGATCTCCCCGTACCTGCGGCGGGCGGTGCTGGCCTCGGAGGACGACCGCTTCTACCTGCACTCCGGCTTCGACTTCGAGGAGATCGGCAACGCCCTGGAGCGCGCCCGTCGCGGGCGCCGCCTGCGCGGGGCGTCGACCATCACCCAGCAGGTGGCGAAGAACGTCTTCCTGTGGGAGGGGCGGAGCTACGTGCGGAAGGGGCTGGAGGCCTGGTTCACGGTCGTCCTCGAGCTCTGCCTCCCCAAGGAGCGCATCCTCGACCTCTACCTGAACCTGGCCGAGTGGGGCGACGGGGTGTTCGGCGCCGAGATGGCGGCGCGCACGCACTTCAGGAAGTCGGCGAAGAACCTGACGCGTGGCGAGGCCGCACGCCTGGCGGCGATCCTTCCGGCGCCGCGGCGCTGGTCGCCTAACGGGGCCATCGCCATGCGGCGGGCGGCGGGGATCCTGGCGCGCATGCAGTATGCGGCGCCGAGGGAGGAAGCGCCGGAGCCGGTGCCGCGGAGGCGGCGTTAGTCCCCGGCGGCGAGCGTCGGAACCGGGGGCGACGTCGTGAGCGGGGAGGCCGTCGACTCCCCGGGCGACGGCGCCGCGAGCCGCTTGCTCTCGATCGGGATGACGTCCATGGCGCGCGGCGCCGCCAACAACCGCCCCAGGAACTCCCGCCCCGCCTTCACCGCCAGCCCCGCCACGTGCCCTAACGCGGCCCCCACCACGGTCGCCATGTCCACCGGGCTCTTCCCCGCCTGGTCGGAGATCGACGCCATGATCCGCGTGCGCATGCGGACGGCGATGGGGGACGCGAAGCTGATGGCGTTGAAGCGCGGGTCGTAGCGCGTCCCCAGCCCCTCGATCAGCGACGCGGTGCGCGCGAAGTACACCATCTCGCTCGGCAGGCGGATCGGGAAGTCGTAGATGGTCGCCATCACCTGGTCGGCGAGAAGCGCGATGCGCTCCTGCGTCGTCGTCCTCTCGTACGCCAGCGCCATCAGCGTGTCGGCCAGCTCGCGCACCAGCGTCATGTCGGCCCCGGGCTCCACGAACCCCAGCGACTGGAAGCCGGCGATGACCCCGTCCGTGTCTCTCCGGATGGCGGCGAAGACGGTGGTGACCAGGTGCCAGCGCATCTCGCGCGGGACGTCGACCACCATCCCGAAGTCGAGCAGCACCACCTTTCCGTCAGGCGCAAAGAGGAGGTTGCCGGGGTGCGGATCGGCATGGAAGAGCCCGTCGATGAGCATCATCTGCAGGTAGAGCTCCATCACGGTGCTCACCACGCCGCGCGGGTCGTGCGGCGCGTCGCCGGGGCGTGCCTCCACGCGGTCGATGCGGACGCCCTCCATGTACTCGAGCCCCAGCACCCGACGCGAGACGAGCGCATCGATGACACGCGGAACCGCGATCTTCCGGTGCCCGGCGAAGTTCTCGCGGATGCGCCGCGCATACGACGCCTCGAGGACGAAATCCATCTCCTCGCCGATCTTCGAGGCGTATTCCTCGATGACGGTGCGCGCGTTGCGCACGTGCGGGTTGGGGAAGCGCCGCGCCAGCCAGCGCGCCAGGGGGACGGCGACCGCCATGTCCCTGGCGACCAGCGCCTCGACGCCGGGGCGCAGGACCTTCACCGCGATCTCCTCGCCCCGGTAGCGCGCGCGGTGCACCTGCCCTAACGAGGCAGCCGCCAGCGGCTGGTCGTCGAAGTGCTCGAACAGCTCGGCGACCGGCGCCCCGAAGGCGCGCTCGATCTCGTGGCGGATGGCCGGGGTGGGAACGGACTTCACCCGGTCCTGCAGCGCCGAGAGGCGCGAGATGTACGGCTCGGGAATGAGGTCGGCGCGCGCCGCGAAGACCTGCGCCAGCTTCACGAAGGAGGGGCCGAGCGCCGTGACCGTGTCGACGAAGTGGGCGGCCCGGCGCTCGTGGAACTCCGGCGTGCGCGGCGTGGCTCCCCCCCACCAGATCCACCGTCGATGATCGCGAACGATGGAGATGAAGATCGGAAGGAGCCGGCCGACGATGACGAGGGCGCGCATACCGTGAAACTAACGGCGCCCGGTCAGGGAAGTTCCGCCGTTTGAGGGCGAGACGATGCGTTCGCGCGGGGAATGGTGGGCGAGGGACGCATCTTTGACGACTCGACCGGTCGACGCGTGCCTTTACAGGCCGTCTCATGAACGACCGACGGCTCCGGGTGCGCGCAGGGCGCCGGCGCGCCGCGAGAATGCATGCGCGACCTCTAGTCGGCTCGGAGCACCTCGGCGGGATCCACCCGTGTGGCCCGGCGGGCGGGGACCAGCGAGGCCACGACGGCCACGAGCAACAGCACGGCGATCACGGCGAGGTAGATCGCCGGGTCGCGCGGCGAGGTGTCGAAGAGGAGGTCGGCGATGCGCCGGCTCGCGAGCCATGCGATGGCGACCCCGAGCGCGACGCCGGCGAGCGCCTGCCGCACGCCATCGGCGAGCACGAGCCGGGCCACGTCGGCGCGCCGCGCGCCGAGCGCCAGGCGGACCCCGATCTCGCGCGTCCGCTGCGCCACGTCGTGCGCCACGACGCTGTAGAGACCGAGGGCGGCGACCCCGAGGCCCAGGAGTCCGAAGATGGCGAACAGCGTGGCGCCGAGTCGCCAGGGCTGCAGCTGCTCGTCCACGATCGCCGACATCGGGCGGATCGACACGTACGGAAGCGACGGCTCCGCCTGCACGATGGCGCGGCGCACCGCCTCGATGGCGCCGGCGCCGCCGGACGACGTGCGCACCATGAGGCTGCGCATCCGCGGGGACCATTGCCCCAGGGGCTGGAAGAACTGCGGCGGCGGCTCGTCGGCCAGCGCCGTCATGCGCCCGTCGGGGACGACACCGATCACCGTCACGCACCCCGGTGACTCCGCCAGGTGCAAGCACGCCCCCACTACCTCCTTTCCCGGCCAGAGGAGCGCCGCCATGCGCTCGGAGACGATCGTGACCGGGGCGGATCCGGCGCGATCGGCCGCGGTGAAGTCGCGCCCGCGCCGGATCGGGGTCCCCATCGTCCGGAAGTAACCCGCCGAGACGGCGTTGACGTACGGCCCCCCTCCCTTGACCGGTGGCAGGGTATCGCCACCGACGAGGAGCTCCCGGGACCACTGCGACTCGAAGGGGACGGTGACGCTCTGGGCGACCGCGGTCACCCCCGGCACCCCCCGCACCGACTGCTCGATCTCCCGCCAGCGCGCCTCGTGCCCGTCGGCGGTGGTGGTGAGCAGCGACACGTCGAGGTTGACGACCAGGAGGCCGTCAGGCGCAAAGCCGAGTTCGAGCGACGACGCCCGCGTGAAGGAGCGGACGAAGAGCCCGCCCCCGACCAGCAGGATGACGGACAGCGTCCCCTGGACCACGACGAGCGCGCTCCGCAGCCGGCGACGGCGCCCCCCGCCCTCGCGAATGCCCGACTTGAGCGTGTCCATCAGCGGCGTGCGGGCCGCGAGCGCGGCGGGGGCCGCGCCGGCGAGCACGGCGACCGCGACCACGAGGAGGGCGACGAAGGCCGCCGATCGCCCATCGATCGCGGCCCCCTCCCACGCCATCCCATCGAGCAGCGTCGCGCGCAGCAGCCGCTCGCCCCACGACGCCAGCGCGAGGGCCACCGCGCCCGCCAGCGCCCCCACGATCAGCGCCTCCGAGAGGAGGACGCGCGTGATGCGCGCACGCGAGATCCCGAGGGCGAGGTGCACCGCCAGCTCTCGGCGCCGGCGCAGCGTCCGCGCGAGCATGAGGTTCGCGACGTTGGCGCAGGCGACGAGGAGGACGAGCAGCGCGACGCCGCCTAACCAGAGCGTGATCCGCGCCGTCGTGCTCCCGTCGGGGCGTCGCGCCGGGATGATGGAGCCGGCGATCACCGTCGTGAGGGTGTCGTCCTTGGCGGACGCCCGTCCGAACTGGTGCAGCGCGGCCGTCATGGCGGCACCGGCCTGCTCCGCACTGATGCCGGGGGCACGGCGCGCGACCACCTGCAGCCAGCGCATGTTCGTGTTGGTGCGCCAGTTCTCCCCCATCGCCGCACCCACGTCCGACTGCATCGTGACGAAGGCATCGACATGGCGTAGCGTGGCGCCGGTGAAGCCCGGTGGAGTGACGCCGATGACGGTGTACGTGGTGTCACCGATCGGCAGCGTCTTGCCCACCGCCGCCGCGGCCACGCCGAACTCCCGGGTGGCGAAGCCATGGGTCAGGACGACCGACGGTTCACCACCCTCCATCCAGTCGGCGGCGTCGAAGGCTCGCCCCGACCAGGCGCGCACGCCCAGCAGGTTGAACAGGTTCGGCGTCACGTATCCCACGTCGAGCTTGCGCGCCTGCGCTCCACGTCCCGACGAGGCGGACCTCGTCCACCAGGCGGCGAGGTCGCCCATGGGAGTGAAGGCGGCGCGCATCTGCTCGAACGCCGGGTAGCTCTGGCTGGAAAACGTCACGCGCCCGAACTCGGGGGTCTCGCGCTGGAAGTAGAGGAGCGAGAGCGAACCGTCGTCGCGCACGTGCGGTGCCGGCCGCAGGAGGATGCGGTCGATGACGCGGAACATCATCGCATTGGCCCCCATTCCCAGGGCCAGCGTCAGGGCGACGACCGCGACGTACGATGGCTCGCGCAGGAGGGTCCGCGCGCCCCGGGCGAGATCCTCCCACCACCCGCGCCAGAAGACGCTTCGTCGTTCCCGCCGGGTGCCCTCCTTCCCCATCGATCGCAGCGTTCCCCGGACTGCCTCGACGTTTCCGAAGCGTCGCCGCGCCTCGCGGCGCGCGCCTTCCGCCGACATCCCCTGCGCCATCAGCTCCTGCTCGGCGCACTCGAGATGGAAGGCGAGCTCGGCGTCGACGTCGGCGGCGATCGTGCGGTCGCGCGCTGGGAGGCGGATGAGCCGGCGCAGTCGGTCGGGTGACGACATGGGTGCGGCTGGCTCAGGTGGCGCTGAGGACGCGATGCACCGCGGCGGCGTATCGTGTCCAGAGCGTGGTGCGCGCGCGCAACTCGGCGCGACCGGCGGTGGTGAGGGAGTACAGCTTCACCCGCCGGTTGTCCTCGTTCACCCCCCACTCGCCGGCGAGGAGCCCGCGCTGCTGCATGCGGTGGAGGGCGGTGTAGAGCGCCCCGTCCTCGACCTGGAACTCGTCGCTGGTCGTCTGTCGCAGCCACTGGGCAATGGCGTAGCCGTGGCGCGGTCCCCAGGTGAGCGCCTTGAGGATGAGGACGTCGAGCGTGCCTTGCAGGAGTTCGAGCGCCATGGTCGCGAGGCGTGAGGGCGGTCCCGCGCGGCTGAAACCGGCGCGTACCCTGAAATGTTCAGGTCACGGAATACGTACTCCCCTCCGCTCGGTCAAGGGTGGAGATGCGAAAGAGGGCAAGACGACACCCGTCGCCCCGCCCTCTCGTCTTCTCGTCTTCTCGTCTTCTAGAACTGCGGCAACAGTGGCCTGAACCACGGTACGAAGCCCGCCGCGATCGCCAGCGCGAGCCCCATCCAGATGGTCGCCGTCTGGAAGCGCGCCGAGTCGCTGGTCGCCTTGCGGATGCGGGCCGCGCCGATGTGGGCGAAGGCGATCGCCACCAGCATCATCGCCACGTGCTCCACCACGAAGTAGCGCACGCTCGGGTTGCGCATCGCCTCGCCCATGTCGGCCAGCCCGGTGCGCACCAGTGGACTCACGGCGTACAGGATGACGCCGACCACGAACTGCAGCGACATCGCGTTCACGAACAGGCGTACCGCCCCCGCGTCGCTCGCGCCCCACGCCGCGCGCGAGCGCCACCCGCGCCAGGCGCGGATCACGGCCCAGGCTCCGGCGATGAGGACCAGCCACCTAATGATACTGTGCGTTGCAAGGAGGATCGTAGCCATGGGCGAAGAGTCGGGGCGTGGGCGAGATGAATGGCGCGGAGAACGCGGCGCGCGACGACTGTGCAACCTATCGCCCTGCGCGCGCCGCGGGCTAGATTCGCCGCCACACGCCCCCTACCCGGAGGAACCGCTCGCATGTCGTGGCCCCGCTTCACCGTGCTCGCCCTGGCGACCACCCTCGCCCTGCGCCCGCTGGGGGCGCAGCACGCCTTTGCCGATGCCGGCGGGAGCTACGACCCGCAGGTCCCCACCCCGCGCGCCGTCCTGGGCTACGAGCTGGGGGACCGTTTCACTCCCCAGCGCCTCATCAACCGCTACATCGAGCGCATCGCCGCCTCCTCGCGGCGGGTGAAGGTCGACACCGTGGGCCGGACGTTCGAGGGGCGCGAGATGCTCCTCCTCACCGTCACCAGCGAGGCGAACCATGCGCGGCTCGCCGAGCTGCAGCGCGACGCCCAGCGCGTGGCCGACCCGCGCGGCGCCGCCCCCGGCGAGGTGGACGCCGCCGTTAGGCGCCTCCCGGCCATCGTCTGGCTGGCGCACTCGGTGCACGGGGGCGAGGCATCGGGGGTGGAGGCCGGATTGGGGCTCCTCTACCAGCTGGCCGCCGGAACCGACGCCGAGACCCGCCTGGCGCTCGACAGCACCATCGTCCTCATCGACCCCAACCAGAACCCCGACGGGCGCGAGCGGCACACGCACGACGTCGAGCGCACATGGAGCTTCCAGGGAGTCGCCAGCGAACCCGGGGCGATGAACAACGCCGGGTCGTGGCCGGGGCCGCGCACCTCGCACTACTACTTCGACCTCAATCGCGACTGGTTCATCCAGTCGCACCCCGAGTCGCGTGGGCGGGTGCAATCCTTCATGAAGTGGTGGCCCCACGTCGCGGTGGACCTGCACGAGCAGGGGTCGAGCGCGACCTTCTACTTCGCCCCGCCGCGCGAGCCGGACAACAAGAACAATCCGGCGCACCTCCCCAAGTGGTTCGACATCTTCGCCGCCGCCCACGGCGCCGCCTTCGACAACCACGGCTGGTCGTACTTCCGCCGCGAGGGATACGACTCGTTCTATCCCGGTTATGGCGAAGGGTGGCCGATGCTGACGGGGAGCGTGGGGATGCTCTTCGAGTCGGCGTCGTCGTCGGGCGGCGCCATCAGGCGCAACGACGGGATGCTGCGCACGCTGCGCCAGGCGGCGTGGGAGCACTACACTGCGGAGTGGGCGACGGTGCGTACCGCGGCCCGCCGGCGCACGGAACTGGTGGGCGACTACGCCCGCTCGCGCGCCGAGGCGATCGCCAAGCACGCGCGCGGCCCCATGCGCGCCGTCGTCTTCGAGCGTGACGGGCAAGGACGCGCCGACTCGCTCGTCGCCAAGCTTCGCGCCAACGGGATCGACGTGCAGCGCCTGACGAGCGACGCGACGCTGGCCGATGCGACGCCGTTCGGCGCCAGCGCGGTGCAGCCGGCGCGCGTTCGCGCCGGGAGCTACGTGGTGGACTTCGCACAGCCGCAGGGGCACCTGGCCAAGGCGCTCCTCGAGCCCGACGCCGAGCTCGATTCGGCGTTCATTCGCTTCGAGCTGGAGCTGAGGCGTACCGGGCAGCGCAACCGCTTCTACGACATCACCGCCTGGTCGCTCCCGATGGCGTACCGGGTGCAGGCGTGGTGGACGCGGAGTGTCCCGGCCGGTGTGGCGCCAGTGGGTGAGCTCGCGCGAGCGACGAGCGCGGCACCGGCCCGCGCTCGTTATGCATATGCCTTTGCCCCGGGGAGCGAGGCCAGCACGCGCCTGTTGGCCTCGCTGCTGCGCGACTCGGTGCGCGTCTGGCACGCCCCCCGGCCGTTCACCAGCGGCGAGGCGCGTTTCGCGCAGGGCGCGTTCATCGTGCGCGTGGCCGTCAACCGCTCCGACATCCACGAGGTGGTCGCCGCACGCGCCGCCGAAGCGGGGGCGCAGGTTGCCGCTATCGCCTCGGCGGGGGTCGACGAGGGGACCGATCTCGGGAGCAACTCCGTCGTCCCCGTCCTTGCGCCGCGCGTTGCATTGCTGGGCGGCGCTCCGGTGCAGGGGAATGCTTTCGGCTTCGCCTGGTACGCGCTCGACCAGCGCATCGGCTACCCCAGCACGCTCGTCGACGCGAGCTTCGTGGCCGGGAACGGGCTCGAGCGTTTTTCGGTGCTCGTCATCCCGTCGGTGCAGGCGGCGGCGCTCGATCGCGCGTTAGGCGACAACGGGCGGACGCGGCTGGCCGACTGGGTCCGCGGCGGAGGGGTCCTCATCACCCTCGACGGCGCCACCGCGTGGGTGGCGCAGGAGCGCTTGGGGCTCGTGCGCACGCGCATCATGCGCGACTCCGTGCGTGCCGATTCGACTGGCGGTGCTCCGCTCCCGGGCGGTCTTCCGGGGGTCCTGGCGCGGGCCACCTTCGACACCCTCTCCCCCATCATGGCGGGGGTGGCGCCGGGCGAGATCCCCGTCTTCGTGAATTCCGACCGCGTCCTCACCGTCCCCAAGGACCTGCGCGCCGGCGAAGCGGTGATTCGCCTCGCCGCCGAGAACCGGGTGCGGCTCTCGGGGTACTTCTGGCCTGAGATGCCCGCCAAGGTGGCGCTGTCGCCGTATGTGTGGACCGAGCGGGCGGGGCGCGGGCGGGTGATCGCCTTCGCGCACGATCCAGTGTATCGCGACCTGTACCGCGGCATGCTGCCGATCTTTGCCAACGCCGTCCTGCTGGGAGGGAGCTTCTAGATGAAGACGTATCACTCGCTACCGGGGAGCGTGCTCCGTACGCTTGGTACCGCTGGTGCGGGACGCCGCTCGCTGCACGTCGCGGTTGCCGGCGCGGTCGGGCTCGGGATGGCATTGGCGACCGCGGTCGCCGCGCAGGCGCTCCGCCCTCGCGTGAAGTTCCGGGCGTATCCGGTCGAGGTGGCGCTCGACACGCTCGTCTTCGCCCGTGACACGGTGGCCGCGCCCATGGGAGAGACCTTCGCGGCGGTGCGCGCGACGTACGCCGCCCTCAAGCTCCCGCGCGAGTGGGCCGACTCGGCCAACGGTCAGCTGGGGACGCTGCGCGCGCGCATGCCCTACCGGCTGGGCGGCGAGCGGCTCTCCGTGTATTTCAACTGCGGCCAGGGGCTCACCGGCGCGAACGCCGACACCTGGCGCCTCACCATCGCCATGGTCACCTTCTTGCAGCCGGCGAGCGACGGACGGACGCGCGTCGGGACGGGGCTCGTGGCCGAGGCGCAGGACATGAGCGGGACGTCGGTCGAGCCGGCGATGTGCGGGTCGACGGGGTTGCTGGAGGAGCGGATACTGAAGGACGTGCGGGCCAGGTTGGGAAGGGGATAGGTGACGTTTCCCTGCGACGGTCGGGAGGGACGTAAGTGGATGGTGGCTTCGCGTCGCCGGCCCTCCCACCATCTCGGATGGCACGACGATGAAGCGGTCGGAGTTCCCGGCATCCGAGCCTCCTCCTCCTTCAACACCACGACGATCTGCGACTCTGTAACGCGGGACTTCTTCCTCGGTGATGCCTTCCGAAAGGGATCCCGGAAAGTCTACTCCATGTTGTCTACCCGATAGGGGAGCTTACCCTCTTATGAACGCGGAGTCGATGAGGACGCGGGCATCCGGGGCCAGGAACTCAAGCTCGCCTTCACGAATGCGAAGAAAGCCGTGTTCGACGAGGTCGCGTGCCTCCGCACTCTGGAATGATCCGCCGCGTCGCCAGGTGGGTGATTCTACCGCTAACGCTGACGGCGCGCGATCACGACTCCGCTGCGAAGCCGTGTACGAGATCGTTTCCACGGCGAGCGCTTCGTCTGCGTCGCTACGCGACGTCGCGTCGAGCGTCGCACTCACTTGCTCCCAGATCCCGACGAGCGCGCCATTGCCTGCCGACGCGTCGGCGCAGCGATTCCGCTCGGCGACTGTCACGGGAGCGAGCACCACTCGGCGCATGCTCAGGATGAGCCGCAACGTGACGACGTCGTCAGCGCGGGCCGTTGAGAACGAGGTGTCGGTCGGGAGGTAGCCAATACGAAGCGCACGCAGTCGAAACGTGCCGCCGCCGCCGAGCTGCACTGAGAAACGACCTGAGCTGGTCGTCTGCGAACGCGCGATCACGACACCGGCGGAATCGCGCACGACGAGCGAGACGAAGGCGGCCGGTGTCGTCGCGTCTGGCTCGAGAACCTGCCTTCGCACTTCCTGCGATGAGGCTACGGTGGGGACGACGAGTGAAGCGCTGCATACCGACGACACAAGGCCAACGGAAGCGAACCACGTTCGGCGTCGCGATGGGTGAGAACGCCCCCTAGCCGATCGAAGAAGGTCAGCGTAGCAGTGCGTTCTCGTCATGCCGGGACAGACTGAGCTGCGCATCACCGTGCTGCCAAGGCCGCTTTGTCGTGGGCAGCGTGCTCATGATGATTGAGGGGTGGCGCGTGCACGCGTGAAGGTGCCGCTCGGTTTCTGCGTGACAGACCCGCTCAACCAGCACTATCTCCTGTCGCTCCGCGACGCCCGCTTCTACATCGAACGCTGGCGGCGCGCGTGCGCCGACGACCGTCCCCGTGTAGCCTGTGCCTCTCTAACCCCAAGCGAGTTCTCTCGTACCTGCCTCCCTTCACCCTGCGCCTCGACGGTCTGCCTAGCAGCGGGAGGATGACGGGGGGAATCTCAACGACGAGTGCGCTTCACCTGCTCCAGATGAGAATGACCGCACACGCGTCGTCTCCGTACTCGGGAGGCACGCTGCTTATCGATGGATACACTTCAACTAGTTGGACTGCGCTAATGACGACGTCGCGGAGGACTGCGTTTGCGTCTAGCGACAGAGAGCTGCCATAGCGGGTCAGCCGTACACCGTCCAGATAGATCTGAATACGTGCGTCGGACCCAAGCACCGCATGGCTGTCGCAGCGCGCAAACCTTACCGAGCGATCATTGATGTGCACCCCCGGGACGCGCTGCAGCAACGATTTGATGTCCCATGGCTGAAGGCTGTCGATCAGTTCGCGCGTGAAGAACGAACCCCGTCCACGTGCCACTCGGGAGTAGGGCTCACTGAGACGCGCGGGAAACATGACGCGTTGACCTGAAATCGTTACCTCGGCGAGCAGCTGTGCGCCGGTGCGCATGGCCATGAGCATCTCCACGCGAGAGCCAGTAGCTCCGTCGACGGAGACCTCCTGCGTGGTGACCTCGAACCCGACGCGTCGGGCACGGAGTGTATAGTCACCGGGAGAGACGCTCACGAACGAGAACGCCCCCGACGAGTCGCTGCGTGTCGTGCGAAGGCCCGGAAGCAGGGCAAGCTCCACGTCTACGACCGGACGTGTCGTGTCACCTGCAACATGGACTCGACCACTGATACGTCCGGACTGCGCGCAGCCGGGCACGCTACCGACGAGGAGAAGCAGCGCTGCTCCTATCATCGCTCGAGTGAGAAGCGTGGTCATGAACACATCGCTCGGCATGTGTGGCATTCAGGCTGGAGCTTGTGCTATCCTACTGCGAATGTAGCCAGCTTCCTCCAGTAAACGCGCCGGCTTCGATGGGTCTTCTCATCGTCTCCGAATGGAGTATACGAGAATGTCAATCTCATCTGGCCCCTTTCGCGTGGTAGCCCAGATGGTCGAGTCGGTGGCGTCCTGTAGCAGAATCCCAGGCGCGAGCTCAAACGCCCCAGTACGTCGCCACCGCTGCCATATCTCCCATGCGCTTCTTCTTGGGTCAGATGTTATGCGCTCGAGCAACAGAGCAGTCCTGGAAGCACGCACCGATCGGCGAATCGCCGGCAGCTGTGAGGGTTGAACGACTGATGCGAGCAGGACTGGAGTTACCAGACTTTCGTGGAGGGTGCTAGAGTCGAGCGCGTCAACGAGAGGAAGCGCCCGTGCCAGCGAAGCCCAAGGGAGATCGCGTTCGACGAAAGTACGAGTTGATCACGGCGCATCGAAAGCAGTTTCCGACCGAAGTCATGTGCCGGGAGCTGGGGGTCGCGCCCAGTGGGTACTACCAGTGGGTGAAGTGCCCGCTGTCAGCGCGGGCGGTGGAAGACGCGCGATTGTTGCGATTGATCCGCGCGTCGTTCACGGCAAGCCAGGGCGTGTACGGGGCGCCTCGGGTGTTCCTCGATCTGCGGGAGGCAGGCGAGACGTGCAGCAAGCATCGTGTCGCCCGCTTGATGCGGGAGAACGGGCTCCGTGCGCTGCATGGCTATCGCACGCGCCGCTGGGAGGTCGGCAAGCCGGCGGTGCTGACGCCGCACGTTCTCCCGCGCCAGTTCTCGCCGACGAAACCCAACGCGGCCTAGTCGACGGACATCACGTACATCCGGACATGGCAGGGGTGGCTCTATCTCGCGGTCGTCATCGATCTGTTCTCCCGCAAGGTCGTCGGGTGGGCCGCGGGCTCGACGATCCACGGCGAGCTGGTCTTGGACGCGCTAGCATCGGCTGTAAAGCAGCGGCGGCCGCGCGGCACCAGCATTCACTCCGACCAAGGTGTGCAATTCGGCAGCTATGCCTGGCGGCGCTTCTGCCGCTCCCATCAGCATGAACCGAGCATGAGCCGGAAAGGCAACTGCTGGGACAATGCCGTGGCGGAGTCCTTCTTCAGCAGCTTGCAGACAGATTGCATGGCGAAGCAGTCAGAGCGTATTGCGGGCAGGCCTCACGGCCGCGACTGCTATCACTGTGCAGATGCCCCGCGCCCTTCCTCGCGGCCATCTGAGAGATTGCGCGAGCTGAACCGCACAAGGCCTTCCGGAGGCTTGATGCTGTGAGCACCTGTGGTGGTTGCAGGCGGGCAAGCGCGTCGACTGGTTGCTGCAAAGGCTGCCTTGTCCTCGCCAGCGCGCTCATGATGTCTAGGAGGTGGCGCATGCATGCAGTGGGTGCGACTGACGTCAGCAGTGACGTCCTCCCGGGAATCGACGGCAGATGGAACAGAGAGTGGCTCCGCGTCCGAGGACCTCCACGAACCCCAAGAGGCACGACCTTGAAGCGGTCGACGTTCTCGGAGGAGCAGATCGCCTACGCCCCGAGGCGGGCGGAGCGCGGGAACCCGGTGTGCGCTGTCCGCTGGCAGATCGAGGTCAGCGCGGGGGCATTCTACGTCTGGAAGCAGTGCCATGCCCACCTCAGCGTGCGCGAGCCCCGACGCCTGCGCCAACACGAGGAGGACGCGCACGCTGGGTGCTCGAAGCGTTCGATGTCTCGCGGGCGCGCGCCTGTCGCCCGGTCGGCTTCTCCCGGGTGGCGCGGTATCGGCCGAGTCGAGCCAAGGACCCGTGCGTGCTCCGGCGGAGCGCGTATAGCGACGACCCTCCCCATTGAGCCTGTGTCCGTGTCAGCCCCAGCGAGTCCGCGCGTACCCTCTTCCCTTCACGCCAGGCGCCGACTGCCCGTATGCGACTGGAGAAGCGATGGGGAGCGCTCAGGGCGAGATGTGCCGGCCACGGGCCGGCTGCACAGGAACATCTGAACGTGCTCGCTCAGCGACGAACTCCGGGAGGCAGCGCGAAAGCGACGATCCAGTCGCCAGGCGCACCGATCCCGCTCCTGCCTCCTGCGGCGATGACGACGTACTGCCGCCCGTCGAGCACATACGTCATCGGTGACGCTTGTCCTCCGGCAGGCAACTGCTGCTCCCACAACTGCGCACCATCGTCCACGTCGAAGGCGCGTAGCTTCCCGTCCTGTGAGGCCGCAACGAAGACTACGCCGCCTGCGGTCACGAGCGGTCCGCCGAAGGTGAGCGAACCCCACGCGCGATGTTGCCGGTGATCTCTGAGCCACGGCACCGTGCCAATCGGGCGTTGCCACGCGATCCGTGCGTCCGTCGAGCCGAGGTCGACTGCCACGAGGGCACCCCACGGCGGCGGAGAGCAGGGTGTTCCCGATGGGGCAATCAACGGGGCGCGAGTGGCAACGTACGGCGTACCAGGCTGCAGCATCACCTCTCCACTGCCGTGTAGCGCAAGGCGCTCCGTGATCGCATCCCGCGGATGCAGTCGCACCACCATGGCCACTCGCTTCAGCGTGGTGATGAGGCGTTGGCGCACGGGATCCCACGCCATGCCGTCCCAGTTGATGCCGCCCCAGAAGCCAGGCCACTGTAGCGTGCCCTTCAACGACGGCGGCGTGAAGATCCCGTCGTTGCGCAGCGACTCGGCCGCCGCCCTGCAGAATGCGCGTTCCTCATTCGTGACGCCGAACATCGAGTCGGGCGAGAGGCCAGTCCCGAGGAGCGGCGGAGGGCTCGTGGAGAACGGCTGCGTTGGCCAAGCGGTCTCCTCCTCTACGTCGCTGGAAGGTACCGTTCGCTCCTCGACCGGGATCACGGGCTCACCAGTCTCGCGATGCAGCACGAAGATCATGCCGCTCTTGGTGCCGACGATCACGACGGGTATCCGTCCGGCACTCCGCACGAGTTCAGCGAGGATGGGGTGCGCGGCGACATCGTAGTCCCACAGGTCGTGATGCACCACTTGAAAGCTCCACGCCACCCGTCCCGTGCGGGCTTGAAGCGCGACCACCGAGTTTGCGTAGTCATTGCGGCCCGCGCGATTCCCACCGAAGAAATCGGGCGCGGCGCTCGCCGTGGGAACAAAGACGAGATCCCGCACCGGGTCGACAGTGATCAGGGACCACGCGTTACCGCCGGTGGTGGTCCTCGCCTCCATTGCGCGCCAGTGACGCCATGCAGCATCGGAAGGCTCGCGTGGAATGGGGTCAAATGCCCATCGAATCACGCCCGAACGAGCATCAAACGCGCGCACAACGCCGGAGGCCGTACCGGCACCGACGGTCTCGCGTATGGCAGAGCCGACGATGACGAGATCGTGCAGAATGGCGGGAGGGGACGTGACGGCGAGGTTCGACGTGGCGGCGTCCGAACCGGCAAGGCCAGCGCCTCGCGTGAGATCGACCTCACCGTCGCGCCCGAAGCCTGCGCAGCGTTGTCCATTCACGCCGTCGAGCGCGATGAGCCGAGCATCCAGCGTCGCCACGAACACGCGTGTCGCACACGCCGATGACTTCTGGGCGAGTGTATCCACCCAAACGGCGATGCCCCGAGACACGAACCCTTCGGGATTGCTCGCGGTGCGGGAGATGCCCGGATCGAAGGTCCAGCGGATCGCGCCATCGGTGGGATCCAGCGCGAGCACGCGGCCGAACGGCGTCGACACGTAGAGCGTGCGGCGTCGCATCACCGCCGTAGTCTCGAAGCGATAGGGTGACGCGGCCCGCGATGCCGCCTGTGAGGGGTCGCGTGCCAGCGAAGGCTCATGGCCCGCATCGCGAGGCCAGTCACCGGTGCGTTGGACCCACGCTTGGCGAAGTCGATGCACGTTACGTCGCGAGATGGTGCGCGCGCCGGAGAATCGCGTGCCTGTGATCGAGCCAGCCGGCGTATCCCACTCGAGGTCGGGTAACGCCGATGGTGGCGTCCGGTCGGCGTTGCAGCGCACGAGAACAGTCCACGTGAGAATGAGTGACAGCAGGCGCATCCGTCGTGACCGCGCAAGAGCTCGGTGCGGCATGTATGTGACCTCTTGCGTGCATCCGTTCCGACATGCAGTCTCGAAGTCGCCTGCAATCGGTGCCGCGAGCGTGAGTTCGCGCGCGGACGTGACGCGCTTCATGGGATGCGGGAGCTTCGGGAGGAGGGGATGGGCGGAAGGACAACGCTACACGTCGTAGGGCTGCTCGACACTGACGTCCAACGATCGACCGTCATCCGTGCGCTCGCGCAGCTGGAGGGCGGTATGGTTCTCAACGACGTCGTCGATTTCCTACAGTCCGTCAGGCGAGATGCGCCAGATGCGGTGGCGATCGGCGTTCTGGGTCCTCGGGGCGGCACCAACGCCCCCTTGGTGGGACGGTTGCAGCGAGATCATCCGAGCGTCGGGATTGTCGTCGTCTGTGACACGACCTCGACCGCTGTGCAGCAGCTGTTGCACCTGGCGCGTGCCGGTGCCGACGAGGTGATGCTGATCTCGACGGCATCGCCCGCCGAACTGGCAGCGGTCGTGGAGCGGGCTTGCGCGAGACGCCGGGAGGGGTCCGTCTGGCATCGCATCGCGCCCGCCGTCCCCGCAGAGTGTCACGACATCTTCGAGTTCTGCTTCACGAGTTCGCTCCGGCGACGAAGCGTGGGATCGCTGGCTCAACATCTCGGCATCGACAGGTCCACCATCGCGTCGCGACTCAGGCGGGCCGGACTGCCGCCTGCACATGCCATCTTGTCTTGGTCGCGGTTGATTGCAGTGACGGGACTGATGGAGTCGTCGCGCATGTCGATAGAGCAGGCGGCGCTTCGGGCGGGATTCGAGTCAGCGACGGGGTTGCGGGCGTTTACGCGGCGCTTGCTGGGTGCTGCGCCGCGCGCGGTTGCGGCGCGCGGTAGGAGTCACGTCGAACAGTTGTTCTTCGCGTTGATCGATGGGCGTGACGTGCACGAACGAATCGAGTCCTCAGCGCCGCTGGCCAGTCGGGCGTCTCGGCGAAACCAGCAGTTCCGATGAAATACCGACTGCAATGCACGGCACCGGAGGCAGTGCGACGCGCCTCAATTGCCGTGCGCGTGTTCGACTGCAGTAAGGCGCCATCTACGCCTCACCATCCGCGCTCAGAGCCTCGTGCTTCAAGCATGCGCCTAGCCAGGTCGTTCTTTACCGCCTTCGTTCTGTACAGGTCGCGCGCTATCGCACGGCCCTCGGCCCCTCTGTCATCGGCCAGTATCTCGACCGCCGTTGCCGCGACGATGCTCGACAACAAGGCCTGCTGGCGGAGGTATCCCAAGAGCGCCGAGGAACGGTCGAGGTTGCTGAGTCGCTTCAGTGCTCCTGCACGTGCATCCACGTACGAGGACGACTCAGCGATTCGCCGAAGCCGCTTCGCAGCGCCCGAATACGGAGTGCCACGAACGTCTCCCGGCAAGCCGGACTCGCCCAGTCCAGCGAGATGCAGGAACCCGATGGCGACCGATCTCGCGCGGGTATTAGCCACATCGTCGACTGACGGCTCGATTGCGATCGCAGTAAGTGTGTCTGCGATTTCATCCATCAACGCGCGACTCTCTGGTTTGCGCGCCTGCGTGAGAATCGGAAGTGCTCGGCCATCGTTGCCATCGGTGCGAATGGAACGAGCAATGCGGGAAGCGAGCGATACCGCCTGCGCGGGCGGGCTCGCAGTGGTTTGTGCACTTGCTTCTATCGGCAGCCACAGCAAGAACAAGCAGAGCCGAAAGATTGTCGGCGGCATGAGCATCTCAGCACCACTGATAGTAGGACTGCGCCCAACCAGAACCAGTAATCCACCAGCCCGAGAAGTTGGTGTACGGTCCTGTGTTCTGCGCAGCGTCAATGATCCCGCGGACGCGGAGGTGTGCAAAGTCGTACTCCTCCTTTGCCGCGGTCACAAGCGCTGTCGATGTCGAGCGCGCGAGCGGTTCCCACAAGGCGTAGACGTCATTATTGACGTACTTCGCAGCACCAACACCAGCCGTCATATGGCGCGCTTCATGGCTCCAGATGCACGACACCAGGTTGTTGAAGGGAACGATGTTGCCAGTGCAAACCGCATTCGCCTGGTACACACTCGCCGAACCATACACGGAGGCCGCCGCGCATGCCGACACAAGCGTTGCCGGAGCGAAGGCCAAGGTGTACGCCGGCCCGTTGGTGCGGTATCGCGGCGAGATTTGCGTCCTCAGGTCCATGTAGGCCGACATCTCATTGACATAGTAGAGACCTGCATTGGGGCCGGTGCTGCCGACTTGCGCAACGGAGAGTCCATTGCTGGAGCTTAGCTCGGCCACCCTCGGGATGAAGAATTGCGCGGCGTCGGAGCTCGACGTGCAGAGCTTGCTCGCCGTCAACCCGTCCCAGTTCTCCTGAATGCAGACGTCGATGTCACCTGGCTGTCCCGTCGAGCCGCCCACCACTGACGCCCAACTCACTGCGCGCCTGGGAACGCTGACGCCATAGCTCAGCGTCTGCTGCTGGCCATTGCCATCCGTGTAGGTCACCGTTGCCGTGCCGCTGGCCACCATCGACCCAGACCACGACAGAGTCGAGCTTGGTCCGGCGATCACAACGCCCGCAGCCGTCTCGAAACTCCACGACGGGTTGCCCGTCGGTGGGATCCCTGCGGCAGTACAGGTCGCGGTGCCGAGAAATGCCGAGGGTTGAGTGCACGACATTGACGGGGGAGACGGTGTCCCGGTGCCGAGAGGCTCGTCCCACCCCCACTTCAACCGTCCCTCCTCGGGGCCCGTCGGATTTCCTGCATCATGGCACCCGCTCACTGCAAGCAGTACCCCGCATACCCCCCACAGATTCCAGTGGCGCATCTGCCGTCCTCGTCGAGCGCGTTGGGAATGCAGTACCACGAGTGGCCGGGCGATGCGCGATGGGCAGACGTCATCGTCGTCCCGGGTACGATACGATGCACGAAAGTGGGTGCGAGAGCGGCGAGCGCCAGTTCGGAATGTGGTGGGAGCGTCTGGTTTTGTGGCGATCGACTTCGGACAGGCTGACGTCCTCCTGGACAGTCTCGCCCGTGCCGTCCCCCCGATGGGAGATCTTACCGACCGGTGATGCACATCACCGACCCTCCCCCAACCGCCTCATATCCCCCACCAGCGCCTCCACGCCTAACGACTCCCCCAGGAAGTCCCGCAGCACCTCCCGCGTCGGCCGCGACAGCCCGAAGCGATACAGCCGATTCGACAGCCAATCGTACATCTTCTTGTCCGGGCGCCAGAATGGCCCGCGCTGCTCGCGCACGCGCGCACGCAACTGGGCGGTGATCATCGCCCCCAGGGCATAGTTCATCATATACCCCGGGCTGTCGACCAGCTGCCCGCGCATCGCCCACCACCCCCACTCGGGGTGCGGCACGATGTGGAGATACTCGCTGGTGATCGCCGCCCACTCGGCGTTGGGGTCGCGCGAGGGGTCGGCGTGGACGCGCAACTCGAGCAGCGCCCACGCCACGTCGAGGGCGATGGACGCGTACTTCCCGCGCAGCGACGCCGCCACCGGAGCGCTGCCCCCCAGGTAGCGCTGCTGCCACTCCGGTTCGAACGCCTCCATTTCTAGCAGGTCGGCCAGCGCCTCGGTGAACGGGTCGCTGTCGGGCCAGTCGGCGAAGGCCGGGCGCGTCGCCACCGCGCTCACGTGAATGGCGTGCCCGGTCTCGTGCAGCAGCTCCACCAGGTTGTCGAAGCCCCCCACGCGATACGTCGCGAAGACCCACGCCTCGCGCTCTCCGTATTTGCCGCGGCGCAGCCGCGCCGGCTTGCCGAACTGGGTGAAGGCGACGGGCGTCTTCCCCTCGCGCGGATCGAGGTCGAAGTGGATGCCAAGCGTCTCCGGATCGGCCCCCTGGTCGCGATAGAAACGGTCGTTCACCTCGCGTAGCGCGGCGCGGTTGATGCGCGGCGACAGGGTGCGGCTGGCGGCGCCGTTGTCGTAGTACCAATCCCACGGTTCCACGCGCGCAGGCGGCGTGTGGTCGCGCCACGCCTCCAGGATGCGCACCAGCATCGGCTCCACCTGCGCCGGGTCGATCCTCAACGAGCGGGCGGCCGCGGCGATCGGCGACCCCTCGCGCCGCCAGCGCTCGGCGCTCAGCGCCAGCATCGTCCGGTATGGCGACGCCGGCGAGCCGTCGCCGGTGACCGACCGCCACAGCGGCTGCAATGACAGGAACAGCGCGCGCCGCTGCTCCGCCGACGGCTCCGTCCCCAGCCGCCCCAGCACGGTCAATCGATCGCTGGTGTCGGTCGGAGTCACGACCCGCCTCGCCTCGGCGCCGTAACACGCATAGATGCGCGCCGACAGCCGCTGGAGGGCGCTGTCGCCGGTGGCCAGCGCCGACGGGGAGTACTGGCACGACTCGGCCACCGGCTCCGACGATGGCGACCGCTCCTCCTCGACCCAGGCGGACTCGTCCAGCAGCCGTCGCATCGTGCGCACCGCATGCCCGTCCTCGCCCCCCAGGCGCGCGGTGTCGAGCCCCTCCAGCCCCTCGGCCACCCGCTCGCGCAGCGCCCGGTGGGCGCGCCGCATGTCGGCCAGCGACACTCCGCGCAGGTTGCCGGCAACCCCCCGGGCGTCGGTGACGTAAATCTGGAAGTAGAGCTCGCGCGTGTCGGCAAACTGGTTCTCGAGCCGTCCCAGCTGCTCGCTCGCCGTCCCGCCGAGTGGGGGAACCGGCGACTGGATGCAGCCGCCCACCGTCACGATGACGACGAGTGCGGCGAACGCCCGACGCGCCCGGCTTCTGTTCGGGCTAATTTGGCGATACTCCCTTTGTCCACAGGTTGCGTTCATGCCCACGTATCGCGCTCCAGTCGATGACCTGCGGTTCATCCTGACCGAACTCCACGACGTCACGCCGCTCCTGGCGTACAAGGAATACGCCGACGTCACCCCGGACCTGATGATGTCGGTCGTGGAAGAGGCGGGGAAGTTCTGCGAGAACGTTTTGGCGCCGATCAACGCGTCGGGCGACGCGGAGGGATGCACCTGGGACAACGGCGCGGTCCGCACGCCCCAGGGGTTCAAGGAAGCCTACCGTCAGTACGCCGAGGGTGGGTGGATCGGGCTGGCCGCCAGTCCCGAACACGGTGGGCAGGGGCTCCCCCTGACGCTCCGCTTCGTGATCGACGAGATGGTGGTCGGCTCGAACCTCTCCTTCGGGATGTACCCCGGGCTGACGCAGGGGGCGTACGAGGCCATCGAGGCCCACGGGAGCGAGGAGCAGAAGGCGCTCTACCTCCCGCGCCTCACCAGCGGCGATTGGGCCGGGACGATGTGCCTCACCGAGGCGCACGCGGGGACCGACCTCGGGATCATCACCACCAAGGCGGTGCAGCTGGATGACGGCACCTACCGCGTGACCGGGCAGAAGATCTTCATCTCGGCCGGCGAACACGACCTCACCGAGAACATCGTGCACCTGGTGCTGGCCAAGCTCCCCGGGGCAGCGGCGGGGACGCGCGGGATCTCGATGTTCCTCGTCCCCAAGTTCATCCCCGACGCCGACGGCTCGTTAGGCGCCCGCAACGGGGTCACCTGCGGCTCGATCGAGCACAAGATGGGGATCAAGGGGTCGGCCACCTGCGTCCTCAACTTCGACAACGCGGTGGGCTACCTGGTGGGCGAGGAGGGCAAGGGAATGCGCGCGATGTTCACGATGATGAACTCGGCGCGCCTCGGGGTGGGGATCCAGGGGTTGGGGCTGGCGGCGCACTCGTACACCAACGCGGTGAACTACGCGCGCGAACGGCTGCAGGGGCGCTCGCTCACCGGGACGAAGAACCCCGACGGTCCCGCCGACCCGATCATCGTGCACGCCGATACGCGACGCGGGTTGCTGACGATGCGCGCCTACATCGAGGGGGCGCGGGCGCTGTCGGCGTGGACGGGCATGCTCATCGACCAGGAGTTCCGCGACCCGGACGAGGCCAAACGGCAGGAAGCCGCCGACCTCGTGGCGCTCCTCACCCCCATCATCAAGGCGCTCTTCACCGACCTCGCCTTCGAGAGCACCAACATCGGGATGCAGGTGTACGGCGGGCACGGCTACATCCGCGAGTGGGGGATGGAGCAGTTCGTGCGCGACTCGCGCATCGGGCAGATCTACGAGGGGACCAACTACGTGCAGGCCATCGACCTCGTCGGGCGCAAGCTGGCCGAGGGGAACGGGCGGCTGCTCAAGCGCTACGCGGCCATCGTCGCGGCGGAAATCGAGGCGAGCGGAAAGGTTCCCGCGCTGGCGGCGCACGCGGCCACGCTGGGCAAGGCGGCGGGGGCGCTGCAGAAGGCGACCGAATGGCTCGCCCAGGCCGCCGCGCGCAACGCGGACGAGGCGGGGGCGGCCGCCTGCGAGTACCTGCGCATGTTCGGCCTGGTGACGCTGGGGCACCAGTGGCTGCGCACCGCGCGGGTGGCGACCGAGCGCCGGGCCAGCGGCGGGGCCTTCGCTCCCGCGCACTACGAGGCCAAGCTGGCCACGGCACGCTTCTTCTTCGAGCGGCTCATGCCGCAGACGCTGTCGCTCTACGCGACGATCACGGCGGGGGGCGGTGCGGTGATGGACTTCCCGTCGGAGGCGTTCTAGGGCAGTTATCCGGGCGAGGACCCGACCGTGGCTGGCGCGAAGCGAGGAGGGCGTGGCCGGCGATTGCTGCTGACGGTTGGCGCCCTCGCCATGGCGGGTTGCCCGGCCTGGCTCCTGCGCGACCCGGTGCCGGGGATGCGCGCCCGGCACGGTTCACTGCATGCGTCGGACCTCGTCCCGGTGGACAGCGCGGGGCGCTACGTGAACGAGCGCATCGTCCTGCGCTCGGCGAGCGGGCTGCGCGCGGAGCTGCTGCTGCGACGGCCGGCGGTCACGGCAGCATCGCCAGCTGCAAACCCGCGGGCGACGACCGGCTCGGAAGCGCCGTCGGCACGCCGGCGCCCGGTCTTCATCATCCTCGGCGGCCACACCACCCAGGAGCGCGCTGCCACACTCATCGAGGATCCGGGCGACAACATCGTCGCGGCGATGGCGTATCCCTTCCAGGGCGATCCGCGGGTGAAGGGACTCGCGGTCGTCCCTCTCGTCCCCCGCATCCGGAAGGCGCTCCTCGACACGCCACCGGCGGTGATGCTCGCCCTCGACTACCTGCGCGCGCGCCCCGACGTGGACACCACCCGCATCGAGCTGGTGGGGGCGAGCTTCGGCGCTCCGTTCGCCGCGATGACGGCGGCGCTCGACACGCGCGTCACCCGGCTCTGGCTGGTGCACGGCGCCGGCCAGCCCTATGCGCTGCTCGAGCACAACCTGAGGAAGAGCATCCCCTGGAAGGCGCCTCGCGTGCTCGTGGCGGCGCTGGCCGACCTCCTGGCCGCTGGGCCGCGCTTCGCGCCGGAGCGTTGGGTCCCGCTGGTGTCGCCACGCCCGGTGATCATGATCAACGCCACGGAAGACGAGCGCCTCCCGCGCTCGGCGATCGAGACACTGCACGACAGCGCGCGTCATCCGAAGGAGATCATCTGGCTCCCGGGGCAGCACATCCGCTCCAACCGCAAGGCGATCATCGAGGGGTTGGTGAAGCTCGTCCTCGAGCGCAGCGCCTTGCCGGCACGCGCGGGCTCGTAGGACGCCGCGAAGGCGTGCCAAAGAAGGGTGGCTTCCGGGCGAGATATATTCACGCCATGACCAGCTCGAAGCCCCACCTCATCCTCGTCAACCTCGGCACCCCCGAGGCCGCGACCGCACCCGCGGTGCGCGACTTCCTTCGCGAGTTCCTCAGCGACCCCGCGGTCATCGATTTCCCGCGCTGGTTCTGGCAGCCGATCCTCCAGGGGATCATCCTGCGCACGCGCCCCAAGCGCGTGGCCGAGGCGTACGCGACAATCTGGACCCCCGAGGGATCGCCCTTGCGCGTGGGGACGCAGCGGATGGTGGCGGCGGTTCGCGAACGCGCCGACGGGCGCCTGACGGTGAGCGAGGCATATCGATACGGCGAGCCGTCGCTGGAGACGGCGATCCGCCAGGCGGCGGCGCAGCACGATGGCCCAATCGTGATCCTCCCGCTCTTTCCGCAGCGCACCGATTCCACCACCGGCACGGCGTTCACGCGCGCGCGCGAAGCGGCCCAGGACATGGGCCTCACGTCGCGCCTCGCCGAGCGACTCGTTGCCCCTGACGACCACAACTACGTGGCCGCCATGGTGGCGTGCTGGCGCGATGCCATCGCTCAGGCTCCGGCGATGCCCGATCACCTCGTGCTGTCGTACCACGGCATCCCCGCCCGCTACGATCGCAACGAGCGACACGTCTACTCGCGCGATTGCGAGGCGACGACCCGCGCCTTCCTGGCCGCCATCGGGTGGCCGGCCGAGAAGGCGACGCATGCGTACCAGTCGAAGTTCGGCCCGGAGAAGTGGCTCACTCCGGCGACGGCCGACGTTCTCGAGGCACTCCCCGGCCAGGGGGTGAAGCGCGTCGCGGTCATCACCCCGGGCTTCGTGACCGACGGCCTCGAGACGATCGAGGAGATCGGCGAGCAGGGGCGCGAGAGCTTCCTCCACGCCGGCGGCGAGGTTCTCATTCGCGTGGCCGGCGTCGAGAGCCACCCGTCCTTCATCGACGCGCTCATCGGAAGCGCCCTGTCGTAGCCCGGGCGGCCGCCCGCGCGCGGCCATCGCCCGTTAGAGCTGCCTAAGGAAGGAGCGCCGGCCCATCGCCGGGAATTTTCCGGCGATGTGCGAGCCATGACGCGATTGTGACACTCCTGCGTCGAATGCTGCTAGAATCCCGAGTGGCGTGCGATGGCCTGGATGCCGTCGCACCTATGGCCGCCAGCGCGCGGGCGCGCGGCTGCGGCCTCGAGCCGTCCGTGACGTGCGAGACGGCTCGCAGCCCGATGGGAGGTCGCGTTTGCATCGAACCGGCGTAGTAGGCATTACCTGGCGGCATCGGCGTACGGACACGCTCGCCGCGTTCACGATCGCCCAAGAAGAGCGCGCCGAGCGCCTCACTCGCCTGGCGTCGGCCGTCGGCGTGCGGGAGCTCGTCTACATCGCCACCTGCAACCGCGTCGAGTTCGCCTTCGTCTCCGAGGGGCCGACCCCGATGGTCGAGTACCGGCGCCGGATCTTCGCCGCGCTCACGGGACGCCCGCCGTTCAGCGGCGAGGCCGAGCAGGCACTCCGCGTCTGGCAAGGGGAAGGGGCGGCCGAGCACCTCTTTCTCCTCACCGCCGGCCTCGACTCGGCGCGCCTCGGGGAGAGCGAGGTGACCGGGCAGGTGCGCGAGGCCATCGACACTTCCCGCGAACTGGGGCTCATGGGCCCGCGCCTGGAACACGTCTTTGGCGAGGCGCTGCGCGTCGCCAAGAGGATCCGCCCGATTACCGAGGGAAGGAACGGAAAGGTCTCGCTCGCCGACATCGCCGTGCGCCACGTGGAAGAGCGGCTGCAACGCACGCCGGGGAGCGTGGCGCTCATCGGCGTCTCGCCGATGACCGAGCAGTGCGCCCGCACACTGGCCTCGGCCGGCGTATCGGTGATCGTCGTGAACCGGACGAAGGAGCGCGCCGAGACGCTGGCCAGGGAGATCGGCGCACAGGCGCGGTCGCTCGACGAATTTCGCCGTGCCCCCGACCGTGTGGAGGCCGTGGTCACGGCGACCGGGGGTCGCGAACCGGTGCTGGGGCGTGGCGAGTTGGAACGGCTGGCCGCCCGCACCGGCTCGGGCGAATCCCCGCTGGTCATCGACCTCGGCGTCCCTCCCAACGTGGACCCCGACGTCGCCCGCACCGCCGACGTCCCGCGCATCGGGATGCACGAGATCAGCGCCGAGGCGGCCCATGATCGCGACCGGCTCCTCCTCGAGTTCGCCGACGCGCGCGCCATTGTCGACCACGCCCTCACCGAGATGCGGCGTCATGCTGCGGAGCGTTTGGTAGGGCCGATGATCGCCCAGCTGCGCCTGCGCTACCGCCACACCGCCATCGAGGGAGTCGAGCGTCTCTTCGAGCGCGAGCTGGCCGGCGTTGGCGAGGCCGAGCGGGAGGTGATCCGTCGCTGGGCCGAGACGCTGGCGCGCCGCTTCGCGCACGTCCCGTCGCTCGGCCTCCGCGACCTGGCCTTCGAGGCGGGGCCGACGGCGGTGGCCACCTTCTTCGGCAACGCCGAGCCCGAGCTGGCGCGCGAGCTGCGCGAGGCGGCGGAGCGCGCCGGGATGGACATGCTCGAACCTTCATCCGACGACTCGTGACACTGCGCATCGGCACCAGGGGCTCCGCCCTCGCGCGCGTGCAGGCCGCGGACGTGGCCCGTCGGCTGCAATCCGGGGGCTTCGAGACCGAGACGGTCATCATCAGCACGGCCGGCGACCGCGCGACCGACCGCCGCTTCGCCGACGTGGGCGCCTTCGGGATCTTCGTCCGTGAGATCGAGGAAGCCCTTCTCGATGGCCGCATCGACGTGGCGGTGCATTCGTACAAGGACCTCCCATCGCAGGGCCCGGAACAGCTGGTGATCGCCGCCGTCCCCGAGCGGGTCGACGCCGCCGACGTGCTCTTGATCCGCGCCGCCTCGTACGACGGAAAGGCTGGCCCCCTTCCCGTGCGCCAGGGCAGCACCGTGGGGACGTCGGCCGCGCGGCGCGCGGCGCTCGTGCGCGCCCTGCGCCCGGACCTCGCCGTCGGGATGCTCCGGGGCAACGTCCCCACACGCATCGCGGCACTGGCCGGCGGCAACTTCGACGCCATCGTCCTGGCCGCCGCCGGGCTCGCGCGGCTCGAACGCGATGCCGATCGCGCAGTACCCGTGGTTCCCGATGGAATCGTGCGCTCGCGCCTCGACCCCAGCGTCTTCACCCCTGCGCCTGCCCAGGGAGCGATCGCCGTGCAGGTGCGCCGCGACGCAGCCGACGTGATCGCGGCGGTCTCGCAGATCCATGATCCTCACAGCGGGCGCGCCCTCCGGGCCGAACGTCGCATCCTCGCCCGCGCCGAGGGGGGGTGCACGCTCCCCTTCGGGGCGTGGTGCGAGATCCTCCGCGACGAGTCGTTGCAGCTGCACGCCACGCTGGGGTGCGAGGACGGCTCGGTGGCGCGGATGGTGCACACCGGCAGCGACCCCGAGACGCTCGCCGACACGACGTGGGCGGAGCTGGCGCAGCTGGCGGGACTCGCCCGATGATCGCTCCGCTGGCCGGCCGCCGCGTCCTCGTCACGCGCGCCCAGGATGACGCCGAGCGGTGGGCGGCGCGCCTGGCGTCGCTCGGCGCCATCCCCGTCATCCTCCCCTGCCTGGTGAGCGAGCCGCTCGACTCGGCGCCCGCGCGCGCTGCCCTTCGCACCGCCCTGCATAACGCGGCGTGGCTCGTCGTCTCGTCGCCGCGCGGGGCGGCGATCGCTGCGACGCTCATCGGCGTCCAGCTCCCCGCGCACGTGCGCGTCGCGGCGGTGGGCGAGGCCACCGCCGCCGCCGCCCGCACGCACCTGGGGCGCGTCGACCTCGTCCCCGAGCTGCAGACGTCGGCAGGGCTCGGCGAGGCCCTCGCGCGTCGCCTCACCCACGACGGCGCCCCGCAGCTCCAGCCCGTGGTGCTCGCCGGGGCGCTCGGCGGGCGCGGCGAGGCCGAGATGTCGCTGCGAACGGTTGGGGCGCCGGTGACGCGCGTCGACATCTATCGCACCATCCCCGCCCCTGCCGCGTCCGCCAGGCGCGACCTGGCGCGCGAGACGATCCACGACATCCTCCTGGCCAGCCCCTCCGCGGTCGCCGGCCTCCTGAACATCGCGCGCGTCCCGGAAGGGGCGCGGGTGATCACCATCGGTCCCACCACCTCGACGGCGGCCCGCCAACGCGGGCTCACGGTGAGCGACGAGGCCCGGCGCCCCACCTTCGAGGGACTGCTCGAAGCGATGACATGAGTACCGATCACGTCACGACCCCGGGGCGCATTCGCCCGCGCCGCCTTCGCCGCACCTCCGCGCTCCGCGACCTGGTCGCCGAAACACAGGTGCGCGCCGGGCAGCTCATCATGCCCCACTTCGTCCTCCCGACCGAGCGCGGCGCCGAGCCCATCCCGTCGATGCCAGGACTGTCGCGACTTGGCGTCGACGACCTCGTGCGCACCGTCGAAGGCGACCTGGCTCTCGGGATCCGCACCGTCCTCCTGTTCGGGACTCCCGAGGAAGGGCGCAAGGACGCCACCGGGAGCTGCGCCAGCGACCCCAGCGGAACCGTGTCGCGCGCGATTCGCGCCCTCAAGGCGCAGTTCGGGAGCGACGTGGTGGTCATCACGGACGTCTGTCTCTGTGCCTACACCGATCACGGGCACTGTGGCGTGATCGTCGACGGCCGCATCGACAACGATCGCTCGTTGGCGCTGCTCGCCGCGATGGCCGCCGCCCATGCCGACGCGGGAGCCGACGTCGTGGCGCCCTCCGACATGATGGACGGGCGGGTCGGGGCCATTCGTGACGTGCTGGACGCGCGCGGCCAATCGGACGTGGCCATCATGTCGTATGCGGTGAAGTACGCCTCCGCCTACTACGGCCCCTTCCGCGACGCCGCCGCCTCGGCACCGCAGCACGGCGACCGGCGCGGCTACCAGATGGACTCGCGCAACGCCATCGAGGCGATCCGCGAGGCCCGCCTGGACGAGGCGGAGGGAGCGGACATGCTGATGGTGAAGCCGGCCCTGGCATACCTCGATGTCGTCCGCCGTGTGCGCGACGCGAGCACGTTGCCCCTGGCGGCCTACAACGTCTCGGGCGAGTACTCGGCGGTGAAGGCCGCGGCCGAGCGCGGGTGGCTCGACGAGGCGGGAATCGTGCGCGAGAACCTGCAGGCCATGGTGCGCGCGGGCGCCGACCTGGTCATCACCTATCACGCGCGCGAGGCGCTGCAGCGGAGGTGGCTGTGAGCGCGCGTCCGATGTCGGCGGCATGGATGGAGCGCGCCACCCGAGTCATCCCGGGCGGCGTGAGCTCGCCGGTTCGCGCCTTCCGCGCCGTCGGCGGGACCCCCCTGGTGATGCGCGCCGGCCTGGGCGCCGAGATCGAGGACGTGGATGGCCGTCGCTACGTCGATTTCGTCTGCTCGTGGGGACCGCTCATCCTGGGACACGCACACCCTGAAGTGCAGCCCGCGATCGTCGCCGCGGTGGCGCGCGGGACGACGTTCGGTGCCCCGTGCGAGCCGGAGATCGAGCTCGCCGAGCACATCGTCGCCTCCTACCCGGGGCTGGAGCAGGTCCGATTCGTCTCGTCCGGGACCGAGGCGACGATGAGCGCGATCCGCGTGGCGCGCGGCTTCACCGGACGCGACCGCATCATCAAGTTCTCCGGGTGCTACCACGGGCATGCCGATCCGCTCCTCGTCGCGGCCGGGTCGGGACTCGTCACATACGGTCGCCCGTCGTCGGCGGGAGTCCCCGAGGGCTTTGCCCGCGAGACCGTGGTCCTCCCGCTCGACGACGAGGAGCGCCTGGTGAGCTACCTCCGCGAGCACGGCGACCAGGTGGCGGCCGTCATCATCGAGCCCGTGCCGGCCAACAACGGCTTGTTGCTGCAGCGCATGGAGTTCCTCCAGACGCTGCGTCGCGAGACGGCGCGCGCTGGAGCCATCCTCATCTTCGACGAGGTGATCAGCGGCTTTCGCATCGCCCGCGGCGGCGCAGCAGAGTTCCTTGGCATCACCCCGGACCTGGCGACGTTCGGCAAGGTGATCGGCGGCGGGCTCCCGGTGGGCGCGTTCGGCGGGCGTCGCGAGATCATGCGGCAGCTGGCTCCCGAGGGTCCGGTGTACCAGGCGGGGACGCTCTCGGGGAACGCCGTGGCGATGTCGGCCGGGCTCGCGACGCTTCGCGTCCTGGAGCGCGAGAACGGGTGGGCGCGCCTCGAGGAGACTGGGCGCACGCTCGACGCGATGATTCGCCCGGTGCTCGCCCGTGCGCCGTTCCCGGCGAGCTTCGCGAGACTCGGCTCCCTCTTCTGGATGTCGTTGCAGCCGGGAGAGCCTCCGCGGTCTGCCGAGCGTGTCGAGAGTGCCGCCGCCGAGCGCTACCGCCCCGTCTTTCACGCGCTCCTGGAGGCGGGAGTCGCCATCGCGCCGTCCGCGTACGAGGTCGGCTTCCTGTCGCTGGCGCACGGCGAGGCGCATCTTGCTCGCCTGCGCGATGCCCTCGAGGGTGCCCTGGCCATGCTCCCCCGCCGAGATCGATGACCGCCTCGCCGTCCCGCCGAGTACGCGCCACCCAGGTCGGGCTTCTCGTCCTGCTGGTCGTCTGTAGCGCGCAGCTCGCGTACTGGATGTTCGACGAGGTGCGCTATACGGCCGACGTGAAGACGCGCCTGCGCGTGGCATACGAGGCGGAGGTGGAGTCGGCGCGCGCCCTCGTGCGAGCGGGAATGCCCTGGCACGAGATCGCGTACGCCTACCCGCAGGTCAAGTTGTCGGCGGACTCGGTCACCCTCGTGCTCGACCCCAACGTGGCCGAGCGTCTGGAGGCCGAGCGGGATCACCGTCTCAACCGCTACGGGTGGGAAGGGGCATTCTTCCTCGCCGTCCTTCTTGCCTCGATGACCATCGTCGTTCACGCCGTTCGCGAGGATGCCGCGCTGCGGCGCCGACAGGAGGAGTTCCTCGCCGCCGTGTCCCACGAACTCAAGAGCCCTCTTGCAAGCCTCCGTTTGTCTGCCGAGACGCTCGCCCTGCGGGACCCCCCTGCGGCGCGGCGCATCGAGCTGGTGCACCGGCTGCTGGCCGACCTCGGGCGCCTGCAGCGCGTGATCTCCAACCTGCTGGAGACGTCGCGCCTCTCGGCCGCTGAATTGCGTGGCGCGCCGCAGCCCACGGTGCTGGCCCACGCCGTGGCCGACGTGGTGGGTGAGATGCAGGACCAGGAGGAAGGGGCGGCGCGACTGCGCGTGGACGTCCCCGAACAACTGGTGATCGTGGCCGATCCGGAGGGGTTGCACGCGCTGCTGCGGAACCTCATGCACAACGCCCTCAAGGCCACCAGCGACGGCGGGGATGTCTCGGTGCGCGCGTGGGAGGCCGTCGACGGCGTGCATCTCGAGGTTCGCGACACGGGGATCGGCTTTCCGCCGGAGGAGGCGTCGCGCCTGTTCGACAAGTTCTATCGCGTCACGGGTGACGCGAGCGATCGGGCTGCTGGCACGGGGCTCGGCCTCTATCTCGTGCGGCGCTTTGCCGAGCTCGATGGCGGGACGGTGACCGCCCACAGCGAGGGGCCGGGGTACGGCGCCCGCTTCACCGTGACGTGGCCCCTCGCCCAGCGCACATGATGAGCACTCCCGCCCGCATCCTCCTGGTGGAGGACGAGATCAACCTCGCTCGTGGCATCCGTGAGAACCTGGAGGCCGAGGGCTACAGCGTGGAGGCCGTCGTCGACGGGCTCACTGCCCTCGACCGCATCCGCCGCAAGGAATACGGCCTCGTCATTCTCGACGTGATGCTTCCCGGCATGGACGGCTTCACCGTGTGCGAGACGGCGCGCCGCGAAGGACGCGACATTCCCGTCTTGTTCCTGACGGCGCGCGGAGGCGGCGACGACCGCATCCGCGGGCTCGAGGCCGGGGGTGATGACTACCTGCCCAAGCCGTTCCAGCTGCGCGAGCTCCTGCTGCGCGTGGCCGTCATCCTGCGCCGTCGCTCGCGCTACGACGCGATGACCGCGCTCGAGCCCGTGGTCCGCTTCGGCGGCAACGAGTTCGACTTCCGCAGCTTTCGCGGCCGTTCGTGGGACGGCAGCGACCAGATCCTGACACAGAAGGAAGCCATGATCCTCAAGGTCCTCGCCGAGCGCGAAGGAGAGGTCGTCTGGCGCGATGACATCCTCGAGAAGGTGTGGGGTGACGACGTCCTCCCCTCGTCGCGCACGATCGACAACTTCATCGTCCGGCTGCGCAAGCGCTTCGAGCCGGACCCCGAGCACCCGCGTCACTTCCACACCATTCGCGGCATCGGTTACCGCTTCACCGCGGCGGACGAGGAGGAGGGGCGATGAGCTCGATCCTCCTGTCGGCGCTGCGCGGCGAGGCGACCCCCCGCCGGCCGCTGTGGGTGATGCGGCAGGCCGGACGCTACCTCCCCGAGTATCGCGCCCTGCGGGCGAAGCACTCGTTCGAGGAGCTGTCGGGGAGCGCCGAGCTGGCCGCCGAGGTGACGTTGCAGCCGCTGGCCCGCTTTCCGCTGGACGCGGCGATCATCTTCGCCGACCTCATGAGCCCTGTCGGGGCGCTGGGGCTCGACGTGCGCTTCGACCCCGGTCCGATCCTCGCGCGCCCCGTGCGCACCGCGGCCGACGTCGACGCCCTGCGCGACCCGTCGCCCGGGGAGATCGCCCCCGAGGTGGCGCAGGCATTGCACCTGGTGAAACCCTCGCTCCCCCCCGGCACCGCGCTCCTGGGCTTCGCCGGTGCGCCGTGGTCGCTGGCGGCGTACCTCGTGCAGGGGCGCGGGAGCCCGGGCTTCCCCGCGCTTCGCGCGCTCGCCGCGCGCGACCCGGGGCTGCTCCACGCCTTGCTCGAGAAGCTCACCACGCTCGCCATCCGCTACGTGGGGAAGCAGGCCGAGGCCGGCGCCGACGCCGTGCAGCTTTTCGACACGTGGGCGGGGGTCTTGTCGCATGCCGACTGGGCACGCCTGGTGCGGCCGCACATCGCCCGCTTTCTCGCCGAGACCGAGGCGTTTGGCATCCCACGCATCCTGTTCGTGCAGGATGCGTCGCACCTCGTGGACGGCTACGCAGCGCTTCCCTCGGAGGGGCTCGCCGTCGACTGGCGTGAGGACCTGGCGGCGCTGCACCGGCGCATCGTCCCCGGCCGCGCGCTGCAGGGGAACCTCGACCCCGCCGTCCTCCTCGCCGGCCCCGAGGCCACCGCAGCGGCGGCGCGCGACCTCCTGGCCCGCGTCCCTCCGCATTCTCACATCGTCAACCTCGGGCACGGGATCCTTCCCGAGACCCCGATCGAAAGCGTGCAGGCACTGGTCGACACGGTGCATGCCGAGGTCCTGCCATGATAGACACCACTTCCCACGCGCCGGGCGACGACGTGCGCCCGGTCGAGCGACGCGTCACCGCGGAGCTCATTGCGCGCCACGACCGGCCCGGCCCGCGCTACACCAGCTACCCCACGGCGGTCGAGTTCCACGAGGGATTCACGGAGGCCGACTACCTCGGCCGCCTCGCGGTAGCCGATGCGGCGGCCGATGCGGCAGCCGACGACCCGCTGTCCATCTACATCCACCTCCCCTTCTGCGAGCAGCGCTGCCTGTTCTGCGGCTGCCACGTGATCATCACCCGTCACCGCGACGTGGCGGCGCCGTATCTCGAGCTGCTCAAGCGCGAGATCGAGCTCCTGGCCGAGCGGCTCCCCCACCGCCGCTCGTTCGCACAGTTGCACCTGGGGGGCGGGACGCCGACGTACTACACGCCGGCGCAGCTCACCGACCTCCTGACGCACCTGTTCCGCTACTTCCATGCCGTCCCCGGCGCCGAGCTGGCGGTGGAGGCCGACCCACGCGTCACGACCCCCGAGCACATCGACGCCCTGGCCGACCTGGGGTTCAACCGGATCTCGTTCGGCGTGCAGGACCTCACCCCCGAGGTACAGGAGGCCATCAATCGCATCCAGTCGCTGGAGCAGACCGAGCGACTCGTGAAGCACGCGCGCGCGCGCGGCTTCCGCGGGATCAACGTGGACCTCATCTACGGGCTCCCGCTGCAGACGCCGGAGAGCTTCGAGCGCACCATCGAGTCGGTGATCGGCCTCCAGCCCGACCGGGCGGCCGTCTACTCGTTCGCCTTCGTCCCCTGGGTGCGTGGACACCAGAAGAAGATCGAGGAGTCGCAGCTCCCCGACGCCCAGACGAAGGTCGCCCTCTTCGCCATCGCCCGCGAGCGCTTCCTGCGCGCCGGCTATGAACCGCTGGGGATGGACCACTTCGCGCGTCCCGACGACGAACTGGCGAAGACGAAGCGCGATGGACGGCTGCGCCGCAACTTCCAGGGCTACTCGGTGCTGCCCGGCGACGATGTCATCGGGCTCGGCATCTCGGCCATCGGCGACGTGCGCGGCGCCTACGTGCAGAACGAGAAGAAGCTTTCCACGTACGAGGAGCGCATCAACGCCGGCTCGCTCCCGGTGGCGCGCGGGATCATGCGCTCGGCCGACGACGAGGTGCGGCGCGTGGTGATCCACGAGCTGATGTGCAACTTCCGCGTCGACCCCGCGATGGTGGAGCGGCGATTCGGGATCGACTTCGCCTCGTACTTCGCCGCCGACCTCGAGCGCCTGGCGCCGCATGAACGGGAAGGGTTCGTGCGCATCCGCCCCGAGGCGATCGAGGCGACCCCCATCGGCGAGCTGTTCATCCGCAACCTCGCCATGTGCTTCGACCGCTACCAGCAGGAGAAGCACGCCGCCGAGTCGGCCCCCGTCTTCAGCCGCACGGTGTGATGGCCCCGCGGCTCGTCGTCGTCGGGGGAGGGATCTCCGGCCTCGCGGCGGCGTGGGCGGCGCGCCGGTTGGCCAGGGAGCGCGGTGACGCGCTCGAGGTCATCGTGCTCGAACGCGACGCCGAAGTCGGCGGCAAGGCTCGTTCGATCGAGCGGGACGGGTGGCTCGTGGAAGCGGGGCCGTCGGGCTTCCTTGGCGGGCGCCCGGCGATGGAGCGTCTCGTCGAGGAGGCGGGGTTGTCGCCAGATGCAATCCCGGCGGGAGTGGCGTCGAGGCGCCGCTTCATCTATCGCGCCGGGCGCATGCGGGAGATCGTGCCGAATCCCTTCGCCCTCGTGCGGCATGGCATCCTCAGCGTGCGCGGGATGGGGCGCCTGCTCGTGGAGCCGTTCGTCCGGGCGCGCCGCGACGGGGGCGACGAAGGGGTGTTCGACTTCGCCGCCCGCCGGCTCGGGAGCGAGGTAGCCGACCGCATGGTGCGCCCCATGGCGCTCGGGATCTTCGCCGGCGACGCTCGGCGGCTGTCGTTGGCTGCCGCCTTTCCCCGCATGGCAGCGCTGGAGCGCGAGCACGGCTCCATCATCCGTGGGATGATGGCGAGGAGGGGACGCACCTCGTCGGGGACGCTGACCTCCTTCCGCCACGGGATGCAGAGCCTCCCGCTCGCCCTGGCACAGGGAGGGGCCTTCACCGTCAGGCGCAACGCGCGGGTCGAGGCCATCCGCCGCGCCACGGCGTCATCAATGCCGACCCAGCCCGCATCGGCGTCCCCGTCATGGGAAGTCGTGGTGGAAGGCGATGGCATACCGATCCGGGCGGACGGGGTCATCCTCGCCGGTGAACCGTGGGCGATGGCCGCGCTCGTCCGCCCGCTGGACCACGCGGCCGCCGCCGAGCTCGAGGCGATTCCCTGCCCCCCGATCGCCGTGGTGGCGCTGGGTTTCGCCCCCGGGGCCACCGAGCGCATCCCAGCCGGCTTCGGCGTCCTCATCGCCCGCGACGAGGGATTCCGCATGCTCGGCAACCTCTGGGAGAGCCATCTCTATCCCGGACGCAGCCCGGAGGGGCACGTTTTGGTGCGCGCAATACTCGGCGGCGCGGTCGATCCCGACATCGGCGCGCTGTCGGACGACGCCGTGTTGCAGCTGGCGCGCGAGGAGGTCACCCGCCTCTACGGCATCACCGATCCCCCGGTCCATGTCCGGATCGAGCGGGTGGCGCGCGCCATCCCGCAGTACGTACTCGGGCACGGCGAGCGCGTGGCGCGCATCGAGCGGGCGCTGGCGTGCTTTCCGCACCTCGACGCCACCGGCTTCGGGCTGCGGGGGGTGGCGTTCGCCGACGCGGCATCGGACGGCGTGACGGTGGGCGAGCGCATGGCGGCGCGCCTGCTCGGCATGCCCACGTCCATCGACGCCGCGGCCGCCATCGCCGGCTAACCCCGGCGCGCGGCACACGCGCCGGGGAACCTTTCCTACTGCGCCACTCGCATCGGCGGGCTCGCCTTGCGCGGAAGCGGCTCGTCACGCATCGCCGCATTGTAGGCGAACCACGCCACCACGGTCGCCATCTGCACCATGTCGTCGCGCTGCACGTGGTCCACCACGTCCATGTTGGAGTGGTGGGTGCGCGAGTTGTACTCCAGGCGCTCCTGCATGAACTGGAACCCCGGAATCCCGGCGGCGTCGAACGGGACGTGGTCGGTACTGGTCACCGAACGGGGCCCGAGCGTGGTGACCCCCAGGTCCTTGAGCGGCGCAATCCACTGCTGGAAGACCGGCTGGACCCCAAAGTTCTGCTGCAGCCACACCCCGCGAATGCGCCCCGTCCCGTTGTCGATGTTGAAGTACGCCGAGTGCCTGGCCTGCTCCGGCTTCACGGTCGCGCCGTCGGCGATGTGCTCCTTCACGTAGTGGCGCGAGCCGAGCAGCCCCTGCTCCTCGGCTCCCCACAGCCCGAGGCGGATGGTGCGGCGCGGCTGCACGCCCAGTGCCTTGAGGATGCGCAGCGCCTCCATCATCGCCGACGCCCCGGCGGCATTGTCGGTGGCACCGGTCCCCGAATGCCACGAGTCGAAATGCGCCCCCAAGAGGACGATTTCGTCCTTCAGCCGGGGATCGGTCCCCGGCAACTCGGCGATGATGTTGAAGCCGTTCGGCGTCGCCCCCTCGTCGTGGAACTTCACCCGCACGTCGAGCTCGACCTTCACCGGGACTCCCTTCTTCAGGATGCGGACCATCCGGTTGTAGTGCTCCACGGCCAGCGTGACCTGCACCGGGACCGGGGCGGCGTTGGGCTCGCGCCCGCCCCCGCTCCCCACGAAGATCGTCCCGCCATCGACCCGCTGCGTCGTCCACGACAGGTCGCTCCCCCCGGTCGAGACGTCCGAGTCGGAGCCGCGGTCGAGCACCGCCGCCACCCCCTCGTTCACGAAGAACTGGTTCAGCTGCGCGGGCGTGACCGCCGGCCGCGCCGCGCGCCCACCGACAGCTGCAGGAATGGGCGTCGACTCGGCCTCGGCGATGTCCTGCTCGTTCATCTTGAGGACGATCCGCCCCTCGAGCATCCGCACGTCGCGCTCTGCCTGCGGGAGGACGATCTTCCCCTTGAGCGTCCCGCGGTACTTCTCGAAGTCGGCCGGCGTTGTGATGAGGACCTGCACCACGTCGCCGGTGATCACGCCGTTCGTCCCCGGCGTCCACGCCTTGGGATAGCCGATGAGTGGCTGGATCTGCGGGGCGATCATGTGGGCGCTGAAGCGCTCCAACGACCACCCGCGCCCGAACGGCCAGCGCTCGTAGTGCACGTTCGACAGCCCCCACTTCTTCAGCGTCTCCACCGTCCAGTCGCCCGCCTCCCTGAAGCCGGGGCTCCCCGTGAGGCGTGGCCCCTTCACGTCGGAGAGCCACGAGACCAGCTCCATGACCTGCGAACGCTGCATCCCCTCCTCCCGGATGCGGCCGAGCATCTGGTAGTCGAGCTTCTCCGGCGCCTGCGCCGACAGTGCGGGCGGGAGCGACACGAGGACGGCGAGGGCGAGCGAACGAGCGATGCGCATGGCGGGCTCCGGAAGCGGGAGGGAGACGATACAATAGTCGCCCATGACGCAATACGACGCCGGCGTCATCGTCGTTGGGGGCGGGCGTACCGGGTGGGGGGCGACCGACGGGCCGGCACTGCCCGGCTCCCTACTCCCCCGAAATCGGCTCCAGCACGTCCGGATACGCCTGCCCCAGCGGGAAGCTGCTCCCGGCCATCTCCATCACCACCCACTGCGCGATGCGCTCCCGGACATCGACGGGAACGTGCTTGTAGCGGTCGGCCGACCCGCTCACGAACAGCTCGGCGTTGGTCTGCAGGATATGCGGCGGGTGCATCTCGAAGGCATCCTGGTGCTCCTGCATGTAGGCGAAGCTGCACTTGCGCACGACTGCCGCCACCTCCGCCTCCGACAGCGGCGCCATGCCGAGGAACGCCGCCACCTGCCGCACGATGCGCGCCAGGTCCTTCTTCATGTCCTCGAAGTACACGAACAGGACGTTGGGCGACTGCTGCGAGCGCTCCCACCACCCCTTCACGTGGTCGGTCCAGGTCCCCCACCACATCAGGTCGGGCGACGTGTACCATCGCTCGAAGGCCGGGATGTCCGGGGCCATGCCGCCCACGTTGGTATCGACGAAGTCGATGCAGCTGGCGAAACACGACACCGGGTGGCGCGCCACATAGATGTACCGGGCCTCCGCGCTGAACGGGCACAGCGAGGCCGGGAGGTGCGTCTTGATGATGCGCGACGGGCGCTCCGTCCCCACCATCGGGGCCTGATCGACGGGAACGCTCCGGCGCCCCTCGATCCACGGGGAGATGGCGTACATCGCGCTCCCGGTGGCGACCAGGTCGCCCTCCCCCCGGCGCAGCACCTCGTACACGACGTGCTGCATCCACGTGGTCCCGCACTTCATCTGCGTCACCACGAACACGTCGTCGGGGCGCGGGGCGTAGGCCGCCGCCCGGGCGAACGATTCCTCGCTGCAACTGCCAGTTGGTGCCGAAATGCCCCGGTACTGGATGCGCGCTCGGGCGAAGTCGAGCTTGGCGAGTCGCGAGTTGAGGGCGAGAATCGGGCGCAACCGGCGCGCATGCGCACGGAGCCTGTCCTTGAAGGCGTTGCGCTCGGCCAGCGATCGCCCATAGTACCCCAGCCCCACCGTCTCCTCGTCCTCCCACTTCAGCACCATCGCCAGGTAGGTGGTGTAGGCCACGTAGCCGACGATGATCGCGCCGAGGAGCCAGAGGACGAGGGACATGTCTCGAAACGGGAGGCGGAGAACGGGAGGCGGATACACGCTGGGGTGCGGCCGCGGCGCGTGTCAAACCTACCGGGGCGCGGCGGTCGCATCCACACGCACAATCTGCCGGGCGCCCCGGGCTCGCGCGGCGGCGGCGAGCGCTCCCGCCCCCGGGCCTCACTCCTCGTCCGGGAGGGTCCGGGGAAAGTCCTCCTTGAGGAGGCGCGAGAGGGCGCGGTCGGCGAGGATGCGCCCGTCGTTCTGGCAGCGTGCGCAGTAGTTGGTCTCGTTGTCGGCGTAGCGAATGCGCTGGACGGGAGCCCCGCACGTGGGGCACGGCTGGCCGAAGCGCCCGTGCACCGCCATCCCCTCGCGGAAGGCGGTCACCTTCTCCGGAAAGCCATCGCCCACCTCGCGCCGAGTGCGCTCGGTCCACTCCGACAGGACCGCCATCGTGGCCAGGTGCAACCGGCTCACCTCGGCCTCGTCCAGGCGCGACGTGAGCTGCATGGGTGACAGTCGCGCGCGGTGAAGGATCTCATCGGAAAAGGCGTTGCCGATCCCGCTGAAGAGACGCGGGTCGGTGAGTGCGCGCTTGAGGGTGTGATTCTCGCGCTGCAGGCGCTCGGCGAACGCCTCGCGCGAGCAGCCGATCACCTCCATGCCCCCGCGATCGAGCGCCGCCAGGGCGGCCTCGCCTTGCACCAGGGTGATCGACGCGCGTCGCTTGGTCCCCGCCTCGGTCAGGATCAGGCTGCCGTCGGGGAAGTCGAGGAACGCCATGCCCATCCTGGCCGGTACCTTTCCGCCGACCGGGCGCCATCGAAGGCGCCCGGCGATCATCAGGTGAAAGACGAGAAAGCGCTCGTCGCCGAAGTCGAGGACGATCCGCTTTCCGAGCCGCCGCACCGCGATCACCGTCCGACCGGCGATCGACTCCAGTGGCGGAGTCACCGATCGCAGGACGAACGGACTCCCCAATCGCACGCGCGTGAGCGGGCGGCCGACCACGTGGCGGTCGAGCGCTTCGCAATAGACGACGACATCGGGGAGTTCGGGCACTCTGGAGACGGGAGACGGGAGTAGGGAGACGGGAGTCGGGGATCGAGCAACTGGCTGGGGCGGTCGCACGACGTGCGCGCGACGACCGCGCTCGCGCAGCACGACCGATGCTCCGCTCGTAGCTTTCCCCGCGTGAACTTGTACCCCGCATGACGCTCCCACCACTCCCCATCCTCGAGGCGCTCCCGGCGCTGCAGCACGCGCTGGAGACGAATGCGTGCGCGGTGCTCCAGGCGCCGCCCGGGGCGGGGAAGACGACGATCGTCCCGCTCGCGCTCCGCGATGCCGCGTGGCTGGGTGGGGCGAAGGTCATCATGCTGGAGCCGCGGCGGCTGGCGGCCCGCGCGGCGGCGCATCGCATGGCGCAGCTGCTGGGCGAACGGCTCCCCCAGACCGTCGGCTACCGCGTCCGGCGCGAGACGAAGGTCGCCTCCTCGACCCGGATCGAGGTCGTCACCGAGGGCGTGCTGGCGCGGATGATCAACTCCGACCCGACGCTCGAGGGCGTGGGGCTGGTGATCTTCGACGAGTTCCACGAGCGATCGTTGCAGGCCGACCTCGGTCTCGCCCTCACGCGGCACACGCAACGCCTCGTCCGCCCCGACCTGCGCATCCTCGTCATGTCGGCCACGCTGGACGGCGATCCGGTGTCGCGCCTGTTAGGCGGCGCGCCGATCGTCACCAGCGCAGGGCGCATGTTCCCGGTCGAGGCTCGCTGGCTCCCGCGTCGCACCGGCCAGCGCCTGGAGGCGGCCATGGCCTCGGCCGTCCGTCAGGCGCTGCGCGACGCCGAGGGCGACATCCTCGCCTTCCTCCCCGGCCAGGGAGAGATCCACCGCGTGGCCGACCTCCTCGACGCCGAGCCCGTGGGCGCGGGCGTGGACGTTTTGCCGCTGTACGGCAACCTCCCGTTCGACGAGCAGGACCGGGCCATCGCCCCATCCACGCCGGGGCGGCGGAAGGTGGTGCTCGCGACCTCCATCGCCGAAACGTCGCTCACCATCGAGGGGGTGCGATGCGTGGTCGACAGCGGACTGACACGCGTCGCGCGCTTCGCCCCTGCGGTCGGGATGACGCGGCTCGAGACGGTCCGCGTCTCGCGCGCCTCGGCCGAGCAGCGGGCGGGACGCGCCGGTCGGCTGGCCCCGGGGGTGGTGTACCGCCTGTGGGCCATGGAAGAGCACTCGGGGCTCGTCCCCTTCTCACCTCCCGAGATCGCCGAAGCCGACCTGGCCCCCCTCGCCCTCGAGCTTGCAGCTGCCGGCATTGCTGCGGTCGAGGAGCTCGAATGGCTCGACCCACCCCCGGCCGCATCGCTCGCCCGCGCGCGAAGTCTCCTCGCCTGGCTCGGCGCCGTCGATGCCGACGGGCGGATCACCGCGCACGGCACGCGCATGGTGCGGATGGCGGCCCATCCGCGCATCGCCCACATGCTGCTGCGCGCCCGCGAGGAAGGTGGAGCGGCGCTCGCCGCCGACCTCGCTGCGCTGGTCGGCGAGCGCGACATCCTGCGGTCCGAAGGCTCCATGCACGACGCCGACCTGCGCGTGCGCGTCGACCTGCTGCAGGCGCTCCGTCGGCGCCAACACCTTCCGGCAGACGTGCAGGGGATGCGCGTGCTCCGCGATGCGGTCAAGCGCGCGCTGGACGAGTCCAACGCCTGGCGGCGCGAGCTCGGGATTCCCCCCCATCCCAACTCCGAGTCGCGCCATGAGAGCGGACGGAGCAATGAGCGCGCCCTCCCCCGCGAGCGTCCGGCCGGCGTCCCGTGCAACGACGAGCCGGTGGACGACACGGGGCGCCTCCTCGCCCTCGCCTTTCCCGATCGCGTAGGCCAACGGCGCCCGGGGGCCGGGGCGCGTTACCTCCTGCGCAACGGGACCGGCGCCGTGCTGCGCGACTCCCCCACGCTCGCGCAATCGGAGTACATCGTCGTCGCCGAGTCCGACGGCAAGCGCCCGGAGAGCGCGATCTACCTGGCCGCCCCGATCACGCTCGACGAGGTCCGCCGGGACTTCGCCGACGATATCGAATCCGAGGACCTCGTCTCGTGGGACGATGCCCTCGACAGCGTGCGGGCCGTGCGCGTGGAGCGCCTCGGGGCGATCACGCTGCGCGAGAGCCCCTTGCGAGACCCGTCACCCGAACTCGTCACGAGGGCATTGCGCGACGCCGTGCTGCACTCGGCGTTGCAGTTGTTGCCGTGGCGCGAAGGGGCACGGCGGCTCCGCGAGCGGTTGTCCTTCCTCCACGCGCACGACGCCAGCTGGCCCGACGTGGGCGACGACGCGCTGGTGGCGACCCTGGACGAATGGCTCACCCCGCACCTCCATGGCATGCGCCGCGCCAGCGACCTCGAGTCGCTCGACCTCGCCGCGCTCCTCCTCGGGCGCCTCTCCTGGCAGCAGCGCTCGGCCCTCGACTCGCTTGCCCCCAGTCATGTCGAGGTCCCCACCGGGAGCCGGCTCCCAATCGACTATGGCGATCCCGCGTCGCCGGTCCTCGCCGTCCGCCTGCAGGAGATGTTTGGATGCCGGGACACTCCGCGCATCCTCGCCGGGCGCATCCCCGTCACGCTCCACCTCCTCTCGCCCGCCCATCGCCCCCTGCAGGTCACGCGTGACCTGGCCGGCTTCTGGCAGGGGTCGTACCGCGACGTCCAGAAGGAGATGAAGGGTCGCTATCCCCGGCACCCATGGCCCGATGACCCGGCCAACGCCGAGCCCACCCGCCGCGCCAAGCCGCGCGGGAGCTGAGGGGACCGGTATTCCCCTACGTCCCGCATCGAACAGCTAGGGCATTCTCCCACACGGCCCGGCGACGGCGCCAAAGTCGTGCGGGAATACGGGGATTGCCCCCATGACACGCCGCCGGGTGTCCGGCATGGTCATGAACATCGCCCTCCCTGTGACGTCCAATCATGTACGGGGCGACATGTCCGGGGCGAACCGAACCTCCCTGCCCCGTGCGCACGTCCGCGTGGGCAGCGCTGGAGCACCCGGCGGTTACGAGGCATGACATCATGACCAGGAAGTCTCTCACGATCGTAGTCGGACTTGCCGTGGCTGCCGCCGCAGCCATCTGGTGGTATCGCCGCGAGAGCGCCGCGGGCGCCGTGACGTACCGCTTTGCGTCCGTGGAGCGCGGCCCGCTCCAGTCCACCGTCTCCGCCACCGGGTCGCTCGACGCCGTCACCACCGTCCAGGTCGGCACGCAGGTCTCCGGTCAGGTCTCGGAGATCTACGTCGACTTCAACGACCGCGTGAAGAAGGGACAGCTCCTCGCCCGCATCGACCCGACGCTGCTGCAGCAGTCGGTGCTCGATGCGCAGGCCGTCCTCGAGCGCAACGTTGCCGAGCGCGACCAGGCGCAGCGCGAGAATGACCGCAACAAGTCGCTGTACGAGCGCAAGGTGCTGACCGAGGTCGAGTACCAGACCTCGCAGTACAAGCTGGCGGTGGCGGAGGCGTCGGTGAAGTCGGCTCGCGTGAGCCTCGAGCGCGCACGCCGCAACCTCGCCTATACGGAGATCTACGCCCCCATCGACGGCGTGGTCGTCGAGCGCAACGTCGACGTGGGACAGACCGTCGCCGCCTCGTTGCAGGCCCCCCAGCTCTTCCTCATCGCCAACGACCTGTCGCAGATGGAGATCCTGGCGCGCGTCGACGAGAGCGACATCGGCGCCATCCACGAGGGGCAGGCGGCGCGCTTCACCGTGCAGCCGTACCCCAACGAGACTTTCCCGGGGACCGTGCGGCAGGTGCGCCTCCAGAGCACCACACAGGAGAACGTCGTCAACTACACGGTCGTCGTCTCGGTGCGGAACGAGAGCGGCAAGCTCCTTCCGGGGATGACGGCCACGGTGTCGTTCATCACCGGTTCGGTCGACGACGCCCTCATCGTCCCCAATGCCGCGCTGCGCTTCCGCCCCACCAACGCGATGCTGGCGGCCTCGGGCGTCGACACCACGGTCGCACCACGCGCCAGCGGCGGCGGAAAGGCGGCCACGCCGGCAGCTGCAACCCCGGCGGCGCGCGGCGCATCCCGAAGCGGCGAGGCCGGCGCAGCGGCGGGCGGCGCTCCAGCGTCACGCGCGACGACCCGGCTCTGGGTCCTCGACGCCGACAAGCGCCTGCACCCCCTTCCCGTCCAGCCTGGACTCACCGACGGCCAGAAGACGGTCGTCTCGGGGACGGGGTTGGAGGCCGGCATGCAGGTCGTCATCGGCGCCGCGAGCGGCGACGCGGCTCCTCCCGCTGCCTCCGGGACTAGCCCCTTCCAGTCCACGCAACAGCGCGGGCCGACTGGTGGCCCGCGCCCTCCGGGGTTCTGACCGGGGAGATGCGCGCATGACGCCACTCAAGCTCATCGAGGTGCAACAGCTCTCGAAGGTTTACGAGAGCGGTGCCAACCGCGTGCTCGCCCTGCGCAACGTCGACCTCACGGTCGAGGCGGGGGAGATGATCGCCGTGATGGGCGCCTCGGGATCGGGGAAGTCCACCTTCATGAACATTCTCGGCTGCCTCGACACGCCCACCAGCGGGAGTTACCTCCTGGATGGCGTCCGCGTGGACGGCCTCAGCGCGAACGAACTCGCCGACCTGCGCAACGAGAAGCTCGGCTTCGTCTTCCAGGGATTCAACCTTCTCGCCCGCACGACGGCGCTCGACAACGTCGAGCTCCCGCTCCTGTATGACCGCAAGGGACGCTGGCCAGACCCGCGTGCGCTCGCCCTCGCCGCCCTCAGGCAGGTCGGGCTCGAGGACCGTGCCGAGCACCACCCGAGCGAGCTCTCCGGCGGGCAGCAGCAACGGGTGGCCATCGCGCGCGCCCTGGTCACCAGGCCGCGCCTCCTCCTCGCCGACGAGCCGACGGGGAACCTCGACAGCCGCACCTCGGTCGAGATCATGGCGATCTTCCAGGCGCTCAACGACGCGGGCATCACCATCCTCCTCGTGACGCACGAGCACGACATCGCCGACTACGCCAAGCGGGTGATCGAGATGCGCGATGGGCGGATCATCCGCGACGAACCGGTGGTGTCGCGCCGCATCGCATCGGTCGACCTGCGCGCCCTCGCGACGGAGTTCGACGAGGGCCGCGACGAGAGCCCCGCCCCGGCGCCCGCGCCCGCCCACTCTTCACCACGGGTGACGCCATGAAGACCACCACGCTGGCGCGCGTCGCCATCGAGAGCATCCGCAAGAACAAGATGCGCACCAGCCTCACCATGCTGGGCATCGTCATCGGCGTGGCGGCCGTCATCGTGATGGTCGCCATCGGCCAGGGCGCGACCACCCGCATCCAGCAGCAGATTCGCTCGCTCGGAACCAACATGCTGGTCATCACGCCCGGCGCCAGCGCACGCGGTGGCGTCAGCCAGGGGGCGCAGACGTTCAATCGCCTCACCGTTGCCGACGCCGAGAAGCTGCAACGCGAGGCGACGCTCGTCACCGGTGTGTCACCCGTCATCTTCACCCGCGGGCAGGTCATCGGCGGAACGGGGAACTGGCGCTCGCAGATCAACGGCGTCGACGCGAACTACACCACCATCCGCGACTGGTCCACCACCAGCGGTACCTTCTTCACCGATGCCGATGTCCGCGCCGCGCGCAAGGTCGTCGTCCTCGGCGCGACCGTCGCCGATGCACTCTTCCCGGGAAGCGATCCTGTCGGGCAGCTGGTACAGGTGCGCAACGTCCCGTTGACCGTCGTCGGCGTCCTCGCCCGCAAGGGACAGACGGCAGGCGGGAGCGACCAGGACGACGTGGTCATCGTCCCCTACACCACGGCGCAGAACCGCCTCGCCGGCCATTCGTTCATCGGGCAGATCATCGCCAGCGCGGCCTCGCCCGCGCAGGTGACCGCGGCGCAGGAGGAGCTGCGGGTCCTCATGCGGGAGTCGCACAAGCTCGGCGACGCCGATGACGACTTCACCGTGCGCAACCAGAACGAGCTCGCCGATGCCGCGACGAGCACGACCGAGGTCATGTCGTGGCTCCTCGCCGCCATCGCGTCGATCTCCCTCCTCGTCGGGGGAATCGGCATCATGAACATCATGCTCGTCTCGGTCACCGAGCGCACGCGCGAGATCGGGATCCGCATGGCGGTGGGGGCACGCGGCAACGACGTGCGTTTCCAGTTCCTGGTCGAGAGCGTGATGATCAGCCTCGCCGGCGGCGTCATCGGGATCCTCCTCGGCTTCCTCAGCGCCACCCTCGTGGGGAGGATGACGGGATGGAGCATGCGCACCTCCCCCGAAGCGGTCCTCGTCGCCGTCCTCTTCTCGGCGGCCGTCGGCATCTTCTTCGGCTTCTATCCCGCGCGAAAGGCCGCCTCGCTGAATCCCATCCAGGCCCTGCGCTATGAATAGCCCACGCGTGATCCGCGCTGCCCATGCCACCATGGTCCTGTCCCTCGTGCTCGCGACCGTGCTGCCCGTGACCCTGCCGGTCGCGGCGCAGCAAGCGGCGCAGCAGGCACCGCAGCGGCTTGCGCCGCCACCGGCGCAACCTCCGGCGCAACCACCGCAGGTCATCTCCTACGCCGAAGCACTCCGGCTCGCCCTGCAGCGCAACGTGACCGTCCGCCAGGCACAGGCCACCGTCGAGAGCAATGCCATCGCCGCGTCGCAGGCACGTCGCAACCTCCTCCCCGACTTCCGCTTCAACACGTCGGGGGCCGAGAGCTACGGCCGGAACTTCAACCAGTCCGACGGGCAGATCGTCAACCGGACGATCCAGACGCTGAATGCCGGCGTCTCGTCTGGTGTCACCCTCTTCGACGGGAAGCGGAGCCTCGCGTCCATTCGCCAGGCCGAGTCCAACGCCACCGCCAGCGAGCAGGACGCGGCCCGCACGCGGCAGACGGCGCTGTACACCGTCGCCGCGAATTACGTGGCGATGGTTGCCCAGCGCGAGCAGCTGACGGTTCGCGAGCAGGCGCTGGCGGCCCAGCGCGGGCTCGAGGCCCAGGTGCAGGCCTTCGTCGACGCCGGGACCCGCTCCATCGCCGACCTGTATGCGCAGCAGGCTGCCGTTGCCTCCGCCAACCTCGATGTCGTCCAGGCCAGGCGCGCCCTCGAACTCGCGCGCCTCGAGATCATCCGCACCCTGCAGCTCGACCCGGCCGGGAACTACGACTTCACCGCCCCGCCACTCACCGACACCGCCACCACACCGCCCCTCGACTCGCTCATCGCCCGTGCCCTGGCGCACCGCGCCGACCTCACGGCACAGGTATCTCGCCTCCAGGCAGCCAACGCCGCCGTCAACGCCGCTTCCGCCACCCGCTGGCCCACCCTCTCCCTTTCGTTGGGCTACAACACCTCGTACTCCAGCGTCTCCGACTTCGGGTTCGTCGACCAGCTCGACCAGCGTCGTGGCGGTTCGGTCTCCCTCGGCTTCTCCCTCCCCATCTTCGACAAGTTCAGCACCCGCAGCGCCACGCAGCAGGCCACCATCCAGCTCGAGAATGCGCGCCTGGCCCTCGAGAAGCAGCGCCTGGAGGTCGGGCTCGAAGTACGACAGGCCTGGCTCGACCTCACCTCGGCCCGCGAGCAGCTGGTAGCCGCCGAGGCGCAGCAGCGCTCGGCCGAGATGGCGCTCACCGCTTCGCGCGAACGCTACCAGGCCGGCGCCGCCACCCTCGTGGAGCTGGCGCAGGCCCGTGCGACACAAGTCCAGGCCGCGACCGCACTCGTCAACGCGCGCTACAACCTCATCCTGCAGCAGACGGTCGTGGCCTACGCCACGGGGGCGCTGGACGCATCCACCATGATGCCGTAGGGAACTCGTCCGCCGTTGGCGCTGGCAGGTTGTCGTCGTCGCACGCTAGGTTGCCGACATCCCAGCTCCCCTCCGCGAGGTCCCACGATGGCGCTCGTCCAGCGTGACCACATCCTGCGCCTCATCGAGCGCATCGCCGCCGCCATCGCGCGCGCCATGAAGCGCAAGAGCGATGGCGACCTGGTCGGCGCGCGCCAGGAGGTGCAGCAGGCCACCATGGAGCTGCTCGGGCCGGCGGCGGCGATGGCGCTGCTGGTCGATTCGCGCACCGCCGCCAACCTCGTTGGCGACGCCCATCGCATCCGGCTCTGGGCCGGACTGCTGTCCACGGATCGCGACCTGCTGCAAGCGATGGGGCGCGATGCGGAGGCCGTCAACACCGATCGCCGCATCGTCGAGCTGCTCCTGGAGGGGTGGAAGCGCGAGCCGGAGTGGGACGACGCCACGCACGCCATCTTTGCCGCGGCGCGAGCGCGTGGCGCCGGCGCGGCCCTCGACCCGGGGTTCACGGCGGCACTGCGGGCATGGGACGACGCCCGGCGATGACCACCCGATGCGCGTAGGGCGTTAGGCGTCCGGCCCCAGGCGTTCGGCGCGCGCTGGCGGGGCCTCGGGCGGCACGTGCGAGGCAGCACCGTCGCCCGCATCTCGATGCGACTCCTCGCCAGCTGTCCCCTCGCCGCGCCCGTACCCGGTGGCGATGGCGATGACGATCGCCAGCACCAGCGCCCACGCATACGTGTTCATCACCCCGGCCGACAGCGGCGCCACGCGCGGCATCCCGAACGCCTCGCCCGAGGCGCTCGCGCTCGACGCCAATATCGTCGGCAGGAAGTAGGGGAGGATGAACGGATAGGTACAGACCGTCATGTCGAGCAGGTTGGCGCGCCGGTAGGCGCTCAGCCCTGCTCCCCCTCCCAGCTCGCGAGCGAAGGGGGCGACCGTGAGGAGCGCGACGACCGAGTGCGTGGTCAACAGCACGGCGACCGAGGCGGCAGCCACGATCCAGACCTCGGCGCGGCGCGGCGAGGCCGTGGTCCCGCGCGCCCACGCCAACGCTCCCTCCACCGCGCTCGACGCCTGCAGCGCCCCCACCAGCCCCACCAGGAGGATCGTGAAGATCGACACGCCGACGCCCCGTGAGATTCCATCGATGATGAGCCCCTTCGCGCCGAAGGCGGCCTTGTCGATGTAGAGCAACTTGGCGGGGGCGATGAGCCCCAGGGCGACGCCCAGGACAAGGGCAAGGGCGATCCCCGAGAGGAGCCCCTCGAAGAGGTGGCGCCCCCGCGCGAGGAGCACGATCACCACCACGGGAACGAGGAGCATGGGGAGGGCGGCCGGCGATCCCGCCGGCGAGGCGCCGCCAATTCCTAACGACTCGCCACCAGCCGGGATGCCCGCGCCGAGGACCGCCAGCGTCATGCTCGCCACCAGGGCGAGCGCGCCGGCCGGGACGACGTACTTGAGCCTGGCCCGCACCGTCCCGGGAATGTCGGTGCGCTGCGACCCGGCGCTGGCGATGGTGGTGTCGGAGACCGGGGAGATGGAATCGCCGAACGTCGCCCCCGCCAGGATGGCCCCCATCAGGACGGCAGGCGGCGCCCCCAGTTCGCCCCCCGCCGGATAGAGGAGCGGCCCGGCGAGCATGATCGTGCCGAAGCTCGTCCCCGTCGACGTGGAGATGATGGCGCACGTGAGGAAGGCGGAGGCGACGAAGAGCGCTCCGGTGAGGTGAAGCGCGCGCGCCCCCCATACCAAGGTCTGCACAAACCCCGACTCGTTGAGCACCACGCCCAACACCCCCGCCAGGAGCCAGGCCATGATCATCAGCATGACCACCGGCTCCCCCATCGCCGCGATGACCGCCTCGCTGTATCGCGTGCGGTCGCGGGCGAGGGCGAGTCCGAGCGCGAGCGCCGCGAGCAGCACCGGCCAGAACCCCTTCTCGTCGGGGGCGCCAGCGAGCGAGAGCCACCCCACGCCGGCAAGGAAGAGGACGAAGGGCGCGAGGGCGCCCAGGAGCTTGCCGTGGAATTCGAGGGGAGCGCGCACGGCGGTTATCATACAACGCGCCCCCGTCGCGGGAAGGCATCCGCGGACGACTCTCGGAGCACGCACGGAGCCATCGATGTCCACGCCCAGCGACTCGTTCACGCTCTACGACCTGCGCATCGAGGTCATCGCCACCGATCGCCCCATGGTCTGCAACCACAAGGCCGGCGACTGGTTCGAGCTCTCGGGCGAGAACCTGCGCTTCCCTGATGGACAGACATTTCCGCTCTATTCGCTGGCGGGGATCCTCCCCCTCCTCCCCGCCAAGCAGCGCGAGACGCATCCGGCGGACTGGATGACAACCGACACCGACGTCGCCTGCGTCGACCCCAACTGCGGCGCACGTTTCCGCATCACGCGCACCGGCCGCCGCACCTTCCGCCACGGCGACGTCACCGTCGTCCCGATGCCGATCGGGGAGGGCCAGCCGTGAGCGACCAGCCATCCGCCACCCACGTCGACCTGGCGCCCGGCTACCGCATCTCGCGCCTCATCAAGGGAGGTTGGCAGCTGGCGGGGGGACACGGGCGCGTCGAGCACGAGCGCGCCATCGCCGACATGACCGCCTTTGCCGAGGCGGGGATCACGACCTTCGACTGCGCCGACATCTACAGCGGCGTGGAGGAGCTCATCGGCGAGTTCCTGCGCCGCTGGCGCCCCGCGCACGCGCACCCCGCCGGGCACGTGCGCGTGCACACCAAGTTCGTCCCCGACCTGGACGCCCTCGGATCGCTCACCGCGCACGACATCCGGCGCATCATCGACCGTTCGCGCGAGCGCCTGGGACTCCGCGCCCTCGACCTGGTGCAGTTCCACTGGTGGGACTACGACATCCACGGCCTCAAGGACACGGCACACTACCTCGACGCACTGCGGCAGGAGGGACGCATCCGCCAGCTCGGGGTCACCAACTTCGACACGGCGCGCCTCGCCACCCTCCTCGACGCCGGGATCCCGATCATCGCGCACCAACTGCAGTACTCGCTCCTCGACCGCCGGGCCGCCGGGACGATGGCGTCGCTGTGCATGGATCGGGGAGTCGGGATCCTGGCCTACGGATCGCTGGCCGGCGGCTTCTTCTCCGAGCGCTGGCTCGGCGTCCCCGAACCGACGACGCCGCTGGAGAATCGCTCCCTCGTGAAGTACAAGCCCATCATCGACGAATTCGGCGGATGGGCGCTCTTCCAGGAGCTGCTCCGCGTGCTGCAGCGCATCGCGGGGCGGCACGACGTGCGCATCGGGACCGTGGCCATCCGGTGGGTCCTCGACCAGCCGGGGGTGGCGGCCGCCATCGTCGGCGCGCGCGATGCCGGACACCTCCCGCACACCCTCGCGGCGCTCCACTTGCACCTCACGGAGGAAGACCACGCCGAGCTCGCCGCGGTCGTGGCCCGTGCCACGGGCCCCTCGGGCGAGGTCTACGCGCTGGAGCGGGACCGTCACGGAACCCATGGTCGCATCATGCGCTACAACCTCAACGCGATGCGCTGACCCCGGTGCCCCCAGGCGTCGCGCCGACCAGGGCCACGGCGCGCTGGTGTCGCATCTCCCCTTTCCTCCCTAGTTTGGTGACATGACCCGGCGCTGGTTCCGCTTCGCCCTTGCCCCCCTGCTGTGGGGGTGCTCGCAGGACCCGACGATTCCCAAGGTGGAGGAGGAACCGATCACCCTCTCGCTGGCCTTCAGCTCCGCCACCTTCCGCCAAGGCAAGGCCGACACCATCGGCGTCACGGCGCAGAGCGTCCTCGACTACGACGCCACGCTCCAGTTCGCGACCGACTGCCAGATCCTCGTCACCATCCGCAGCGCCAGCGGGAGCGCCGTCGTCCCGCCTAACGGGCAGGCCAGTTGCCTTCCCATCACCTCGAAGCTCGTGATCCCTGCCGGCGGGAGCGTGACGCAGCGGTTCGTCTGGACCGGCACCGACAACTTCACTCCACCCGGCTCCAGCGCCGTGCTCCCCCCGGGGACCTACTACGTCTCCGCCGCCATCAAGGCCCTCAACTACTCCACCGTCGCCCCGGCGGTGAAAGTCGAACTCGTCGCCCCATGACCCAGGCCATGATCCGTCGCACCGTCCTCCTCGCCGCGGCCGCCGCGGTCGGCACCTTGTCCTCGAGCGCCGCTGCGCAGCAGGGCGACGCGGCCCACCTCGCCAAGGTTCGGCGGGTCCTGCGCACCACCCCGCTCGTCGACGGGCACAACGACCTCCCGTGGTACGTGCGCGAGGAGGTCCCCCAGGCCCCCCGGGACGTCGACGCCTACGACCTTCGGAAGCCGACCTCGGGGAACACCGACATCGCCCGCCTCCGGAAGGGGATGGTCGGCGGGCAGTTCTGGTCGGTGTACATCCCGGGTGAGGCGAAGGACTCCGGCTACGCGCGGCTGCAGCTGGAGCAGATCGACATCGCCCGACGCATCATCGCGAAGTACCCCGAGGCCTTTGCCCCCGCCTACACCGCCGCCGACGTGCGCCGGGCCAAGGCCGCCGGGAAGGTCGGGTCGCTCCTGGGGATGGAAGGGGGGCATGCGATCGAGAACTCGTTAGGTGCCCTGCGCGCCTATTACGACCTCGGGGCGCGCTACATGACCCTCACCCACAACGTCACCCTCGACTGGGCCGACGCCGCCATGGACAGCGCCCGGCACGGCGGACTCACCCGGTTCGGCGAGGAGGTCGTGCGCGAGATGAACCGCCTCGGGATGCTCGTCGACCTCTCCCACGTCTCGCCGGCCACGATGAGCGATGCCCTCAACGTCTCCGAGGCGCCGGTCATCTTCTCGCACTCGAGCGCCCGCGCCCTCACCGACGTCCCGCGCAACGTCCCCGACTCCATCCTCCGCCGCCTCCCGAAGAACGGCGGCGTGGTGATGGTCACCTTCGTCCCGGGCTTCATCTCGAACAAGGTCGTCGCCCACGCGGCCGCGCGCGACGCCGAGCTTGGCCGCCTGCGCTCGCGGTTCGGGAGCGACACCGCCGCCGCACGGAGCGAGCTCGCCAAGTGGGACGCCGCCAACCCCGCCCCGCACGCCACCATCGCCGACGTCGCCGACCACATCGAACACGTACGCAAGGTGGCCGGCGTCGACCACGTCGGCCTCGGGAGCGACTTCGACGGCACCGGCAACAATCTCCCGGACGGGTTGCAGGACGTCTCCACCTATCCCGCCCTCCTCGTCGAGCTTTCCAAGCGCGGCTGGACCGAGGGCGACCTGCGGAAGGTGGCCGGGGAGAACATCCTCCGCGCCATGTCGACCGCCGAGCAGGTGTCGGCGCGCCTCCGCCGCGAGCGCCCGGCGTCGAACAAGACCATCGAGGAGCTCGACGGCGTGCGTCCGAAGATGTAGTCGGCGCCGTTCGTCACGCGCCCTCACGCGCCCTCACGCATCCGCCGTGATGCGTCGCCGGGTCCACCGCGCCGCGCTCGTCGCCGCCGCTTTCGCGTGCGTCGCGTGCGACCGCCCCGCCTCCACCCACGTCCCGTCACGAGCCGTGATTGCTCCGCTCTTTGCCCGGTTCGCCCAACCCGGACGTCCGGGGGCCAGCGTCCTCGTGATGCGTCACGACTCGGTGGTGGTGCGGGAGTCCTTCGGATTGGCCGATGTGGAGGGCGGCGTGGCGGCGACGCCCGCCACCAACTACCGCCTCGCCTCGCTCAGCAAGCAGTTCACCGCCACCGCCATCGCCCTGCTGGTGCGCGACGGCAAGCTCGCCTTCGACACGCCGGCGCGGGCGTTCCTCCCGGAGCTCCCCGCCTACACCTCGCAGGTCACCATCCGCCACCTCCTCACGCACACCTCGGGGCTGTGGGACTACGAGGACTTCGTCCCCGATTCGCAGGTGCGGCAGGTGCGCGATGCCGATGCGCTGACGCTGGTGAGCACGCGCGCGGAGCGCCTCTACTTCGCCCCGGGAAGTGCCTGGCGCTATTCCAACACCGGCTATGCGCTCCTGGCCCTCGTGGTGGAGCGCATCACCGGCCGGCCGTTCGCCGACGTCCTGCGCGAGCGCATCTTCGTCCCGCTGGAGATGCGCGACACCTACGCGCACGAGGAGGGACGCACCGTCGTGCCCCGGCGCGCGTGGGGATATACGGTGGGGGGCGACACCGTCACCCGGACCGACCAGAGCAACACCTCGGCGGTGCTGGGCGACGGCGGGATCTATTCGTCCATCGACGACCTGGCGCGATGGTACGCGTCGCTCGACCGCGCGCCATTGGTGGGTGAGGCGCTGTGGCGCGAGACGACGGCGCCGTTCGTCCTCACCGGCGGTGCGCCCACGGAGTATGGTTTCGGCTGGTTCGTCGAGCGGTACAAGGGACACCTCCGCCTCCGCCACCACGGCGAGACGCGCGGCTTCACCAACGCCGTCTCGCGCTTCCCCGACAGCGGGCTGACCATCGTCGTCCTCACCAACCGCACCGGCTCCGAGCCCTGGGCGATCGCCGACACCCTGTCCGATCGCTATCTCCCCCGGTAAAAACCGTCACCTGCAACGCGCGGCGGGTGGCCGGCGGGTGCGCCATGCGGGGCGGCGGGATGGAGACGGGATGGCGGCGGGGATCCGGCGGTCGCGTCGCCGTTTCCTGCCGGGGATGCTCGTCGTCCAATGAACGTTCGACGCCGCGCGTGTCGGTGCTTGACGGCGGCCGTCCAATGTCGCAGGATGGACTCGCGCAAACGCGACGACTGTCTTACGTTTACGCAGGCGGAGCAACCGGCCGCCCGATGGGACGCATGCGGCACCAGGATCTCCGGGGATCCTGGTGCCGCGTCGCTTTTGGGCATGCCGTCGGCTGCAATCCGCGCGCGCGGCATCCACCACCCGCGCCAACGCACGACGGGGCCCGGGCAGCGCCCGGACCCCGTCGTGTCATCAGCCACTCCCCAGTGGCGTTAGGCAGCGTGCTCGTCGCGCGGCACCCGGCGGCGGCGGCGCGCCAGCGCCCCCCCCACCCCCGCCAGCCCGCTCCCCAGCAGGACCAGCGTCGCCGGCTCCGGCGTCACCGTCGCCCCGAGCTCGAAGTTGTCGTAGACCGTCAACGCCGGGTCGTGGTCGAAGCCCAGCTTCACGTTGTCGGCAAAGGCCTGGTACGCGTGCGGCCAGTTGCTCCCCACCCCGACCCCGATCCCGTACACCACCGCGTCGCCTAACGCGTAGCAGTTGGTGCCGTTGGCCCACGTCGCCGGCGCGGCCGTCTTGAGCGGGATCCCCGGGGTGATGGCCGGCGGGCTGCTGCAGTCATCGATGGTGTAGCCGGCCCCCGACACGTACCGCCAGAACATCTGGTCGGTCGCGTTCTCGGTGATCCACTGGTTGGTCGGCGCCGGGCTCGCCAGCGTGTACCAGCGCTCCCATACCAGCTCGCTGTACACCGGCGCGCCGATCGTCCCGCTGCGCACGTACAGCCGCAGCGCCGGCGACTGCGCCTCCCACGGCGCGTCGCCGGTGGGCGCCATCGCCGTGCGGTACCAGTCGAAACCGACCATCGTGAGCGCCGACAGCTGTCCCCACCCCTGCGTCGTCGCCGGGTCGCCCGAGAACAGGTTGAACCACCCCCAGTCGGCCAGGTCGCCGCTCACCGACAGTTCGAGCGATCCGTTCCCGCTCCGCGGGTTCGTCCCGGTGATCTGCGCCGTCCCCGCCGAGCCGCGAACGTCGCTCACCCACGGCCCGTCCGGATACACGATGCGCTGCGCGTTGCCGGCGCTCGGAAGCGTCAGCAGCATCGCCAGCGTCGCCAGCGTTGCCAGTGCACCTCGGCGGGTGCGTGTCGTCGTCGTCATGAGAACTCCCTCTCGCTCGACGCCCCGCCACGTCGGGCGAGCCACCTCGCCCCAGTCGCGCGTCCGCCACATCGGCGATCACGTGACCATCGTGCGTTGCGTCACATTTGGGCATACGCAAGCCGTGTGCCTTGCAGCCGTCCGCTCGGGGCAGCTCCCCCCACGGACGCCGGCACGCCGCGCCCCACGGCGGACACCAGGGCGTCGACAGGCAAGCGCTTGAACGACTGGAACTTAGCGAGTGGGCGTCATCAGGGCGTCTCGCGCCGCCGGATCGCCTGCGCGTCGCCCGGCATCGCGCGCACTCGGGCGAGGCGATGCCCGCCTCCTACAGGGTGGCGGCTTAGAGAATTGAAATGCGACGGCAAGAAATGCCGCGTACGAGCGGACGCGTCACGCCACCCCCCCTCCGCTACGCGCGGTCACCGCGCCGAACACCTGCGCGAGCGCCATCAGCACGACGTTCTCCGCCGACACGGACGCCGGCGTCCTCGGTCCGCCGATCCAGCTTCCCCCCCCGACCGTCACCTCCCGCTCGGCCACCAGCGACCCGCGCACGTGGCACTGCGCCCCCACGACGATGCTGCCGCGCGACACGATCGCGCCGTCCACCAGCACGTCGTCCCCCAGCGTGCAGTCGCCGTGCACCTTCACGCTCCCGCCGATGCGCCCCCCGTCGCCCACCGTCAGGTCTCCCATCACCACCAGCGAACCGACCAGCGCCCCGCCCGGGGGGATGGCGAGATCGCCGGCAATCCGCGTGTAGCCGCGTTCGCGCCTGGCTCCTGGCGGGAGCTTCACCGTCCCCGTCACGATCGCGGGAATCGTGGGCGGGTCGGAGAGGACATCATCGCCCCCCCCGTCCCACGCCACCACGCGCGACGCGCGCACGCGGCGGAAGGTGACACCGGGCCCCATCAACAGCCGCCCCACCGCCGACGCCCGCCCATGGAGTGCGCTCCCACGCCCCACGCGCAGGTCGCCCGCGGCGTGCGCCCAGCGCAGCACCTCCGACCGGTCGCCTAACGATACATCGCGCTCGCCCAGCACGGCGCGGTACACCGCCCCCGCCCCGCCACGGAACGTGTCGCGCGCCAGGAGCTCGAGGAGGAACGTCTCCCCCCCGGGCGTCGCCAGCGCCCCGCTGGCAATCACCACCCGCGGAATCGTCCCATCCGCCGCCTCGACGTCGCGCAGCGCCGTCGCATCGCCCGTCAGCTGCACGAATGGCGTGCCGTCCCCCAGGCTCCCGACCAGCGCCCCCGCCCCGCCCGGCACGCCCCCGGCGCCTGCGGCGCCCACCCCCTCGGGCGCCCGTCCCTCCTCGCCCTCGCCCGGCGGACGCAGCACCGACGGGGGAAGCCATGCCGACGGGGGCAACTGTCGCGCGAGATAGTCCCGGAACCCGTCCGCGAAGATCGTGAGATCCCCGGCGTCGTGCCCGACCGCATCGAGCGGCTCGGCGTCGGTCGGGCGCACCAGCTCGCGGATCGCCGGAACGAGCGGGAGGAGGACCCACCCCGCCGTCGCGGCCACCAGGAGCAGGAACGGAAGCACGTTCATCCCCTCCCTCCCTCGATCGATCCGTCACCGGCGCGGCCACCTCCGTGGCCGTTCCCGCCGTTCCCGCCGTTCCCGCCGTTCCCGCCGTTCCCGCCATTCCCGCCATTCCCGCCACCAGCCTTCCCCGCGTCGACACTCCCGTTCCCGGGTTGCACCTGGCGGTACCGCTCGGTCTTGTCCCACCGCTTCGCCCGCCGCCCCAGCCCGCGTCCCACGAACTGCAGGATCGTCTCCTGCGACACCGCGAGCAGCGAGACCAGGAAGCCGAAGAAGAGGAACGGGAGGAGCCGCACCCGATGGCGCGATCCGTCCAGCCGCGTCGCCGCCGCCACCTCGAAGAACGCGGCGAAGTTCCCCAGCGTGCTGAACGCCGAGACGATCAGCAGCATCAGGATCCCGGACGACGGCTGGTAGCCCAGGTAGTAGAGCGTGAACGCCAGCACCCAGCCCAGCAGGAGGATCGGCCCCACCGCGAACACCCCCAGCAGGAGCGTCCCGTCCAGCGCCTGCGTCCACGTCACGTTCCCCTTTCGGGCCAGCACGCGCGCCACGTAACGCTTCAGCGCCTGGTTGTGCCCATGCGTCCAGCGGCGAATCTGCCGGATGCGCGTCGGCCAGTTCTCGGGGACCTCCTCATAACACTCCGACCGGTTCTGGTACACCACCTCCCACCCGGCCAACAGCAGGCGGAAGGTCATGTCGGTGTCCTCGGCGAGCGTATCGGTGCGCCACCCGCCGACGCTCGACAACGCCTCGCGCCTCACCCCGCCCACGGTCCCGCCGTACTGCGGCACCAGCCCCATGTTCATCCGCGCCTGCTGGTCCACCTGATAGCCCCCCGCGCGCTCCAGGTCGAGCAGGCGCGTGAGGAGCGAGCTCGAGACGTTCTGCGGCACCACCCGCCCCATCACCGCCCCCACTTCGGGGTCGAAGAACGGTGCCACCAGCTGCTTGAGCAGCTTCGGTCCGGGGATGTAGTCCGCGTCGAAGACGAGGTGCACCTCGCTCCCCACTCGTGCGCTCGCCTCGGCGAGCGCCGCCGCCTTCCCCGGCATGCCGCCGGTGCGCCACACCGGGCGCACCAGGTCGGGGTGGCGCTCCGCGTACTCGCGAAGGATCTGCCCCGTCGAGTCGGTCGAGCGGTCGTCGATCGGGATGATCGTCAGGCGGTCGTGCGGATAGTCGGCGGCGAGGAGCGCATCCAGCGATCCACGGATCACCTGCTCCTCGTTGTGGCACGGGATGAAGACCGTCACCGCCGGCCAATCCGCCACCGTGATGTCCACGTACGGCTGCCGCTGCCGTCCGAACAGGCGGTTGAACGTGAAGGTGTAGTGCCGCGCCGTGTACACCGCGAGCACCGCCACCACGCCCCACAGCAGGACGGCGAGTACCTGGATGATCATCGCGCCGTCGCCCCCCGCGCGCGCCCGCGCTCACCCCGCAGCGCCGGCGGGTGGCGCATGATGTCGGGCCAGCTCATCCCCCACCCGTAGAACGCGACGAAGACGAAGACCTCGACGAACATCCCCCACAGGAAGAACATCGCCGGGAGGACGAGCAGCGACAGGTGGTGCACCAGGTATGCGTGCACCGCCACTTGCAGCGGGAGGAGGACCGCGATGTGCCCCACCGTCATCGTCACCAGGAGCACCTTGCGCCAGAGTGCGATGTCGAACGGGAAGTAGGTGAGGCCGAGGACGAGCGGGATGAGGAAGAGGATCGCGCACCCCGCCTGCAGGAATCCCAGCGTGTACCCCGGGAGGGCGTACGGAAACGCGTCGGGGCGCCACGCGAATGCCACGATGCTGCTCAGCTGCACCAACAGCGAGAAGCGCAGGTAGTAGCGAAGCGGCGTGAAACGCTGCGGCAGCACCAGCGTCACCGCCAGGACCAGGGCACAGAGCCCGCCCACCACCCAGTAGTGCCAGCTCGCCGGGTGCGGCGCCGTCGTGGTGAGATGCGGAAGCGCGAACGAGAACACCTCACCCAGCGACACGGTCGCCATCGCCACCTCGCCGGGGAGTCCCGTCCAGGCCACGATGCGCTCCAGCAGCCAGCGCCACCCCTCGCCCAGCGGGCGGAGCGCCAGCAGCACCAGCGCCGACAGGAGGAGCGGGACCACCACCATGCTGAGGATGCGCGACGGCGTCAGCCGCCCGCTCACCATGGCCCGGTGCTGGCCGATCACCCCCCCTCGCGAGCCGCGCACGCGCAGCTCGCCCAACAGGCGCGCCCTCCGCTCGGAGGCGGGGAGCGCCGCGAGGGCCCGTGGCGTCAGGCTACCAGTGCGCGAAGACGCCAATGGTCACCCCCGTGCGCCGGTAGTACGGATTGCGATAGTGCTCCCCCTGCAGGAAGGCGCCGCCGAATGGCCCGAGCCACTGGCGCCACGAGACCGCGCCTTCGTGGCTGGTGAATCGCCGCACCGCCGCGCCGGGGCCGAGGAGCTGGTACCCCTCCCGCCCCGACGAGCCGCGCAGTACCACGACCGACGTCCCCTGCCTGCCTAACGTCAACGCCCCGTTGCCGCGCGCCGCGTCCACGTCGCCCGGGGTGCTGCGCGTCAGGCGCACCCCGGCCTCGGCCACCGCCACGGGCGAGAGGTAGGCGGTGAGCGCCGCGAACCCTCCCGCATCGCGATAGCCCAGCTTGCCGTCGACGAGCGTCGCCCCGACGGTCGAGACCAGCGCCTGCCGCGCCCCCCACTTGTACGAGAGCGACGCGTCCGCGCGCAGGTCCGGAAGGACGTAGCCGCCCGAGCCACCCGCAATCGCGATGTAGGTATACCAGCGATCCGTCCAGACGTGCTGGTTGGCGAGGCTGAGGTACGTCCCGGCGTCGCCGAAGGCGCGGCGGTGCAGTGCCTCGGCGAGCCAGGTGTCGCGCGCACCCACGGGGAGGGAGAGGCGTGTCCCCACCCCCTCCCAGTCGCCGAACCCGCCCGACACCTGGTGCCGATCGGCGAACAGCTCCACCCGGCGGTTGAGGTCCGGGGCGGGCGCTCCCTGCGCGCGCCCCACACTCGGCGCCACCACGAGCAACGCTGCCGCCAGCCGGGCCACCCCAGCCAGCAGGGGCGCGAGGGCAAGTGAGCGCAGCCGCCCGCGATCGCGGCCGCGTCCCGGGGTCATGGCTCGACGGCCCGCCGCGTCGGGAGGAGCGCAGGCCCCTCCGGCACCGGGAGTCCTCCCGCGTGCCGGGGCGCCCGCCGCATCAGCGTCTGCACGATGCGCTGCGCCGCCATCCCGTCGCCGAACGGGTTCTCGCCCGCCGTCATCTTCTCGATCTCGCGCACGTCGTCCAGGAGGAGCGTCGCCGCGTCGACGATGGCGAGCGTCTCCGTCCCCACCACGCGCCCGAACCCCGCCGCCACCACTTCCGGGCGCTCGGTGTTCTTGCGCAGGATCAGGACCGGCTTCCCCAGCGACGGACATTCCTCCTGGATCCCCCCGGAATCGGTCATCGCGAACTCGGAGCGACGCAGCAGCTCGAGCAGGTCCGCATAGCCTAACGGGTCCAGCAGCTCCACGCGAGGCATCCCCCCAAGTTCGTCGAACACCACGTCGCGCACGTGCGGGTTGAGGTGCACCGGGAAGACGAAGTGCGTATCCGTGTGCATCGACGCCAGCTCACCCACCGCCCGGCAGATGTTCGCCAGCGGCTCGCCCAGGTTCTCGCGGCGGTGCACCGTGCACAGGACGAAGCGCCGCTTCCCCCACGGGAGGGCGTTCAGGCGCGGCTCGTCGAACAGCGCCTTGCGCGGCATCCGCCGCAGCGCGTCGACGATCGTGTTCCCGGTGACCACGATCCGCTCGTCGGGGACGCCCTCGCGGAGCAGGTTCTGCCGCGCCGTCTCGGTGGGGGCGAAGTGCAGGTCGGCCACCACCGACGCCAGGCGCCGGTTGAGCTCCTCGGGGAACGGATTGCGCAGGTTCCCCGAGCGCAGCCCCGCCTCGATGTGCCCCACGGGGATCCCCAGGTAGTGCGCAGCCAGCGCGGCGCACAACACTGTCGTCGTGTCTCCCTGCACCAGGACCAGGTCCGGGCGCGTCTCGGCGAAGCACGACGACAGCGCCAGCATGGCCCGCGCCGTGAAGTCGGCCAGCGCCTGCTTGGTCGACATCAGCCCCAGGTCCACGTGCGGCTTGATCCCGAAGGCGTCCAGCGCCTGCGACAGCATCTCGCGGTGCTGCGCCGTCGTCACCACCATGGTGTCGATCACGTGGCGATGCTGCGCCAGCTCGAGAATCACCGGCGCCATCTTGATCGCCTCCGGACGCGTCCCGACGATCACGCAGACACGGTACTTCCCTCCATGCCCGATCGCGGACAGGTCACGCGGAGTCTGTCGATCTGCCACCCGCCGGTTCATCGGCGGGGTGCGGCGGTGCGTTTCGCCCGCCGCCTTGTAGTCGGTCATGCGTGGAGTGCTGGTGTCCGTCGCGCGTGAGTCGGCGCCCCATCCCATCGCTCACCCCGCCCGCCGCCGGTGGTCTCCTTACCCATTGCCGCGCAGGAAGTTGCGGCGCGGGCAAGCTCTGCCATTCAACAGACCGCTGGACAGGGGCCGACGCAACATCCCGCCGAGGCACGCCGCAAGGACGACCGGACCCTACATGCCGACCGCATGCGCCGCGAAGAATCCCCCCTGCGGATCCTTCGCCATGAAGATCTTCCCACCCGGAATGTCCATCACCGGCTGCACGATCGTCCCCCCCGCCGCCTCCGTCCGCGCCGCCGCCGCGTCGATGTCGGAAACGAGAATGTAGTACGCCCACGACGGCGGCATCGGCATCGCCTCCTGGATCGTGTACATCCCGCCCATCATCTCGCCATTCCGGGCAAAGATGCGATACGTCCCCATCTCACCCATGTCCATGTCGCTGTGCAGCGTCCAGCCGAAGAGCGCGCCGTAGAAGTCGAGCGCCCCGTTCAAGTCGCGCGTCGCCAGCTCGCGCCATGAGAACTCGCCCACCTCGGTCATCCCCTCGTGCCCCGGAGCGTCCTGCTCCGGCGTGAAGAGCGCGAAGACCGCACCATACGGATCGCGCACGACGGCGAACCGGCCGACGGTGGGGATCGGTGTCGGCGGCACTCGTACCGTCCCGCCGAGTGCCTTCACCTGAGCCGCCGTCGCGTCGATGTCGGGGGTGCCGACGTAGCCCAGCCAGTGCGGCGGCGTTCCGGCCGCCGCGGCCTCGGCGGGAAGCTGCATCACCCCCCCGATCGCCGTCCCCTTCACCGTCCACATGGTGTAGGGCATCCCTCCCCCTTCCCACACCTCGGTCCCCCATTCGGCGACCGATGTATAGAAGTCCCTGGCCGCCGCGACGTCGGTGGTCATGAGGTCGTGCCAGACAAAGCGACCGAGGTAGGAGGGGATCGGAGACATTTTCAGGTGGGGTGGGAGGGCAGACGGGGGACGGGAGACGGGAGACGGGAGACGGGAGTTCGGTGGCGCGAGGGGCATGGGGGGGGTGTGCGCCGCGTGCGACTACCCGTCGCAAGCAGATTCTCGCTCGCGAGTTCGGTTGACGCAGGGCAACGAAGCTGCACCCGTCCCGTTCTCCTGTCGATGCCCGAGTGACGAACCGTTCATCCCGGTGCACCGTCCTCGCCAAGCCGAACCACCCCCCGTAGCTTGCCTACACGCCGGACTCTCCCCGCCGTCGACGCCACCCCCGTCTCCCAACTCCCGTCTCCCGTCTCCCGTCTCCCGTCTCCCGTCTCCCGTCTCCCGTCTCCCGTCTCAAGACCTTGTCCCCTTCCCGCGTCCCCGACCACGCCACCCGCGGCTACATCATCCCCATCGGGGGCCGTATCGGCGATTCCGATATCCTCACCCACTTCGTCTCGCTCTGCGGCGGGCGGGAGGGTCGCATCGCGATCCTCCCCACCGCCTCGTCCGACCCCGACACCGGACGCGAGTACGAGAAGCTCTTCCTCAAGATGGGGGTGCGCGACGCCAAGGCGGTCGCCGTCGAGCGTCGGAGCGACGCCGACGACCAGGACTACCTCGAGGTCCTCGAGCGCGCCGACGGCGTCTTCCTCACCGGCGGCAACCAGCTCAAGCTCTCCACCACGTTAGGCGGGACCCCCGTCGCCAAGCTCCTGCGGATCCGCAACGCGCACGGCCAGCACGTCGCCGGCACCTCGGCCGGGGCCGCGTTCCTGTCGGAGCACATGATCGCCTTCGGCGAGGAAGGCCCCACACCCAAGGTCGGGATGGCCACGCTCGCCCCGGGGCTCGGCCTCACCAACCGTGTCGTCGTCGACCAGCACTTCCGCCAGCGCGACCGCCTCGGCCGCCTGCTCATGGCCCTCTCCCTCAACCCCTTCGCCGTGGGACTCGGCCTCGACGAGGACACCGCCGCCTTCATCGGCCCGGATGACGTCATGGAGATCCGCGGCTCCGGTGGGATCACCGTCATCGATCCCTCGCGCGTGGAGTACTCCAGCGCCGATCACACCGATCGTGGCCAGCCCATCTCGCTCGTCGGCGTCAAGCTCCACATCCTCACCCACGGCGCCTCGTACGACCTGCACACGCGGCTCGCGGACACCAGCGCCATGCAGCCCTCGGGATAGGCCGCGCGCCGCGTTCGTGCCGATCACGGGCGAGGCGCAGTTGCGCACGCCGACTCTCGTCTTCTCGTCTTCTCGTCTTCTCATTCTCTGATGCAGATTCTCGATCGCCGCACCTTCGTCGGCCCCTCCATCTACGCCCACTTCGCGGTCATCCGCCTCGAAGTCGACCTGGGCGAGCTGGAAGCGTGGCCCACCATGCGGCTCGGGCACGCCTTCGTGGATGCCCTCGTCGAGCGCCTGCCGGGGCTGGGAGAGCACGGGTGCTCGTACGGCGAGTCCGGCGGCTTCATCCGCCGCATGACGGAAGACGAAGGGACCTGGCTCGGCCACGTCCTCGAGCACGTCGCCATCGAGCTGCAGAACATCGCCGGCGAGGACGTCACCTTTGGGAAGACGCGCTCCATCGACGGACGCCCCGGTGTCTACGACGTCGTCTTCGAGTACGAGCAGGCGGAGGTGGGGAACGAGGGCGCCGACCTCGCGCTGGCGCTCCTGCACTCGCTCCTCCCGCCCGCCCTTCGCCCCGAGGGATTCGAGGCCGATTGGAACTGGGAGACGGCGCGCGACGAGTACATCCGCTACGCGCAGCGCCGCGCGCTCGGCCCTTCCACGGCGTCGATCGTGCACGAGGCGGCGCGCCGCGGGATCCCGTGGATCCGCCTCAACCAGTTCTCCCTTATCCAGCTGGGCCACGGGAAGTACCAGAAGCGCATCCAGGCCACCGTCACCTCGCAGACCTCGCACATCGCCGTCGAGCTGGCGTCGGACAAGGAGGAGACCAACCGGATCCTCTCCTCGTTAGGCCTCCCCGTCCCGCTGCAGCGCCTCGTGCAGACCGAGGATGGCTGCGTGCAGGCGGCCCGCCGCATCGGCTATCCCGTCGTGGTCAAGCCGTACAACGCCAACCACGGGCGCGGCGTCTCCATCCACCTGATGGACGAGGCGGCCGTGCGCATCGCCTTCCAGAAGGCCAGGGAGCACTCGAAGTCGGTCATCGTGGAAAGCTTCATCACCGGAGCCGACCATCGCATGCTCGTCATCAACGGCGAGCTCGTCGCCGCGTCCAAGCGCCTCCCGGGGCGCGTGGTCGGCGATGGCGTCCGCACCATCGAGGCCCTGGTCGCCGAGGTCAACGCCGACCCCCGTCGCGGGATCGGGCACGAGAAGGTCCTCACCCGCATCGAGCTCGACCACGAGGCGCAGCGGCTGATGGAGGCGAAAGGGTACACGAAGGACTCCATTCCCCCGGCTGGCGCGTCGGTCATGCTGCGCCTGACGGCCAATCTCTCCACCGGCGGGACCGCCACCGACGTCACCGACATCGTCCACCCCGACAACGTCGAGATGGCGGTGCGTGCCATCAAGGCGATCGGGCTCGACGTGGGCGGCGTCGACTTCCTCACCCCCGACATCTCCCAGTCCTACAAGGACAGCGGCGGCGCCATCTGCGAGGTCAATGCCGCGCCGGGCTACCGCATGCACATGGCTCCCAGCGAGGGGAAGCCGCGCGACGTGGCCGGCAAGACGGTCGACATGCTCTTCCCCCCGGGAAGCCCGAGCTGGATTCCCATCGCCGCCGTCACCGGTACCAACGGGAAGACGACGACGGCCCGCATGCTGGCCCATATCCACAAGCTCGCCGGCCGGCACGTCGGACTCACCAGCACCGATGGCGTCTACGTGGACGGGCAGCGCACCGTCCCCGGCGACATGACCGGCCCGGTGGCGACCCGCATGGTGCTCAGCGACCCGTCGGTCGACGTCGCGGTGCTCGAGGTTGCACGTGGCGGTCTCCTGCGCGCCGGCATGGGGGTGCGCCACGTCGACGTGGGCGCGGTGCTCAACGTCCAGAGCGACCACCTGGGAATGCGCGGCGTCGACACGCTCGACGAGTTGGCCGAGGTCAAGCGCATCATTGCCGAGGTGGCGCGCGACACCGCCGTCCTCAACGCCGACGACCCGCGCGTCTTGCGCATGGCGGGGTACACCGAGGCCAGGCACGTCTGCTACGTGACGATGAACCCGCAGCACGAGCTGGTGCGCGAGCACATCCGCGCCGGCGGACGCGCCATTGCGCTCGAAGCCGGGATCAACGGGCAGATGATCACCATCTACGATCGCGGCGCCCACATCCCGCTCCTCTGGACACATCTCGTCCCCGCCACCATGGAGGGGAAGGCCACCTTCAACGTGCAGAACGCGATGTTCGCCGCGGCGATGGCCTTCTCCATGGGCGTGCGCCTCGAGGACATTCGCAACGGGCTGCGCACCTTCCACACGACCTTCTACCAGGCCCCCGGGCGGATGAACGTCTTCGACGAGCATCCGTTCAAGGTCATCATGGATTACGGCCACAACGCCGCCGCCGTCGACTCCGTCTGCCAGCTCGTCACCCGCCTCGACGTGAAGGGACGCCGCATCTGCGTCGTCGCCGGCCCCGGCGACCGGCGCGACGAGGACATCGTGGAGATCGGCCAGGCGGCGGCCCGTGGCGACTTCGATCACTACATCGTCCGACGCGACGACGACCTGCGCGGGCGCGGCGGCGACGAGGTACCGCGCCTCATCCGTGACGCACTACTTGCCGCCGGCATCACCGAGTCGCGCATCACGCTCATCCCCGACGAGCAGGAGGCCATGGACGCCGCCCTCCGCATGGCGCGCCCAGGCGACCTCGTCCTGCTCTTTGCCGATGCCCTCGCCCGCAGCTGGAAGCAGGTGGTACACTTCCGTCCCACGCTCGAGGACGGGACCCTGGCCCCGCCGCGGCGCACGGGCGAGTGGGCCGTCGCCGACTTCGCGGCCACGACGCCCGGCGATGGCGCCGCCGGAGACGTCCCCGCCTTCACCGACGACGTGGTCATCGTCCGAGACGAGCGCGGCGTCCACATCGCCCGCGAGAGTGACGACTAGGGGCCCGATCGGCGATATTGAGCCTCCAGCACCAACCCCGGATACGTCCCTGCCCAACTGCATCGTCGATTCGCGGCGCCTCCTTGGCGCCAACCTGTTCTCCCTGCGCCCGGGCGCAGTGCTCGAGCTCCTCGCAAGCGACGACGAACGCCCCGCGCTCCTCCTCGCCTGGCGCACCACGGCCCGGCACTTCGCCGCCCGCCTCGGGTGGACCGGCGTCGAGACGATCGTGCGCACGCACCCGGGGGGCGCCCAGTGTTTCATCTCCGCCCCCATCGACGCCCTCCTCACCGCCACCGAGGTCAACGAACAGGCCTGGCTCGCCGCCGAGCGGCTGGTGGAGGGGCGTTGCGTCACCGACGAGCGCGACGTCATCGACCGGTTGCGGGTGCATGCGCACCACGAGTCGCGTCCCCGCCTCGTGGCGCTCGAGCGCGAGGCCGCGCGCCGGGGGGTCAACTTCACGGTCGACGACGACTCGATATCGTTAGGCGCCGGCACCGGGAGCGTGACCGTCCCCCTCGGCGCCCTCCCCATTCCCGGGATGGTGCAGTGGGAGGGGGTGCACGACATCCCCATCGCCCTCGTCACCGGCTCCAACGGCAAGACGACCACCACGCGCCTGCTCGCCGCCATGCTCTCCGAGGGCGGGCACGTCGCCGCCCTCACGTCGACCGACGGCGTCTGGTGCGCCGGCCAGCTCATCGACGAGGGCGATTACTCCGGTCCCGCCGGCGCACGCCTCGCGTTGCGCGACCAGCGCGCCACCGCCGCCGTGCTCGAGACCGCCCGCGGCGGGATCCTGCGCCGGGGCCTCGCCGTGACCCACGCCGCCGCCGCCGTCGTCACCCGTGTCACCGCCGACCACCTGGGTGAGTACGGCATCCACGACCTCCGCGCGCTCGGCGAGGTCAAGCTGGTCGTCGCCCGCGTCGTCACCTCCGGCGGGCGGGTCGTCCTCAATGCCGACGACCGTACCCTGGTGGCCCTCGCCGCGACGGTGGGCGCCCCCATCACCTGGTTCTCGCTCGACGCCGGGAATCCCACCGTCGCCGCCTACGTTGCAGCTGGCGGTGAGGCCTGCGTGCTGCGTGACGACACCCTCACCTACGTGTCACCGGCAGGCGAGACCGCGCTCGGCGAGGCCACCACCATGCCCCTCACCCTCGGCGGTGCCGCCCGCTACAACGTCGCCAACGCCCTCGCCGCCTCCGCCACGGCGATCGCGATGGGCGTCGCCCCCGACGCCGTCCGCGCCACCCTCGCGCGCTTCGGGCGCCTCCCCACCGACAACCCCGGCCGCCTCTCCCTCCTCGAGTACAACGGCGCCCGCATCGTCGTCGATTTCGTTCACAACCCCGACGGGTGGCTCGCCCTGTCGGACGCGCTGCACGACATTCCCGCCCGGCGGCGCCTCGTGGTCATCGGACAGGCCGGCGACCGGGACGACGAGGCGCTCGAGGAGCTGGCCGCCGCCGTCTGGAACGAGGAGCCGGACGTCGTGATCCTGAAGGAGATGCCGCGCTTCCTGCGAGGCCGCGAATCGGGAGACGTCACCGGGCGGCTCGCCGAGGCGCTCCTCTCGCTCGACTGCCCGCGCGAGGCGCTGCGCTTCGCCGACGGCGAGCTGGCCGCCGTGCAGCTGGCGATGGCCGAGTCACGCCCCGGCGACCTCCTCATCCTCAGCGTACACGCCGACTACCACGCGGCCATGCACGCGCTTCAGGAGGCGGGCGCCCGCGTGGTGTCGTCCTTCACCTGATCGCGCTTCTCGCGCGCCGCCTGCTCCCTCGCCGCCTGCTCCGCCGCGGCGCGCGCCTCCGCCTTCCGCCGGGCCGTGTCGTACAGCCACCACTCCAGGTGGCTCCCCACGATCGGGAGCGGCAGGGCACCTAACGACAGCATCTCCGCGTGCCAGGCGCTGAGCGAGAAGTCGCGCCCCTGCTCGCGCTGCATCCACGCCCGCATCGCCGCCACCTCGCGCGCGCCCAGCGCCCCGGCCCCGGCGAGCCCCGGGCGATTCACCACCCGCTCCACCAGCATCGTGTCCACCTCCGCCGCAGTGGCGAGTACGTAGCGCCCCAGCACCGCCCGCGCCTGCGGAATCGACCACCCCAGATAGTGGATCCCCGTGTCCACCACCAGCAGCGCCACCGACGCCCCCTCGTCCAGCAGCCGCCCATACGCGTCCAGGGGGGCGGCGTACATCCCCAGCTCCCCCGCCAGCGACGCCGCGTACTGCGCCCAGCCGTCGCTGAATCCGGGCGTCCGCATGAAGCGCCGCAACGGCGGGATCGCCGCATTCCCGCCCACCAGCGCCGCTGCGAAATGTTGCCCCGGCGCCAGCTGGCGATAGCTCGTCGACGCCACCACCCCCGCGACCGCCGGGCGCCGCCATCGCTCCGTCAGCAGCAACGTCCCGATCGTGTCCTCCACGTTGGCCGGGAGGTACACCCCGTCGGGCCACAGCAAGGCCTCGGCGGCGGTGGCCCGACGGACGATGGCGTCGTGCGCCGGGCGGCAAGCGAACGGCGCGGCCAGCGCCGGCGCCAGCTGCGCCTGACGGGCGGCCAGCGCGGCCGCCACCACCTCGACGGAGCGGGCGTCCCCCATCGCCAGCCGCAACGAGTCGTGGAAGGCGCGCGCGTCCGGGTTCCATCGATGCTCCCGGCGCAGCGCCGTCATCGTCGCGTCGATGCGCCTGAGCTCGGCCAGCCCGACCCGATGCGCCTCTTCCGGCGGAACGTCGAGCGACGACGCACGCCGCAGCAGGTGGCGGTACAGCTCCTTCCCCCCCGCATACTGCCAGAGCCCGGGACGGTCCGATGCCGCCGGGAGATACGACGCGCCCAGATAGGTCACCAGCGAATCGAGCGCCGGGACGATCCGCAGCGATGCCAGCGACTCGACCTCCGCCAGGAAGGCCGCACGTCCCGCGGAATCGAGTGCCGCCAGCCGCTCCGGCGGCGGACGCCATGGCCCATCGCGCCCGAGCAACATCACTCCGCGATAGAACGAGATGGCCGACTCCACCAGCTCGCGTGGCGCCACGTACCCGCGCTTCCTCCGTTCCTCCAACCCCGCCTGGATCCGCTCGGCGAGGAACGGTAACGCCTCCACGAAGAAGAGGTATCGTTCGACATCCGACGTCGTCGCCAGGGGATGCAGGCGATACACCTCCACCAGGTCGCGGATCGGCGTCGTGGCCGGCGAGAGGAACGAGAAGTCGGGCCAGTAGAAGGCCGACGCCTCGGCGCGCGCCTCCGTCTCCCATCGGAGCGCCAGGGTCGTGAGGTAGTCACCCTGTGACAGCGCACCGACGTTCAACCGATCCAGCCCGCGCGCCACACGTTGCGCCAGGCGCAGGTCGCCCTTGCGCCCCTCCGCCGAGAGATCCGGCAGCATCGTCACCGGGAGTCCGTTGGCGAGCGCCACGTCGTAGCGACGCCCCAGGGCGTCGCGCCAGTACTCGGTCAGCACCTCCTGCAGCACCTGGCGCGCCACCGCCGAGTCGGCCGGTGTGGGCACGAGCGGGGGCGGGTTGAGGATCGCGCACGCCGACTGGAACGCTCCCGCCATCGCCACGAGCAAGGCGCGCAGCACGTGAGTTCGGCGACGTCGGGGCAGCGGCAAGGCTTGCGGGGGTTGCACCAGTGGAGTGATCGTGACGATGCCTACCATGCGGCGTGGCACCGCCCCCGGAAAGGGACGACGGAGCCTCGACGCAACGTAGTACCCCGCCTGCGCCGCAGTAGCCCCACCGCCGCGCGGTGCCGTAGCTTTCGCCCGATGATCGGCGACCTGTGGCGCTCCCTCGCAGCCTCGCTCACCCCCCTCGAGGGGACCGCGGTGGCGTTCGGGCTGGTGAGCGTCTGGCTCAGCACCCGCGAGAACATCTGGAGCTGGCCCACCGCCATCGTCAACGTGGGGCTCTACTCCGTCCTCTTCCTGCGCGAGAAGCTCTACGCCGACGCGGGGTTGCAGCTCATCTACCTCGTCCTGTCCATCTATGGGTGGTACGAGTGGAAGTTCGGCGGCGAGAACCGCAGCGAGTTGCACGTGTCGCGCCTCACTCCGCGCCTGGCCGTCACGTTGGGTGCCATCGGCCTCGCCGGCTCCGCCGCCCTCGGGTGGTTGCTGCACCGGCACACCGATGCCTCGCTCCCCTACCTCGACGCCACGCTGTCCGTGTTCTCGCTCATCGCCCAATGGATGATGACGCGCAAGATCCTGGAGAATTGGGCGCTCTGGATCGTGCTGGACGTGGTGTACGTCTGGATGTTCGTCTTCCTCAAGCACCTGAACTTCACCGCCTTCCAGTACGGCGTCTTTCTCGCCCTGGCGGTGCTGGGGCTGCGCGACTGGAAGCGGTCGTACGAGGCCCGTCGTGCCATCGCCGTCGCCTGAGCGTGAAATGCACCTGACGGTCGCGCTCCGCCATGTCGCCTGAGCCCGAGTCGCCGGCGGTTGGGACTCGCGCTCGCGTCCCACGCATCGTGGTCACCGGCGGTGAGAGCACCGGGAAGACCACCCTGGCCGCGGCGCTCGCCAAGGCGTTGGGATCGCTGTGGGTCCCCGAGTACTCGCGCAGCTATGCCGAGCAGGTGGGGCGGGCGCTGACGTGGGCCGACGTTGAGCCCATTGCGCGGGGGCAGGCGGCCGTCGAGGACGCGGCGATCGAGCGCTGGCGCGCCCAGTTCGGGCGCAGCCGCGACGCCCCCCCGCTGGTGCTCGACACCGACCTCGTGAGCACCACGGTGTACGCCGAGCATTACTACGGGGCATGCCCCGAGTGGATCATGGCCGCGGCGCGGGAGCGGCTGGGCGACCTGTACCTGCTGTGCGAGCCCGACCTGCCGTGGGAGGCCGATGGCGTGCGCGATCAGCCTGCCGCTGGAACCAGGCTGCATTCGGCGTTTGGGGAGCGCCTGCGCACGCTCGGAGCTCGCGTTGCGCCAGTGCGAGGAATCGGACACACAAGGCTCGAGGCCGCACTTGCCGCGGTGAGAACCGCCCTCGTCTCTCCCGCCGTCGACAGCGGGCGCTAGCCGCCCGGCAGCCCGACTCCCCCTCGCCACGCATCGATTGCACACCCGCTGCTAACCGCAAGACCTCGACGACGACCCCGTCACGCCGAGTGATACCTCGACTGCAGCCAGTTCATCGCCGCATCGGATATCGCCTGGGGCACTTCGTGCCCGCCGGTGAATTCCTGGTACTCCACCGAGTAGCCCTGCGAACGGAACTTCGGTACCAGAAGCCGACTGCTCTGGTTGATCGGCAACACGGTGTCCTGGATGCCGTGCGAGATGAAGATCTCCGGCTTGCCGCGCGCCGTGGACGACGCGAAGAAGCCCGGCGAGTAGCCGATCACCTGGCTGAACAGGTCGCCGTTGGCCAGTCCGAGCGAGAGGGCGTACGAAGCGCCGTCGGAGAAACCCGCGACGGCAATGTGGCGCGCGTCGAACGCGCATACCGAGAAGGTGTACGCCAGCGCCCGGTCGATGAACTCGACGTCGGGACCGAAGCCGCCGAACCGAATGTCCCATGACGAGGCACGCGACTCCGGCGCCAGCATGACGAACCTGTTCGCGTCGGCGCGGTTGCCGTACGACCCGAACCACATCGACGCCGCCCCGCTCGCCCCGTGCAGCAGGACGACCAACGGCAACGGTACCGTCGGGGCGTAGCCGGTGGGGACGTAGAGCAGTCCATCGCGCGAACTACCGAGACCCAACTGGTGGAGCCCCGGAGCGAGCGCCGACGTTGGCGAGCCGACGCGCGACTGCAGGTGTTCGGCGCCGTCGCCGGACGGACCAGCCGAATCGCCCTTGCAGCCGGCGAGCATGCCGATCGACGCCGCGGCTTGGGCAAGGAAGAGGCGTCGGTCGATTCCCGCCTCGCGCGGGCTTGGTGCTGGTGAGTGCGTCGTCACAGAGGCCTGCAGGGTGAATGTCTCCAGGAGCAACTTCCTCCCAGCCTAGGTGCCCGGCCAGTCAATGGTGACGAGGCAGGATTTCCTGTGACGACGCGTACCCGGAATGGTGTCAGGCCTGGCCCAGGCGGCGCCGAGACGCCGTCAGGTCGGAGAGGCAGCATTCTCGGCGCCTTCCCGTTCGCCCCCTTTCCCCCGATACCAGTACGCCACCCCCAGCAGAAACACCCCCGCCAGCAGGTATCCCCCCACCCGCCACCCGATCGACAGCGACGACGTCTCGGCCATCGCCTTGACCGCCGCGAAGACCGCCAGCGCCAACCCCAGCTGCCGCAACATCGGAATCCCTCGCCACCGCCCGAGCCCGATCGCCACCACGCCGCTCATCGCGTAGTACGCCACCAACAGGAACGTCGACACGTCGAGTGACACGGTGCGCGACAGCTCGGCGTGGATCCACAAAAAGGTCAGCACCCCGCCCAGGATGCGAACGACCGTCCGCGGCATCGTCGTCACGACGCCACCGTCAGCTGCATCAGTGCGCGCCGCGTGCCACGAGAACACAACCCACGCCGAGCAAATGGCGAGCGCCGCCCCCGACGCCGGCGTCAGGAAGGGATTGGTGATCCAGCGCCCGCGGTCGCCCAGCGCGTCGAACGCCACCGCCGCGCCGATCGCCAGCCAGCCGAGCGCCGCCACGCCGACGCCGCGCAGCACCAGGCGCCGCATCACGATCGCCATCGCCGCACCATACACCGCGATCGCCACGGCGAAGGCCACCTCCCGGTTGTCGAACTGAAGGGCGATCGCCACCCCGCCCATCGCCGCTGCCATGAAGGCGTGCCACTCCCGCGCCCCGTCGCGATTGGCCGCGGCGGCTCCGGCGCTCCCCGCCGCCCACAGCACCGCCAGCGCCACGTCCGCGTATGCGGCGCCACGCCCCGCCGTCGCCAGCGCCGCCACCAGAGTCGCCGCCGGCAGCAGCAACGCCGCCACGAGCTGTACCACCCGCTCGGCGCCCCCGCCGCGCGCCATGAGGAAACCGCTCACGACGATCGTCGCCGCCAGCATGTAGCGCATCGTGCTCACGCTCGGACGCTCGTGGATCGCCAGCAGGGCAAGCGTCGCCGTGATGAGCGCCACCGTCGCCAATCGCTCTCGCGACGCGCCCCGCACGAAGAGCAGCGCCAGCCACCCCACGGCGATGGCGAACACGCTCGGCGCCCCAGCGCGCACCCACACCTCCGACTGCGACAGCTTTCCGCTCGCCGCCGCCGCGTAGGCCATCACGCCAAGCCCCAGGACGAACGGCGTCTTGCTCCACACTCGCGCGCGCATCGCCCGCATCCCCGCTCCCAGCACGATCGCCCCATACAAGAGCAGGAGCACGGGATCGCCGGTCTCCGCCGACGTGACGAACGGCGCCAGGAGCGCGCCGCCGAAGCCGACATTGAACAGCGACTGGTCCTCCTCGCGCAGTGCCAGCAGTGCCAACCCAGCCGACGCCGCCGAGGCCACGCCTAACGCCGCTGCGTCGGGGACCAGGTGCAAGAGCGGCCCTGCCCCCCAACACACCACATGCATGATGGCCAGCGACAGCGCGAGGAGCACGCTCCCGAACCGCGGCGAGTCCCCGCGGCGCAGCCGCCACCCCACCGCCGCCACGACCCCGGCCAGAAGGGCGCCGAGGATCACCCGCATCGCCGGCCCGATGATTCCGTTCCTGACTGCCCAGCCGATGAAGGCGCCGACCCCCATGAGGATGGTGAACGCAGCCAGAGCGAGCGTCCCGTAGCGGCCGATGAAGGCCTCCATGTTCGGGCGATCCCAGTGCCGCGACGGGCGCCCACGCGCTGCGCGCGACTCGGCGCTGTCGCTGGCGAAGCCCGACGCCATGCGGCGCAGCTCGTCGCTGACGAAGGGCGCCGAGGTACTGGCGACTTGTGCCGAAGTCGCGTCGATTGACGCTGTGGCCAGGGGTGTCGGGGGCTCCGGAGCTCGATGCGCCGTGCCCCCTGGCTCCACGGCCGATCCTTCCGAGAGCGACCCGACCTCTCGCTTGAGCGACACCAACTCGCGGGTCAGGCGGGCTACCGCTAGCTCCAGGGCATCGAGGCGCGATGAGTCGGACATGTTGGCGGGAGGAGGGTTGCCGATGATCTACACTCGACGGGCGCAATTGCCAGTTCCCCGCATCCGGGCGGGCGTGCGACGGCGGCTGTTCGCGGCGATGCGAGGGGCGATCAGGCTGGTAGTCGCTGGCGCCTGTTTCGTGCCGAGCGCCGCCGCACAGCAGTCACCATCACGCACCATCGAGGTCTTCGTGCGTGACAGCGCCACGCGACTCGCCATCGCCGGGGCGCGCGTTCGTGCCACGCGCGACACGTCGCGATCGACCGTGTCCGACAGCACCGGCCGTGCGCGCCTCACGATCCCCATGCGCCTCGCCGACACCGTCATCGTCACTCGGCGCGGCTATCGGCGCTACGATCGCCCGCTCGCCAACGATGGCGAAGAGTTCCTCTCCTTCGACGTGAGTCTCGCCCGCACACCACAGGAACTCGCCGAGCTGCGTGTCGAGGAACGGAACAGTGCCGGCGCTCCAGAAGGGCGCCTCGCCGACTTCGAACGACGTCGCACCGCCGGAACGTTCGGGAAGTTCCTCACTGAAGCCGACATCGACCGGCGCCGCCCCGTCCGCGTGACCGACCTCTTTCGTGGCCTGGCCGGCGTGCGCGTCATCGACAGCGGCTACGTGCGCCTCGTCGTCTCCAACCGCGGCCCCAACCCATCGCTCGTCTCCAAGTCGGCCGCCGGCAGCGCCTGCGTCCTCCGCATCATGGTCGATGGCGTGCTGCGAGGCGGCGGCTTCTCCCTCGACGAACTCGACCCCAAGGAGCTCCACGGCATCGAGATCTACGTCGGCCCCGGCTCCATCCCCCCGTCGTTCACCAGCATGCAGCGAGACGCCTGGTGCGGCCTGATCGCCGTGTGGAGTGGGTAGAGCCCGGACAGACGCGCAGCAGGAGGAGATGTGAAAGCTCGCCATGCGCGCAAACGACGACGCCGAGCGGCCTAGCCGCTCGGCGTCGTCACCCCCGTCTCCCGTCCCCCGTCTCCCGTCAGCGCTTCTAGTACCTGTAGTGCTCCGCCTTGTACGGCCCCTCCACCTTCACCCCGATGTACGCCGCCTGGTCCGGCGTCAGCGTCGTCAGCTTCACCCCCAGCTTGTCCAGGTGCAACCGCGCCACCTTCTCATCCAGGTGCTTCGGCAGCACGTACACCTTCTTCTCGTACCTGGCGGTGTTGCCGAACAGCTCCATCTGCGCGATCACCTGGTTGGAGAACGACGCCGACATCACGAAGCTCGGGTGCCCGGTGGCGCAGCCGAGGTTGAGGAGGCGCCCCTCGGCGAGCACCAGGACCGAGTGCCCGTCGGGGAAGACGAACTCGTCGAACTGCGGCTTGATGTTGATGCGCGTGATCCCGTGCTTCTTGAGCCCGGCCATGTCGATCTCGTTGTCGAAGTGGCCGATGTTGCCCACGATCGCCTTGTCCTTCATCTGCTGCATGTGCTCCACGGTGATGATTCCCTTGTTCCCCGTGGCGGTGATGAAGATGTCGGCCGTCGCGACCACGTCGTCGAGCGTTGTCACCTGGTACCCTTCCATCGCCGCCTGCAAGGCGCAGATGGGGTCGATCTCGGTGATGACCACGCGCGCCCCCTGCCCCTTGAGCGCCTGGGCGCATCCCTTCCCTACATCGCCGTAGCCGCAGACCACCGCCACCTTCCCGGCCAGCATTACGTCGCTGGCGCGGAGGATCCCGTCGGTGAGCGAGTGGCGGCAGCCGTACAGGTTGTCGAACTTGGACTTGGTCACCGAGTCGTTGACGTTGATGGCCGGGAAGAGGAGCGTCCCCGCCTGCATCATCTCGTACAGGCGGTGCACGCCCGTCGTCGTCTCCTCGGTTACGCCCTTGATGTCGGCGGCCACCTTGGTCCAGCGCCCGGGGTTCCTCACCAGCTCCGCACGCAGGAGGTCGAGGATCACTCCCCATTCCTCGGAATCCTGCTCGGCGTTGAACGCCGGCACCGCACCCGCCTTCTCGTACTCCACTCCCTTGTGGATGAGGAGCGTCGCGTCGCCGCCATCATCGAGGAGCATGTTGGGGCCGGCGCCGTCGGGCCACATCAGCGCCTGCTCGGTGCACCACCAGTACTCCTCCAGCGTCTCCCCCTTCCAGGCGTAGACCGGGACGCCGGTCGGGTTGTCGACCGTCCCGTTGCGCCCGACGACCACCGCCGCCGCCGCATGGTCCTGGGTGGAGAAGATGTTGCACGACACCCAGCGCACGTCGGCGCCGAGGTCCACGAGCGTCTCGATCAGGACCGCCGTCTGCACCGTCATGTGCAGCGACCCCATGATCCGCGCCCCCTTGAGCGGGAACTTCCCCTTTTGCTCCTCGCGGATGGCCATCAGCCCGGGCATCTCGTGCTCGGCCAGGCGGATCTCCTTGCGCCCCCACTCGGCGAGCGAGAGGTCCTTGACCTTGAAGGCGGGGCGATCGAGGGGCGACGGCGTACCTAACGACTGCTGGATGGTGGTGGACACGGGATCTCCAGATAGGGGCAGAGGACGAGAAGACGAGAAGACGAGAAGACGAGTGCCTATGCGACGGGCTTGCGGGCGGTTGCGGCGAAGAGCGCGGGGCCGCGGGCCGATTCATCCGGCGGGAGCGGGGTGATGCGGATAGCAGTGAAGCCGGCGGCAGCGAGCCACTGTGTCAGCTGCGACTCGGGAAAGCCGCGCCAGGCATGCCCCATGCGCTGCTGCAGGTCGTCGCGGTCGTGCGGCATCATGTCGATCACCGCCAGCCGCCCCCCGTCGCGCAGCGCGCGATGCGACTCGGCGATCGCCCGCGCCGGGTTGGCCACGTAGTGCAGCGCCAGCGAGAAGGTCGCCAGGTCGAGCGACGCCGTGGCGACCGGGAGCTGCTCCAGCTCGCCCAGGCGCAGGTCGACGTTAGGCATCGTCCGCGTCCGCTCCCGCGCCGCCGCCAGCATCTCCTCCGATGCGTCCACCGCCACCACCCGCGCCACGTGCGGGGCCAGGAGTGCCGCCAGGTGCCCGGTCCCGCACCCCAGGTCCCCCACCACCGCCGCCGGGTCGAGGAGCGCGAGCGCCAGGTGCAAGTCGAGCCTGGACCCGAACAGCTCCGCCCGCACCGACTCCCACTCCCCCGCCACCGAGGCGAAGAACTCCCGGGACCGCGACCGCCGCGCCACCAGCACCGCCTCCTCGCGCAGCCGGTCCTGCTCCGCCATCGGGGTCTCCAGCACACTCTCCCGCACCACCGCCCACAACCGCTCCCCCCACTCGTCCAGCGTCGGCGACATCCTATAGAAGCGGCTCGTCCCCTCCGACCGGCTCTCCACCCACCGCTCGTCCCCCAGCACCTTGAGGTGACGCGACACGGTGGACTGCGGAAGTTGAAGCACCGCACAGAGTTCCCCGACCGTTATCTCGTGGCGCTCCAGCACGAGCAAGAGCCGGCTCCGGGTGGAGTCGGCCAGCGTGCTGAGATGGTCGAGCGTGACGGGGGACGCCATATTCATCCGTAGAACCGGATGAAAGGTTGTTGCATCTCCCCCCTCCGTCAACCCCCTCCGTCAACCCCTCCGCCGCCCCACCAGGCTCGTTTCACGCCCCCATTTCAGGAGAATGCCCTCTTTCTGCATCCCGCGTCACCGAGGAGACTGGATGCGGTCGCGATTCTCCGGCACTCTTGCCTCCCATCGATCCACCCGATCCCAAGAGCACATCATGACGGGAACCTTTGAGCTCAAGCAGGCCGGCGACGGCCGCTATCTCTTCAACCTCAAGGCCGGCAACGGTCAGGTCATCCTCACCAGCCAGATGTACGCCTCGCGGCAGGGAGCGGTCGAGGGGGTGGATTCGGTGCGACGCCATGCCGCCAATGACGCCAGCTACGAACGCCGGACTGCCAAGGATGGCGCACCGTACTTCGTCCTCGTCGCCTCCAACAAGCAGGAGATCGGCCGCAGCGAGATGTATTCGGGAACGGCCGCAATGGAGAACGGAATCGCGTCGGTGAAGAAAAACGCCCCGGACGCGACCATCTCCGACGCCTGACCCCTGGCGGGGCGAGACGTTCCTCACCACCCCGGCGTGCGTAGCCATGAGGGCCGCGAAGCGGCCCTCATGCGCCTTGGCCGGGATCGCCCTCGTCCGTTTCCGTTTCCGCGACCGACTGGCTCAGCACGTACCGCGCCCGCTCCACGTACGGCAGCGGCACCTCCACGAAGAACCCGCGCGCCGTCGCCCCCTGGAAACCGGGGCCGAAGATCCCGGTCAGGTCGTTTCCGCTCACCCGTACCGGGATCCCCTCGGCGTCGAGCCGGGCCGCCGCGAGGTCGGCCTCCCACCCTGCCCCGTAGTTCGCGACGCGAACCCAGGCATGCCGCTCGACCCTCACATCGACGGGGTGAACATGATGTGCGCCTTGGGCGTCCCCGGGAACATGATCCACGGCTGGTTCCCGTTCGGCTTCGTCGACAGCCCGGTGTTCTCGGCCGTGGCGTAGGGGATGTACACCACGTACAGGTGCCGGGCGCCGGGTGCCGTCCCCGTCTTCGGGTCGAAGTCGCCGTCGGTCAGCGAGTACAGCGCGGCGGGAAACGTCGGTACCGCGAGCTTCCCCGCCCGCACATCGCGAAAGCGGATCGTGTCGACTTCGGCGGCACTCGTGATCCCCTGCGCGCGGAGCTCGCGCCCGCGTGCCATGAACGGCTCCATCGACTCGTGGTAGCACGCCACGTGGAAGCGCGGCGCCTTGGGGTCGCGGGCCAGGCACACCATCCCCTTCCCCTCGCGCAGCGTGGTGAGCTTGCCATCGGTGCCGTAGCCCAGCACGCGTGCCGAGGCGCGGTACTCCGGCGGGAGGGGGAGGACGGCGGCGGCGATCTGTTGATCCCTCGGGGCGATCTTCCCCTGGGCGTGGGCCGCCTGCGGGACGGACAGGGCGGCGCCGACGGCGACCACGGCCGTCAGCAGGTGCAATGCGCGAACGTGCATCTGGAGCATCTCCGGGGTGGTGGAAGGACCCGATCGAGCGCCTAACGTAAAGCCGCCAACCCCGCCCCCAGCCGCGGGAGCGCCCCGGCGATGTCCTCCAGGCTCACCGCCCCCACCGAGAGGCGGCACCACCCGGTTTCCCCCTCGGCGCCGAAGGCGTGGAAGGGGACCACCGCCAGCCCCGACTCGCGCAACAGCCAGGCGCGGATGTCCTCGCTGGTGCGCAGCACCTCGCCCTGTGGCGTCCGCTTGCCGTAGAGGTCGAAGCGCGCGCTCAGGTAGATCGCCCCCTGCGGGGCGATCGCGTCCACGGGATGCCCCGCCCCCTTGAAGGCGGCGATCCCGTCGTACAGCGCATCGAGCCGCGCGCGCACGCCGGCCAGGAGCTGCGACCGGTAGTCGGCAATGGCATCCTCGTTGAGCAGGAGGGCGGCGGTCGCCACCTGCTCGGCGCGCGGCGCCCACGTCCCCACGTGGCTGAGGAAGTTGTTCATCCCCTCGACCACGTCGGTCGGCCCCAGCACCCACCCCACCCGTACCCCGGTGGCGGCGAACGCCTTGGAGATCCCGTCCACCAGCACCGTGTAGCGCGCCATCTCGGGACGCAGCGACACCGGGTCCACGTGCTGCACGTCGCCGAACGTCAGCTGCCAGTACACCTGGTCGTACATGACGTACAGCGGACGCTCCGCCCTGCCGCGGCGCGCGTTCTCCTCCAGCACGAGGTCGCAGATGGCGCCTAACGACTCGGCGGTGAAGGCCGTCCCGCACGGGTTGAGCGGCGAGTTGAGCGCCAGCATCCGCGCCCCGCGCAGGTGCGGCGCCAGCGTCTCCGCCGACGGCATGAACGACTCGTCGGGCGTCGTCATCACCGGGTCGGCCACCGCCCCCACCATGTGGCAGTAGTAGTTGTTGTTCCAGCTCGGCGCCGGGTAGACCACCCGGTCCCCCGGGTCGACCAGCGTGCAGTAGGTCCCGTACACCCCGGGGCGCGACCCCGACGTCACCAGGACCGACTCCACCGGGTACCGCAGCCCTAACGAGCGCTCGTAGTAGGCCAGGATCGCGTCGCGAAGCGCGGGAATCCCCGTCCCGGGGGGATAGTTGGTCTCGCCACGCGCCAGCGCCTGCGCAATCCCCTGCTCCAGCGCCGCCGGGATCCGGAACTGCCGCGGGTCGAAATCGCCCACGGTGAGGTTGCAGACCTTCTCGCCCGCTGCCACGCGCTGGCGGATCTCGCCGGCGATCTTCAGGATCGCCGACCCCTCGAGCGTCCCGACGGGGGTGGAAATGCGACCCGGTGTCTGGGGACCGCGGACCAGCGCGGTCACGTCGTTCACATCGGCAGCGTGCGTCATGGTGCCCTCGGCAATTACGGTCAGCGTGGCGTTCATCCCAACTTACCCCGGGGAGGGGGGGCCCTCCAACCGCTCCCGGCGGAACCGTGGCATTGGGCGTGCAACGGTCGTCATACCCTCGCCATCCCCGCTGGGCGCCGTTCTCGACAGGGGCCCGTCCGCAGTCCGGAGGGGCACGGGGGCGCGTCCTGGGTATACTTAGTCCCGCAACACCCTTCCGCTCTTCACCTTGCGCTCCGACGGAGCACCCGTGCGCCCTCTCGCCCTCGTCTCGGTCACCTCGCTGCTGGCGCTGCTGGCCCTCCCTTCCCAGGCGCAGCAGCCCCGTCCCTCCACCTCCCGTCCGTCGACCGGGCTCCCGATCGTCCCTGGGGCGCGGGTGCGGATCTCGGCCTCCACCCTCGTCTCCCCCCTCCTGGCCAACTACCTGGAGATGAAGGGAGACACCGCCGTCTTCATCGAGGCCGCCGCCGGGCGCGGGATCTGGACCTTCACCCTCGACCAGATCACCAGGATCGAGCAGAGCCAGGGCGAAAAGCGCTTCAACAAGGCGCCCATGCTGAAGGGGGGACTCATCGGCATCCCGGCTGGCGCCCTGCTCTTCTGGGGCGCGACGGGGATCTTCAACCCCTCGGACTCCACCAGGCAATACAACCGCGGCGGCACCGCCGCCGCCGGCGCCCTCGTGGGCGGGGTGGTGGGGGTCCTCGTGGGCTCGCGCTTCAAGGCCGAGCACTGGATGCCGCTCCCACTCCCCAACCGGATCTCGTTCCTCCCCTCCCGGCGCGGAGGGATGGATATCGGCCTCGGCTTCACCTTCTAGGCAGCCGCCCGCCCCCGCCGCGCCTAACGATCGGCCGGGGCCAGGTCCGCGGATCGGGTGAGCGTGGCCCCCCGGCTCGCCCAGAGGTCGAAGGTGTCGGCGGGGCCGAGGAGGCCGAGCGACCACGTGGCGTCCTGCACCACCGCCACCACCGCCTCGCGGTCCAGCAGGCCGTCCACCGCCATCTTGACGCAGACGTCGGTGGCCACGCCGCAGACGAAGAATTCGGGCGCGCCACCTAACGCGTCACGCAGCGCGGCGACGAACGCATCGGCCCCGGCGTTCCCCTCGAACACCGAGAACTCGTGCTTCTGCACGAAGACGGCGCGCCGCTCGGCGAGGGCGCGCCGCGCCACCTCGCGCGCGTGCGCCTCGCTGGCATCCCGCGGAAGGACGTGCACGTCCCGGCCCGGGTCGACCTCGGCAATCAGGCTGGCGCCGCGCGCCTCCTCGGGGTCCTCCGACATCCCCATGCAGTGCGGGTGATACGTCCCCTTCGTCGGGTCGGGGGCAACGGTGTCGATCTCGCGGTCGCCATAGGCGTGCCAGTCGCCCGTGTACACGACCACGTCGCACGCCGCGCGCATCCACTCCACCGTGCGCACGATCGCGGGGGTCGCCTGCACGGCCCCGGCATCGCTCGCGTCGAAGAGGTTGCGCACGTACAACCGCCCCTCGGGGCGCATGAAATCGTGCTGGACATCCACCACCCACCCGATGCGGGGGCGGCGCAAGGAAGGCGTCGTCATGCGCGTGCGTCCGGATTGCCGAGCGCGCCGATGTCGACGGGAACCAACCGGGCGTTGGGGACGAAACCGCGCCCCACCTTGCTCTCCAGTCGCCCGTCCACCATCACCACGTCGGCCGTGAAGTCGAAGTCGTTGAGCAGGCCATCCTGCTCGCCATCATTGTGCCCCAATAGGGAGGAGCCGATGCCGTAGCCCGTCACCGGGACCCCCTCCCGCTCGAAGCGGCGGATCTTGGCCGGCGTGAAGCCGCCGGAGACGATGATCCCTACATCGGGAAAGCCTCCCTGGTCGAGCGCACTGCGCAGTCGCCGCACCAGCTCGGGGTTCACTCCGGTGAGCCCCTCGCGCCCGCGCGCCGCCGCATCCGCGGCGAGCGCGACATCGACCAGCCGCTCGCTCGTATCCACGCGCACCGCCACCAACGATCCGGCGCCAAAGGCATCGTGCATCGCGCGGGCCACCGCCAGCGCATCGCGCACCACGTCGTTGTGATAGTCCACCAGCGACACCACCTTCACGTCGGGCTCGTGCGCCAGGCAGCAACGGGCAAAGGCGAGCGTGGCCCCGACGACGTCTCCCCCGAAGGCCGCGATCATGGCGTGCGGCATCGTCCCCCCCCCCGACGCCCCCCACCACGCCCCGCCCGCGTCGCTCGACACGCTCCCCGCCCCCCCGACGCGCGCGGCGTACCCGTCCGGCGTCTGGACCCGCCAGTCGTCATGCCGCGCCCCCATGAAGATCACCGGCTTGCCGTGGGCCGCGTCCATGACCCGGCGCACGTTCGTGGCCACCAGCGACCGCCGCGCCAGCACGCCGAGAAAATCGGTCTCCAGGTGCGCGAAGGCGATGTACGGACCGGTGATCAGGAGCGCCGACTCGTGCGGCGAGAGCGGGTCGCCGTCGATCAGCGTCTCGATGCTGAAGTCGCGGATGGAGTACGCCCGCCCCGTGTACGGATGCCGAGCCAGCTGGGTCTGGAGCATGCGGATCACCTCGTACACCCCGGCGATGATCCCGTGCTGCTTGGCGAAGACCTGGACCTGCACCACCGGGTCGCGATCGTCGAACGCGAGGGTGTTGGCGGTCCGCACGAAGTACCGGTCCGAGTACCACCCCTCGGACATGCGCGGGTCGAACTGGAAGAGCGACGCGGGATAGGCGCGCAACCCCTCGTGCAACGCGCGATGCCGCGCCTCGGCCGAGTCGGAAGGCGGGGCGGCGAAGGGAACCGTCGAGGTCATGCGCGACGCGGGAACGGCCGGTACACACCCTGAACCTGACGGAGGGCCACGTCGTTGTCTATGGGCGCACCCCCCACGGCTATCGCGCCGCGCGCCACGGCTCGCGGCCCAGCACCGTGCACATCGTCGCCAGGGCGCGCTCCATCGTGGCGCGGTCGAAGGCGGCGAAGCCCAGTAGCAATGCGCCCCGGGGCCCCGGCACGAGCGACAGGGCGCGCAGCGGCGACGCCACCACGCCGGCCTCCAGCAGGCGCTGCGCCACGCCGGCGTCGTCCATCCCCCGGCGCAGCCACCCCACCAGGTGCATCCCCGCATCCACCGACTCCGCCTCGAGCCACGCCGAGGCCGCGCCGCCCAGCAGCTGCAACAAGGTCGCCTGCCGCTCCGCGTACAGCGCGCGCATCCGTCGTACGTGGCGCGCGAAGTGCCCCTCGGCGATGAACTCGGCGAGCACCACCTGCTCCAGCGCCGCCGGCTGGCGATCGACCGTGGCGCGCGCGCGCGCGAACGGTTCCACCAGCGCCTCCGGGACGATGAGGTAGCCCAGGCGCAACGCCGGGAAGAGCGTCTTGCTGAAGGTCCCGACGTAGATCACGCGCGACGCCGGAGCCATCCCCTGCAGCGACGGGAGCGGGCGCCCGCGAAAGCGGTACTCGCTGTCGAAGTCGTCCTCCACGATCCACCCCCCGCCGGCGCGCGCCCAGTCCAGCAGCGCCAGCCGCCGCGCCGCCGAGAGCGTGACGCCTAACGGGAACTGGTGCGACGGCGTCACGCACACCAGGCGGGGCGCCCGCACCAGCCCCCGCAGCGCGCCCACGTCCATCCCCTCGCGATCCACCGGGATCGGGACCAGCGTGGCCCCCGCCGCTTCCAGGGCGGCGCGCGTCCCCCGGTAGCCGGGATCCTCCACCGCCGCGGCGTCACCGGGGTCGAGGAGGACGCGCGCCACCAGGTCGAACGCCTGCTGCGCCCCGCTCACCACGATCACCTGCCCCGCCTCGCACCGCACCGCGCGCGCCTGCCCGACGTAGGCCGCGATCGCTTCACGCAGTTGGGGTTCGCCATGCGGCTCGGCGTAGGAAAGGCGGGCCGCCGACATGCCGCGCCAGCGCCGCGCCAGCAGCCGCCCCCACAGCTGCAACGGAAAGTGGTCCAGCGCCGGCGTCCCCAGCCGGAACGCGCGCGCCCCCGACTGCCGCCCCAACGGCGTCGACGTCACCACGAGCGACGAGAGCAGCGCCCCCCGTCGCGAGAGGTCGGCACCCGGCTCATCGCGAACGCGCGGAGCGCGCACGCGGCGCACCTCGCCCCCCTGCACCCCCACATGCGCGTCGGGAAGGACGTCGGCAACGAACGTCCCGGACCGCTCGCGCCCCTGCACGTACCCCTCCGCTCGCAGCTGATCGAAGACCAGCGCCACCGTCGTCCGCGACACCTCCAGCGACTCGGCCAGCGAGCGGGTCCCCGGCAGCCGCACGCGCGGTGCCAGGCGCCCCTCCAGGATGGCGGAGCGCAGCGCGACATACAGCTGCCGCTGCAGGCTCTCGCTCGCCGAGGGATCGAGGGCGAGCGTCAACGGCGTCACCCCGCCGCGGGGCGCGGAACGCCCCCCGCCCGCTGCATCGCGACGCCCTCCGCGCCTACTTCTGGCCGTATCAAGTGGTGTGACTCTGGCCATTTGCATGACTCCAGATTTCCCGTAAGCTCATGCACGCCGGGGGCCACCGCCACCCCCTGCGAAGACTCACGCACCCCCGCGCACGTTCCCAGGCGCACTCCCACGCCCCCTCAGCGTCTCCCCCGCGACATGAACACCGCCATCCCTGCACCCGGCCCGCGCCCGGTCTTCGACACCGAGCGCACCCGGCTCCGGGTCCATCCCGAGCGCTCGTCGCCTGACGAAGTCGCGAACATCCTGCGCGACGGACTCGTCGCACACGTCGCCATCGCCGACGACGCCGGACCGGTCGTGATCCCGATGACGTACTACGTAGCCCCCGAGCGTCCGTACACCATCTACCTCCACGGTGGGCATCACTCACGCCTGATGGCACACGTCGCCGGCGGCCGGCCGTGCTGCGTGACGGTGACGATGGTGGACGGGCTCGTGTACTCGCGCACCGCGCTGTACCACTCGATGAACTACCGCAGCGCGGTCTGTTTCGGCACCGCCCGCATCCTCGAGGACCCGGCCGAGCAGTTGCAGGTGGCGGAAGGACTCGTGACGCGCTACTTCCCCGGACGCACCGTCGGCGTCGATTGCGAACCGGCCGCCGCCGCCCACGTGCAGGCCACCGCCTGGCTGGCCATCGAGCTCACCGACGCGAGCGCGAAGGTCCGACGCGGCCCGCCCAAGGGCCCCCGCGACAACGACCCCACCGCCCCGGGCAGCGCCGGCGTGATCGACTTCATCCCCCCACGCTGACTCCCGTCTCCCGTCTCCCGTCTCCGAAGCATGCCTGCTCATCGCTACACCGTTGACGTGGCCTGGACCGGCAATCTCGGCACCGGCACCGCCACCTATCGCGGATACTCCCGCGCGCACCAGCTCTCGGCGCCGGGCAAGGCCCCCATCGCCGGTTCCTCCGACCCGATGTTCAGGGGAGACGCGGCCCGCTACAGCCCAGAGGAACTCCTCGTCGGGGCGCTCTCGGCGTGCCACATGCTCTGGTTCCTGCACCTCTGCGCCGACTCCGGCGTGGTGCTCGAGAGCTATCGCGATGCCGCCGAGGGGACGATGGTCCTCGCGGCCGACGGTGGCGGGCACTTCACCGAGGTGACGCTGCACCCCGATTGCACCTACCGCGATCCCGTGGACCCCGAGCTCATCCGTCGGCTGCACGACCGGGCACACGCCCTCTGCTTCATCGCCAGCTCGATGAACTTTCCCGTGCGCGTGGAGCCGGTCGGGGCGTGAGGCGTCATGGCGGCGGTCACCGTCGCCGCCGCTCCACGACCAGGGCGTTCCCGACCGCGCGTTCCCCGGTCGGGTCCGACGGGTAGTTCACGACCTCGCCATCGACCCACAGCGCGCTCGACCCGCCGCCGTCGAGGTTCATCGCCTGCCAGGCGCCTAACGCGATCAGGGCATCTCCGAGTTCGGCGAGCGACATCCCCACGCTCCACGGGCGACGCCCGTCCACGACCACCAGCATGAGCTGCGTGGAGTCCCGGGAGAGCGCGATCGCGCTACGCGGGTGACGCGCCGCGGAGAATCGGGGGAAGGTCCCCTCGAGCGAGTCGGCGCGTGTACCGACATTCGCCCCATCCTGCACCACCCGTGGCCACCCCCCGATCGACATGCGCGGGGTGAACGGCGGATCGCCGAGCGTCGCCACCACCCGTACGACACCGCCACGGCGTGCCATGCGGCGCACGAAGGCGATGGCCGAGTCTCCCGTCGCGCTGAGGACCACACCCCGCGGCGGGATCGCCGTCCCGCCCCCTCGCCGCTCGGAGCCGGCGCGCACCCGGTACAGCAATGTATCGCCCCGCCGTCCCTCCTCGGCGAGCACCACCTCCACCGCCTCGCGCGTGGCCGCCAGTGTCGCCGCCCGGGCGCTGTCCGCGCGAAGCTGCGACACCGATGGCGCCGGACGCGCTTGAGCCGGCAAACCGGTCGGCGATGCGTCGGGGTCGCGAGGGCGCTGCGTCGTGATGCGCGCCAGCGTGTCGCGCAACGTCCTCGTCCCGTACCACGGCGTGTACAGTACCAGCCCCGTCGTTCGCGGGGGGCGGTAGTTGATCCCCGTCAGCGCCTGGCGCTCCCCCCCTGCCTGCACTGCGCCGTGCAGCTCGAAGCGCCCCATGTGCACCCCGCCCCGCCGGTCGATGGCGAACTGCGTATGCGCGTTGTCGAACTCGTCGTGCGGCGAGTCGGTGATCACCGCCCCCTTCACCCATCTCCCGTTCACCACCTGGTTGTTCTCCACCTCCCCCGTCCCCAGGTCGAAGAAGTCGGCGTTGATCATCACCACCGGACGCTCCCCGCGGCTGGCAAGGCGTGCCGCCATCGCGCTCACCCGCTCGCGCCCCACCATCCGGTCGTGCGCCCGCACACCGCCAATGGTGTACTCGCGATTCCGCAAATCGACCGTCGCCACGTGCAACAGCCAGGGACCTCCGGGATTCATGAGGCACGTGTACGTCACCCCGGGTGCGATGGTGTCGACTGTTTGCACCCTCAGCTGTGCCGGGAGGACACGTGTCGTGTCGCTGAGGCAGCGTCTCGCCCCACCGCCCTGAGCCGTTCCATCGGCCGGGACGAAGATTAGAACGCCGAGCAGCGCCACCAAGTTGCGTATTGACGTCCTCCGCGAGACTACTGACACTTCGCCCCACGGAATTCGTTGCACGATTCGTGTTCCGTTCACGTTTTTCACCCCCTTGGGAGATCAGACCAGATGCGAACCTGGGTTGTTCGTGCCCTAGTCCTGGCGACACTCGGTTGGGTCGTCGCATCGGCGCCGGCTCACGCGCAGACGACGATCACGCTCGAAGGCGTCGTGACGAGCACCGATGGGCAACCGATCGTCGGTGCGCAGGTGTCCGTCACCAACACCGCCACAAGTGAACGCCGCAACATCACGACGCGCCAGACCGGCGAGTTCGTCGTCCTCGGCCTCTTCTCGGGCAAGTACGTGATCGACGTGCGCGCCCTCGGCTTCAAGCCGGTGCAGGACTCGGTCCAGCTCGTCATCGGCCAGCGCGCCCGCCTCACCATCACCATGGAACGCGGCGCCACCGAGCTGCAGGCGGTCGCCGTCACCGCCGAACGGGTGAAGCAGGTCGAGGTGCAACGCCTCTCGATCTCCGCCCCCGTCCTCAAGGAGGAGATCGAGAACCTCCCCATGAACGCACGCGGCGTCATGAACCTCGCCGCCATCGCCCCGGGGGTGAAGAGCTACGCGCCGCAGCAGGGGCGCGCGCTCCCGTCGGCCGGCGGTGCGCCGGACCTGCGCTTCATCAACCTCTACATGGACGGGGTCGAGATGAAGTCGCTGTACAACGGCAACCTCGTCGGCATTCCGCAGACCGGGTCGCCGTTGCCGCAGGAGGCGCTCGAGGAGTTCCGCGTCTACCTCAACCCGTACGACGCCGAGTACTCGCGGGCCGGATCCTACGTCATCTCGGCGGTCAGCCGCCGCGGCACCGACAAGTGGGAAGGCTCGGCGTTCGGCTTCTACCAGGGGAAGGATTACATCGCGCGGACCTTCATCCAGCAGCGCTCCAACGCCAAGCTCCCCGACTACAGCCGCAACCAGTTCGGCTTCAACCTCCGCGGCCCCATCGCCAAGGGGAAGCTCTACTTCGCCGGGAGCTACGAGGGGACGCTGACCGACAACTACATCGACGTCGTCCCCACCACGTCGGCCTGGAACCAGTATCGCGGCTCGTTCCTCGCCCCGCAGAAGAACCACACCTTCTTCACCCGCCTCACCGCGACGCCCACGGAGAAGAGTACCTACGACTTCATGTGGTCGACGCGTATCCTCGATGGCGAGGGGAACTTCGGCGGGCGCTCGTCGCGCGACGCGGGGATCTCGCAGGAATACCTCATCAATACCGCGCAGCTGCGCCATCGCTGGCTCCCGACCACGAACCTCGTGAACGAGTTCTCGCTCCAGTACGTGCAGTGGGACCACACCGAGGCGCCACTCCTCCCCGGGCCCACGCGTACCTACCCGGGGATCATCACCGGCACCGCCGGCTTCCCGCTCGAGCTGCGGGAGAAGCACTTCCGCCTGGTGAACCGCTCCACCTACAACGTGGCCGACTGGGGCGGGAGCCATCTCGTCAAGTTCGGCCTCGAGTTGGCAAGGATCGACGGGAGCCAGTACCTCCCGTCCAACCAGTTCGGCTCGTTCAACTTCCTCACCGACACGTCGAGCCTCCCCAACTCCGCCTCCATCTCGGTCGGCTTCAACGACCCCAGCGGCACCGACGACGCGCGCGCCGAGGCCACCGGCTACTCCACGGGCTTCTACATCAACGATGAGTGGCGCCCGCAGGACAACCTCTCGATCAACCTCGGCCTTCGGTACGACGCCGAGATCAACACGCTCAACAACGACTACACCGTCCCCTGGGCCAGCGACTCGCGCCTGACCTCGCGGGCCGAGTTGAATGACTACATCAACCGCGGCAACCGCAAGAACGACCTCAACAACTTCTCGCCGCGCATCTCGTTCTCCTGGGATCCCAACCGCCGGAACCAGACCTTCGTGCGCGGTGGCTTCGCGATCCTCTTCGACCGCGTGACGTCGTTCATCGGCTTCCAGGAGCGGCTCAACTCCACCTGGCGTTCGTACACCTTCGCCAATCCGGGGACGACCGATCCGGCGGTCCTGCGCCAGCGCGTGGCAGCTGGCGGCGCCACCGCCCCCCTCTCGCCGGTCCTCGTCAAGAACCTCATGCGCACGCCCGAGAACCGGCAGTTCTCGCTCGGCATCGGGCACCAGTTCACCGACGCCTTCGGCGTCAACATGGACTACGTGCACCAGGACATCCGCAACCTGTACGTCCGCCTCAACGCCAACTGGTTCAACCGCACCACCAACCAGCGCGTCCTGAGCTCGGCGTACGGCGACATCGTGTTGTGGGACGACTTCGGCCGCGCCAAGTTCGACGGCCTCGTGACCCAGGCCACCTACAGCAAGAACGGCCAGCGCTTCAACCTGGCCTACACGCTGGGCTTCTATAAGTCCGACTTCGACGGCAACCTGGCCAGCATCTTCCCCAACCGCTCGTCGTACCAGATGCAGTACACGTCGGGCGACGAGCGCCATCGCTTCGTCCTGTCGGCCATCAACAAGCTCCCGCTCGGGATCCAGGCCTCGACCATCACGACCGTCGCCTCGCCGCGCCCGTTCGTGGCCATCGACGGCAAGGACCTGAACAACAACAACGTCACCTTCGACGACTTCGCCGGCCCGGATCGCGTACAGCGTCCGGACAACTCGTGGGAGAACTGGTACAAGACCGTCGACCTTCGCCTGCAGCGCCCGCTCATCCAGCGCGGGTCGCAGAAGATCACCGTGATGGCCGAGGTCTTCAACCTGTTCAACAGCGAGAACATCTCGGCCTACGGCGGCCAGAAGTTCCAGGGGACCACGCCCATCGCGACCTTCGGCAAGTCCACCGGCGCCTTCGCCGCCCGCCAGGCGCAACTAGGGCTGAAGGTCGAGTTCTAGGACCGCCGCGGCACGGGTGTCACGCCGAAGCGGGGGTGTCCTCACGGACGCCCCCGCTTCGTGCTCAGGGTGGCGCGTCCTCGGCCGGGACCGCCGATTCCGATCCCGGCGTGGCGGCGGTGCGAGTCCCCTCCAGCTCCGTCGTCAGGCGCCCCAGCAGCTGCAACGCATGCGCCCTCACTTCGTCGGTCGCTGCCTCGAGGGCCGCCGTCGCCGCACGCTCGACCGTCCCCTCGCTGTGTGACAACAGCGTCGCCCCCGCCTCGGTCAACGACACCACGACACGTCGCGCATCGGTGGCGCCTCGCGTCCGCTGCACCAGCCCGCGCCGCTCGAGTCGCGCCAGCGTGGCCGACAGCGTCCCGGGGTGCACGTGAAGGACGCGGCTCAGGCGTCCCGCGGGCGATGGCCCCAGCACGCCGACGATCCGCAGGACCATGCGCTGCTGCGCCGTGACACCGAACCGCCGCTGCATGTCGCTCGAGGTCGTCTCGAGCGCGTGGTTCAGGCTCCAGAGCACGCGAAGGAACTCCAGTACCGGCGGGAGCGCCGGTACGTCGGGACGGGAAGGGGCGGCGGGGGCTGGCATGTCCGGATGCGGCGCGCGAGGGAGATCCTTATTCTCGCGCCTGTGCGGATACGGACGCCAGTGGCGCGCGGGATGGCCGGCCCGGCGACCGGCGAGCCGCTCCCCGCTGGACGACCGAGAGGACGTGCTGGAGCATGCTGTCCACCGCTTCCTGCCCCGGCAGGTAGAAGCGCGCGCTCGAGCGTTTCGACTTCCCGATGCGTACTCCCACGCTCCGCGTCTGGTCGAGGACCGCGAACGCGTCTTCGTCGGTCTCCTCGTCGCCCGCGTACAGGACCACGCGTGCTGAGAGTCTCGCCTCCACCCACCGAACCGCATCCCCCTTGGTGGGCGCACCGGCCGGGACCAGGTTCACGAGGGCATGGCCTTCGGTGACGCGCACCGCGTCACCCAATTGCCGACGGACTTCCGCGAGGACCTCGCGCACCATGCGTGGCGACGAGGCGTGACGGTAGTGCACGGCGATGGAATACACCTTGTCCTCGACATGGACGCCGGCGAGTCTCCCGACCGTCGCGTCGAGTAGGGGCCGCCACCCCGCCACCGTCCGCTTCGCACCCGCCATGGCTGCCGACGGCTCCACTCCGTGGTTCCCCACGATCGCCGCGGTCCGCACGCCGTGCAGCCGAGGCGTCACGTCGGCCACCGAGCGCCCGGAGACGATCACCACCGGGCGTAGCTCGCTGATCGCGACGAGGAGGTGACGGGTCTCGTCACGCATGCCGGCGGCGCCCGGCACCGCCACGATCGGCGCCAGCGTCCCGTCGAAGTCGAAGGCCAGCACGCCATCGGGCCCCACGGTGCGTGCCAGGTGCAACAGGTTGCGGCGCGAGAGCAGGTTGCGCATGGTCAGGCCATCCCCGCCAGCGGCTCTCCCGCCATCTGCAACGACCGGCGCGCGCGCTGGCGCAGCTGCGCAGCGTCCAGCAGCATCCGCCCCGCCCAGCGATACACGTTGCGTTCCTCCACCGTCGCGCGCAGCGCCCGCATCCGCTCCCCCTGCTCGGCCGACGACATCTCGATGGCGCGTTCCAGGGCCTCGCTCGCCGCCTCGAGGTCGTAGGGATTCACGATGAGCGCCTCGGTCAGCTCGTGCGCGGCCCCCGCAAACTGGCTCAGCACCAGGACGCCCTGCTCGTCGTCGCGCGCCGAGACGAACTCCTTGCTCACCAGGTTCATCCCGTCGTGCAGGCTGCTCACGTAGCACAGTTGCGCGGCGCGGTAGAACCGGAAGACCCGGTCGGGCTCATGGTGCTCCCGCAGGAGGATCACCGGTTGGTAGCGCGCGTCGCCGAAGCGGGCGTTGATCCGGCGCACGCCCTCCTGCACCACGTCGGTGATCTGCTGGTAGCCCGGAATGCGCGTCCGGCTCGGTGCCGCCAGCTGCACGAAGGTGAAGCGTCCCACCAGGTCGGGGCGCCGCTCCAGGAGCCGCTCCACCGCCTCGATGCGCTCCTCGAGTCCCTTCGTGTAGTCCAGGCGGTCCACTCCGACCCCAAGGATCGCGACGGGCGCCAGCCCCAGCTCGGCGAACACCTCGCGCCGGCACGCACCCGCGGCGGGGAGTGACCGTGCCGCACGCGCGGGCCACTCCACGGAGATGGGATACGCACGCACCAGCGTGCGCGAGCCGCCGAGGATCACCGCCTGGTCCACGCGGTCGATGCGCGACTCCACGAACGTGTCCACCGCATCCAGGAACTGGTTGCAGTGCGCCTGCGTGTGAAAGCCGACGATGCTCGAGCCAAGGAGCCCGTCGATGATCTCCTCGCGCCACGGACAGATCCCGAATCGCTCGGCGTTGGGGAAGGGAATGTGCCAGAAAGTGATGACCGTCGCGCGCGGCAGGCGCTCGCGGATGAGGCGCGGCGCCAGGGCGAAGTGATAGTCCTGCACCAGCACGATCGGGTCGTCCACCGCCGCTTCCTCCACCACGGCGTCGGCGAAGCGCTCGTTGATGCGCCGGTACGCCGCCCAGTCACTCGCGCGAAACACCGGTCGCGCATACGCCACGTGACACAGCGGCCACAGCCCCTCGTTCGAGAGACCGTAGTAGTAGCCCTCCTCCTCGTCCTCGCTGAGCCATACGCGCCGCAGCGTGTACGAGTCCTCGCCAGGCGGGACGCGGAGACGCCCCTCCTGGTCCGACACGGCGCGATCGGCGTTCCCGCTGCCGTGTGCGATCCAGGTCCCCGAGCACGCCCGCATCACCGGTTCCAGGGCGCTCACCAGCCCGCTCGCCGGATGCTTCACGACGATCGCCCCGTCAGCCGCACGTTCGTGTATGTAGGGCTCGCGGTTGGCCACGATGATCAGCCCCCCGTCGTCCAGGTGCTCCACCATCGCCGAGCGGAGGCGCTCCTGCGTCCATCGCCCCGTCGCCACCGACTCCGCGGCAGCAATGGCGGCGCGCCGCTTCGCCAGGGCACGCACGTCCTCGAGCAGCGGCGACGGTGTCCTGCCGCGCTCCGCCTCACCGCGCAACGCGCGCCCGAGCTGCCGGACCCACTCGCGCGACGCCACCCGGGCCGCCAGGGCGGTCAGGAGCGATGCCACCCCCGCGGCGAGGACGAGAATCCCCAGCCCCCATGTCCGGGCGAGCCGCTCCCGCTCCATCACCTGTGAGAAATCCTGCACCACGACCAGCGACAGCCCAGCGGGAACGTCCACCCCACCTCGCACCGGGACCCACGCGACGTGCAACGCCGGGGTCGCTCCCTCCGGCGAGATGACCTTCGTCAGCGCCCCCTGGAGACGGACATCGTCGTCGAACGCTTCGCGCCTCGGACACGCCGTCGCCTCCGCCGGAAAGGCCGCGCTGCGGGCAATCGCCTCTCCCTCTCCGCCGCACAGCGCCGCTCCAATCACCCGATCGTCACGCACGATGTCGCGCAGCAGTCGGTCGAATTGCCCCCGATCGCCCCGCGCCTCCGCCTCCACAATGGATAGACGCGCGCTCGACGCGGCCAATCGCGCCCGCTGCGTCAGCTCCGACGTGTACCAGGCGCGAGCCGCTCGCGTCACCGCCACCCCACCCACGACCGCGATCAGCGCGATCAGCAGGAGCGGTGGAATCGTCAACCGGAGCGCATTGCGGACAGGACCCATGCCTTTGAGATTAACTTGGATATCCAATTAAACCAAGCTGAGCCATGCACCTCGAGCACATCGGACTGATTGGAAATTGCCAATGCTCGGCGCTCGTCGCCGCAAATGGCGATGTCACATGGTGTTGCCTGCCACGATTCGACTCGCCACCTGCCTTCGGCGCCCTCCTGGATCCCGATGCAGGACACTTCCAGATCGCCCCGGCCAACGGAGGCACGGGACAACAGCGCTATCTCGAGAACACCAACGTCCTCGAAACCACTTTCTCCACCCCAGATGGCCGCTTCCGCGTCCTCGACTTCGCCCCGCGCTTCTCCATCCACGAACGCTCCTTCCGCCCAACCAAGCTCGTCCGTATCGTCGAGCCGCTGGAGGGGACGCCGCGCCTGCGCGTCGTCTGCGACCCGATCCTGGGATGGGACAAGCGCCGCCCCGCCGTGGAGCTCGGATCCAACCACATCGACTTCCTCGGCTTCCCCGCGACCGTCCGCCTCACCACCGATATCCCCCTCTCCTACGTCGGCGGGCCAGCATTTGCCCTGAGCGAACGACGCCATCTCGTGCTCGCCTTCGGAGCCCCGGTCGAGGAACCCCTCAAGCCCCTCTGCGACCGTCTCCTGCGCGAAACCGTCGACTACTGGGTCCGCTGGGTCAAGCAGTGCAACATCCCGCCGCTCTTCCAGAAAGAGGTCATTCGCTCCGCCCTCGCCCTCAAGCTCCACTGCTTCGAGGACACCGGCGCCATCGTGGCTTCCATGACGACCTCCATCCCGGAGTCGCCGGGAAGCGGACGCACATGGGACTATCGCTACTGCTGGCTCCGCGATGCGTACTACGTGCTCGGCGCCTTCGAACTCCTCGGCCACTTCGAGGAGCGCGAGCAGTTCCTGCACTATCTCCTGACCGTCGCCTCCGCGGTCGCCGATCTCGACCTGGCCCCGCTCTACCGGGTCGATGCCAGCAGCGACGTCCCCGAGATCATCTGCCCCTCGTGGGCCGGGTACGAGGGGTACGGTCCTGTTCGCATCGGTAACGCCGCCGCCCAGCAGGTGCAAAACGACATCTTCGGCGAGCTCGTCCTCTCGCTCGCCCCGCTTTTCATGGACGAGCGCTTCCGCCCCGACCAGACGCCGACCACGCTCGCCCTCATGACGCGGCTCGCGCGCAAGGCGATCGCCGTCGCCGACCGGCCCGATGCGGGAATCTGGGAGTATCGCGCCCCCACCACGGGACCGCAGACTTTCTCAGTGCTCATGTCCTGGGCGGCTGCGGATCGCATGCGCGCCGTGGCCGAGCGTCACGCTCCCCACCTCGTCGCCGAGTTTGCCGAGGCCGCCGACCGCCTCCGTCGGGAGATCATGGACCGGGCCTGGAACCCGGCGCTCGGCACCTTTGCCTCCACGTACGATGGCGACGCGCTCGACGCCTCGGTGCTGCAGGCGGTGACCCTCCGCCTCGTTGCACCTGACGATTGGCGTGCGGGGGCCACCATCGACGTCCTGCGGGGCGTCCTCGAGGATGACGGCTGGATGTACCGCTACAAGCGCGACGACGACTTCGGTGCCCCCGCCATCCCGTTCGTCATCTGCACGTTCTGGCTCATCGAGGCACTCGCCCGCACCGGGCGAGGCGATGAGGCCCGCGCGCTCCTGCAACGCGTCGCCGCCCAGCTCCCCCCACTGGGTTTGATGTCCGAGGACTTCGACCCGCACGAACGCCGCTTCTGGGGCAACTTCCCCCAGGCGTATTCGCACGTGGGGCTCATCCGTGCTGCCTTCGCCGCCTCCCCGGGCTGGCACGAAGTCGTCTGACCGGCGCGCCTCCTCGGCCGGGACGAGCTCGGCAGGTGGGCGACGCGACGCGTCAGTCGCGCTCGTACCCCTGACGCGCCTGCGCGTAGCCGCCGGCGTCCACCACCCGGCGATACCCCATGCGCCGCAGCGTCTCGGCCGCCGATGCGGAGCGGGCTCCGCTGGCGCAGTAGACCATGATCGAGGAGTCGCGCGTGATGTCGTCACGCTCGAGGATGGCGTGATCGATCCCGTTGACCGGCATGCAGATGGCGCCCGGGAGGTGACCGAAGAAGAACTCCAGGTGCGAGCGCACGTCGATGACCGCATCGACCTTCTTGTTGTTGAACTTCGCCATGCCGTTCTCCGGGTTCTCCTGACGTACACGTGGTGAGGGGATGCTACCTTCGTGCGGCAGCAGGCGTCGATCCGGGGAAATCTGCACGCCGACCGACCATTAATCAACCATATAGTGATATAGTTATCACATATCGCTCGTCGCCGTCGCTGCCCCGGCAGCCCCACATGGAGACCAGGCATGAGCCGCACCGTCATCCTCGGCGCCGGGATTTCCGGCCACACCGCCGCCACCCGGCTGCGCCAGCGCCTCGGGCGCAACCACGACGTCATCGTCGTCACGCCCAACGCCAGGTGGAACTGGATCCCCTCCAATATCTGGGTCGGCGTGGGGCGCATGACGTCGGACGACGTCACCTTCCCCCTCGCGCCCGTCTACGCGAAGCTCGGCATCACCTACGTCCAGGCACGGGCCACCGAGCTCCATCCCGAGGGCGACGCCGCGAGCCCGGCCGCGTACGTCACCGTCGAGCACACCAGCCCCGAACGGCGTGGCGAGGTCGAGCGCATTCCCTACGACTTCCTGGTGAACGCCACCGGCCCGAAGCTCAACTTCGGCGCCGTGCAGGGACTCGGCCCGGACGGGCACTCCCTCTCCGTCTGCACCGCATCCCACGCCACCGAGGCCGCCAAGGCGCTGGCGCTCGCCATCGAGCGGATGCGGCGCGGTGAACGCCAGACGCTCGTCGTCGGCACCAGCCACGGCACCTGCACCTGCGAAGGCGCCGCCTTCGAGTACGTCTTCAATGTCGAGCACGAGATCCGCACGCGCGGGCTCCGCCACCTGGCGGACATCGTCTACCTGTCCAACGAGCACGAACTCGGCGACTTCGGCGTGGCGGGGCTGCACGTCGAGGTCGGCGGCTTCATCACGCACAGCAAGACGTGGGCGGAGTCGCTGTACGCGGAGCGCGGCATCCGCTGGATCCTGCAGGCGCACGTCGAGCGCGTCGAGCCCGGCGAGGTCTTCTACGAGACGCTCGACGGCGCGCACCACTCGCTGAAGTTCGACTTCGCCATGCTCCTCCCCCCCTTCGGCGGGGTGGGGCTCAGGTCGTTCGACCAGGCCGGACACGACACGACCGCCGAGCTCTTCGCCCCGAACGGCTTCATGCGCGTCGATGCCGACTACACGCAGAAAACCTTCGACCAGTGGGACGCCGGCGACTGGCCCTCCACCTACCAGACGCCCCGCTACGACAACGTCTTCGCGGTCGGGATCGCCTTCGCCCCGCCGCACCAGATCTCGAAGCCCTTCAAGAGCCCCAACGGGACGGTCATCACCCCCTCGCCCCCGCGCACCGGAATGCCGAGCGGCATCATGGGACGCGTGGTCGCGAACACCATCGCCGATCGCATCCTGCGCGGACGCGACTCCAAGGCGCACACGGCGTCGATGGCGCGCATGGGAGCGGCCTGCATTGCCTCGGCGGGCGCCTCGTTGCTGAAGGGGACGGCGGCCGCCATGACCATGTACCCCATCGTCCCCGACTACAAGCGCTTCCCGGTGTTCGGTCGCGACCTCCGGTACACCTTCGGCGAGATCGGGCTCGGGGCCCACTGGATCAAGCGCATCCTGCATCACGCCTTCATCTGGAAGGCCAAGGCAAGGCCCGGATGGCAGTTCATCCCGGAATAGGTGCCCGACAGCCTCTCGTCACCCCTCCCTTCTCACGCCATGCCTGACGACACGCCGACCTCACGCCCTGCGCCCTACACCGAGGGCTACTTCGCGCCCACGCCCACGCGCCTCACGCAGGCGCTTCGCACGTTCCTTCCGTGGCAGCTCTGGCGCTTTGCGGTCATCAACATCCGCATGCTCCGCATGATCGCGAAGTCACACGACTGACGCGGGGGTCAGAACCCCGTCTTCACCCCGAACAGCACCTGGGCGTCGTTGTTGCTCTGCGCCCCGCGGCCGCGGGCGGCGCTGTCGTACAGCGACTGGTACGAGATGGTGAAGCTCGTCGACTGGCGCACCGCGAAGCTCAGCTCCGAGGTCGAGTTGACGGTGAAGCTCTCCAGGTCGCTCACCCGGGGCTGCCAGAAGGTGGTGTGCGAGAGCTTGAGGCGCGGATCGAACTGGTGCTTGAATCGCGCGCGCCCCGACCAACGCGCCGCCGACACGGTCTCGGTGTCGGGCGACAGGCGGCTCGGGCGCAGTCGCTCGGCCAGCATCGCCAGCGAGACGTTGGCCTCGGTCGACCCCGACTGCATCAGCACCGCCTTCCCCCCCACACCGACCCCCACCCGGTCGAGGACGCGCTTCTCGTAGCTCGACTCGTAGTTCACGAACAGGAACGGCGAGAGGTGGTCGAACGGCCGGTAGTCCAGCGCCACGTTCCCGAGCCAGGTGCGCTTGGTGACGTTGCGCGGCAGCGTGTCGCGTGCGGCATCGGCGTAGCCGAACGTCACCCCGCCGCGCAGCTGCCAGGTGCTGTCGGCGTGCCCCAGCTCGCCCTTGGTCAGGATCGCCCTCTGGTCGGTGTTTCCCTGGAACAGCGACGCCGACGCCTCGACCACCCCCGACCAGCGTTTCTTCCCCTGCCCCTGCATCGTGGCCGGCGTCGCGATGAGGATGGCGGCCACGGCCAGTCTGGGGAGGTAGGGAAGGAGCTGCATGTCGTGGGGGAGCGGGGATGGACATGATGAGACGCCGGCGACGCGTGAAAACGCGCGCCGCCGGCGTCCGAAGCGTGCCTGCGCCGGTGGGGCCCTGAAAGATACTTACCCCGGGCGGCAATGTGTCCCCTCTCATCGTGCCAATTCGGGAGAGGAGGAGGGGGCCGACCGCCGCCGGCGGTCGCCCCCTCCACCCGTCAGGCGATCGGCTTGAGGAGGGCGCTCATCTTCGCGTTGAAGGCCGGGAGCTCCTTCTCCATCAAGACCTTGAAGGCAGCCTTGGCCCGCTCCAGGTCGCCCTCGAGCTCCTTCAGCGTCTGCATCGACGCGTCGGTCGGGCGCCAGTCGGCGCCGCCGGCCACGTCACCCGCGCCACTCCCGATCTCGCCCGCCAGCCACAACAGCGAGAGGTACGTGCGGTAGGTCTCGACGAACCACTTGTCGTCGGAATGCAGGTCGTGGCGCGACAGGAGGATCAGCTCGATGTCGAGCATCTTCTGGTCCATCTCCTTGAGCGCCTTGACCGCCGCCGCATTGCCGGCGTTGGCCTTGAGCTGGTCCTCGATGTTCTTGCGCAGGACCTCGATCTGGTTGACGATGGTGGCCGTCTCCGTGAGGCGGTCGCGCACGCGCACCTGCGCCTCGGTCGAGGCGATCAGGTCGTCGACCGACGCGGGGACGTCGGTCGCCTTGAGGATCGTGAGCGGCTGCCGGAACGTCTGCCCGCCCGCGGTGAGCGTCACCGTGTATGCTCCCGGCGCCCCCAGCGGTCCCTGCGACTGGGGCTGCTGGATCCCCCAGTGGGCGATGGGGCGGGTGTCCATCCCCTTGAAGCGGGGCTCGTCCCAGATGTACGGATTGTCGGGCGGCAGGGCGCGCAGCGCCACCGGGACCGACAGGTCGTAGCGAAGGTTCCACACCACGCGGTTGAGCCCCACCTGCGGCCGCACCTTGAGCGTGCGGGCCACGCGCCCGGCGGCGTCGCGGATCTCGAGCGTCACCAACGACGTGTCGGTCGCCCGGAAGGTCAGGTCGGCCCGCCCCTCGCGCGCGCGCCGGACCCCGGGGTGCGGCGCGAAGAGCGTGGCACCGCCAGCCGCAACTCCCCCGTCCTGCAGCGCCGCGAGGTCGCGCAGCACCCACAGCCCGCGCCCGTACGTCGACACCACGGCGTCATTCCACCCCTTGGGAATCTCGATCCACGTCACCGGCGCCGCGGGGAGCCCGGTCTGGTACTGGGTCCAGCGCGCGCCGTCGTCCAGCGAGTAGTAGAACGCGTGCCCCGTCCCCGCCAGGAGCATCCCCTTCCGCTCCGGATGCTCGGCGATGCTCAGCACATAGTCGAGCGGGTGCGCGCTCGGGAGGTTGCTGACGATGCTCTTCCAGGTCTTGCCGTAATCGCTCGTCTTGTAGAGGTACGGGCGCCGATCGTCATTCGTGTGCAGGTCCACGACGACGTACGCCGTCGCGGCATCGTGCAGCGACGGCTCGATCTCGCGGATCGTCCCCCACGCCGGCATCCCGGTGATGTTCTTCGTGAGGTCGGTCCACTCGCCGCCGCCATTGCGCGTGACCCATACCTTTCCGTCGTTCGTCCCGGCCCAGATGAGCCCGCGCTCCACCTTCGACGGGGCGATGGCGAAGACCACCGACCCGTAGAACTGCCCCAGGTTGTCACCGATCACCCCACCCGATGGCTTGACCTTCGACGGGTCCTTCATCGACAGGTCGGGAGAGATGATGTCCCAGCTCTGCCCCTTGTCGTTGCTGCGGAAGATCACCTGGCAGCCGTAGTACAGCGTCTCCGTCTCGAACGGATCGGCGGCCAGCGGCGCCGTCCAGTGACAGCGGTACTTGATGTCGTCGGGCGGCGAGTCCAGGGTGATGCGGTACGGCTGCACCGAACGCGCCGTCTGCATCCGGTGATCGTAGCGCGTGACCTTGTTGCCGTAGCAGCTCGCCCAGATCACGTCCGGGTTGTTGGGGAGGGGGAAGGTGAAGCCCGACTCGCAGCCGCCGATCCCGTGGTCCCATTCCCGCACGCCGTCCTGCGAGGCGCCGTAGAACTGCGGGCCGCCGCCCCCCATTCCCGGAGTCCCGCGCTCATAGCCGTCCGAGGGGCCGCGCATGGTCCCGTTGTCCTGGCGGTTGGAGTACACCCAGTACGGGATGCGGTTGTCGACCGCCACGTGGTACATCTGCCCGTTGTTCAAGACCACGTTCTTGCGCTGCCGCATGTGCGTCGTCGTGATCTTGAAGCCCACATCGTCGGTGAGGCCGAAGTGGTCGGGGTCCGTGGGCGAGATCCAGATGTCGTGCGTGTCGCCTCCCCAACGCGTGTCCTCGAACGTCTTCCCGCCATCCATCGAGCGCCAGAACGACGAGTTCGCGACATAGACCTCGTCCTGGTTCCCGCTGTTCACCGCCAGGTGCATGTAGTAGCCGGCGCGCCCGATCAGCGAGCGCTGCCAGCTCACCGCCTGCCACGTCGCCCCACCGTCATCGCTTCGCCACAGCGACCCCTGATTGAGCGTCTGGATGAGGGCGAAGATGCGGTTGGGGTTCGAGGGGGCGATCGCCACGCCGACCTTCCCGATCGGCGGCTTCGGGAGCCCCGCGTGCTCGACCTTCTTCCACGCGGCGCCACCGTTGCGCGTCATCCAGATCCCGCTCCCCGGTCCCCCGCTCGTCATCCCCCACGACTTCATGTCCACCTGCCACATCCCCGCCACCAGGACATCGGGATTCTTGGCGTCCATGGCCAGGTCGGAGCACCCGGTGTTGACGTCGACGAACGCCGAGCGCGTCCACGTCTTCCCCCCGTCGGTCGTCTTGTAGACGCCGCGCTCCTGCTGGGGGCCGGTGGTCCGGCCTAACGCACAGACATAGACGACGTTGGCGTCGGTCGGGTGCACCAGGATCCGCGCGATGCGCCCCGTCTCGCGCAGTCCCATGTGCTGCCACGTCGCCCCCGCATCGGTCGACTTGTAGATCCCGTCCCCCATCACGTCGGACTCGCGGATTGCCCACGCCTCGCCCGTCCCCGCCCAGACGGTGTTCCGGTCGCTGGGCGCCACGGCGAGGGCGCCGATGGCCTGCACCGGCTGCCCGTCGAAGATGGGGCGCCAGTTGGCGCCGCCGTCGGTCGTCTTCCAGATCCCCCCGGAGGCCGATCCAGCGTACCAGGTCGCGGTGTCACCCTCCACCCCGGCCAGCGAGGCAAAGCGCCCCCCGGTGGCGGGGCCGAGGAACTCGAAGCGGTACGGCTGCGCGTTCACGGGGGCGTTGGGATCGGGCGCGCCGCGGCGTTGCGCGGTCGCGGGGGAAGCGAGCGTGCTCACGAGGAGCACCGCCGTCAGCAGCGACGCAGCCGACGGCGCAGTGCGGGACCAGCGAGGTGTTTCCGGCATGGCAACCACGGATGGGGGCGAAAGGGGAAGGGGTCGCGCGGAATAGGCGCGCCGGGCGCACGGCGTGCAATGGCGGCGCTCGTATCACTACGCCGCTCGGCGCGTGCATGCTGACGGACTTCCGGTCAGGGAACCCACCCGTAGCTTCCCGCGCGTCACCTCCAGCGAGCCTTTCGTGCGCCCTCACGCCTTTTTCGCAACCACGGCCATCGCCCTCGCCGCCTGCACCACCCAGTCGGTGCCGCCACACTCCGCCGAAGGCGCCGCCGCCGCCACGGCCACCTACTTCGACACCACCGGGCGCACCGACATCCTCGGTGGCGGGGCACGGCTCATCCCCGTCAGCACCCCCAAGGGAACCTTCCGGGTCTGGACCAAGCGCGTCGGCAACAACCCCACCATCAAGGTCCTCCTGTTGCACGGGGGGCCGGGAATGACGCACGAGTACTTCGAGGCCGCCGACTCGTACTTTCCCGGCGCCGGCATCGAGTACTACTACTACGACCAATTGGGCTCGTACTACTCGGACCAGCCAAGGGATTCCTCGCTCTGGAACACCGCGCGCTTCGTCGAGGAAGTGGAGCAGGTGCGGCAGGCGCTTGGCCTCGGCCCGGAGAACTTCTATCTCCTGGGGCAGTCGTGGGGGGGGATCCTCGCGATGGAATACGCCCTCAAGTACCAGCAGCACCTCAAGGGGCTCATCATCTCCAACATGATGGCCAGCATCCCGGCCTACAACGAGTATGCCGCCAAGGTCCTGATGCCGAAGATGGACCAGAAGGTGCTGGCCGAGATCAAGGCGCTCGAGGCGAAGAAGGATTACGGGAACCCGCGCTACATGGAGCTCCTGGTCCCCAACCACTACGAGCACCACGTCCTGCGCATGCCGCAGGCCGAGTGGCCCGATGGCGTGCAACGCGCCTTCAAGCACGTGAACCCCGACATCTATGTGTCCATGCAGGGGCCGAGCGAGCTCGGAGCCAGCGGCAAGCTGGAGAAGTGGGATCGCACCGCCGACCTCCCCAAGCTCACCATCCCGACGCTGGTGATCGGCGCCGAATACGACACCATGGACCCCAAGCACATGGAGTGGATGGCGGGGCAGGTACAGCGGGGGCGGTACCTCTACTGCCCCAAGGGGAGCCACCTGTCGCTGTACGACGACCAGCAGGTGTACTTCGACGGGGTGATCCGCTTCCTCAAGGACGTCGACGCCGGGCGGTTCGCGGAGGCGAAGTGAGGTAGCGCCTGGGGTGGGAGCGCCGCGAGCGGCAGGATCGCCCGCTGCGCCTCCGCACGGCGTCACCCGTCGTTGCTCAGCGTCCCAGGAACTTCTCCACCGCCGGCCATACCACATCGGGGCGCTCGGCGTACGGGAAGTGTGCCGCGCGAGGCACCTTGACCAGGGTCGCGCGGGGCAAGGCCGCAATCCACTCCTCCACCAGGTCCATGGGGATCGCCTCCTGCTCCCCATGAAGGACGAGCGTCGGGATGTCGAGCGTGTGCAACGCCCCGCGGATGTCCCAGTCGCCGTACGACGCCATCACCAAGCGGAGCGGGGCCAATGAAGATCATGCGCGCCACGTTGGCCGGGTGCGCGATGGCGTACGTCGCGGCCAGGAGCGGGCCGTACGAGTGCGCGATGAGCGTCATGTGCGCCAGGCTGAAGTGACGCCGCACCGCGTCGAGGTCGGAAACCTGTTGCGTCGCGTTCAGCGTCGTCGTATCGGTCGGCAAGGTGGAGCGTCCCGCGCCGCGCTGGTCATAGAAGATGACCGTGTGCCTCTGGGCGAGCGCGGCGAAGTCGTCGGCAATGCTCTCCAAGTCGACGCCCGGGCCGCCATGGATGGCCACCAGGGTGTCGGCGCCGTTCCCCACGGCACGGTCGCGTGTGTCCTCACATGGTCGCGCTGCCATAAAGGTGGGAGCCTCCTTCAAGCCCGGGGCGGTTCAGTGAGATGATCGGCATCCCGCTTCTCGATCACGTGATCGTCGGCAGCGGTAGATACGTGTCCATCGCCGAACAACGGCTTCTATATGCCAAGGGCGCAGCAGAGATGCTGCGCCCTTATTGTCATGACCGCACCGAAGCGCGTGGAGCGCGCTAACGCCGAAACGAGACCGTGATAGCGTCGACGCTGGAAGCCGAGAAGGCACGTTCTGTGAACCCGGTGCGCGTGAGTTGTACGAATGGCGCCTTTGGCGACGAGCCCAGAGGTATTTCCACGCCTGCCCGCCAGGTGGCTCGGACCGCCGCGCTCTCGTCCACTGGGACTTTTCTTCGTTGGTTCACTCGCGGATCGTAAGCAACAATCGCTCCGAGCCCCCCGACAAGGCGAAGCGGCCAGCCCACTCGTGGAGCCACGCTGCCCTCCAACGCTAGGCCGCTCATCCAAGTGGGAAACACGCCATCAGGTAGGCAACCGTTGCCGACCGGATGACACAGGTCGATGCCATCGACGAGGAAGATCCCACGGGTCAGTGACGCGAGTGCACGTAACGAGAATAGCGTCGCCAGTTGGCGCTCTACACCCAACACGAGGCCGACTGTTCCGATGCCACCTTCCGGGTGTGCCGTTCGCAGACCGCCTACGGTAAGCCCCGCCACAACTACGGTACGAGGCACTCTCTCCTGGGCATCAGACGTCCCAGGTGATAGCGAGAGCGCAATGCCACTTACCACCGCGACAACAGGCCACAGATCGCGCATGGTACCCTCTCAGGATGCGAGGTTAGAAGCCACAGGTCGGATTCCCCGCCGACACAGACACTGCGCGTGAGTCAACTGAACCGCCCCGGGCTCCGTGGAGGCTCGGTGAGTTGAGTCTCACCGCCCCGGTGTGGCCGGTGAGGGTCTCGTGATACATCGCCTCGAACTCTGCGGGGGGAACATAGCTCAGCGGTTCCAGCAAGCGCTGCGTGTTGAACCAGCCGACCCATTCCAGCGTCGCCAACTCCCCGTCATCAAAGCGGCGCCACGGGCCACGCCGCCGGATGACTTCCGTCTCGCACCAGCCGATCACCGACTCCGCCAGCGCGTTGTCGTAGGCGTCGCCGACGCTGCCGACCGAGGGGGCCGCCCCGGCCTCCGCCAGGCGCTCGGTGTAGCGCATGGACGGTCAAGGATCACCCACTTCTGCGCAGTTGGCGATCGCCAAGTGTTACGCACCAGGTTTGCTCGATCTCTTGGGAGCATCACCTCCTGACGGGGCGGGCGGCTCGCCGGCCTCGCGCTCCGCTTCCCGCACCCAGCGGCGCAGGGTCTCGTTTGTGCACCCCAGCTTCGGGGCAATCGCACAAATCGTCGCCCATTGCGACGCATGCTGCGGCGTCTGCTCCCGGACCAGCCGGATAACGCGCTGGCGCACCTCAGGACTGAACCGCTGCTGCCGTTTCGATGTGCTCATGGCTCCAATCTCTCACAGAGTGGAGCCTCCAGTAATCCCGGCGCGGTTCATTCCTTGCGCGCGACGGCCGCCATCAACGCGCTCGATCACGAGGCGGATATCGCCACGGTACTGGAGTGGCTGGGGCACGCGAACATCGCGACCACGCGCCGGTACGACCGGCGGAAGACACGCTCCGTGGACAGTCCGACGTTCAAGGTCCGCTACTAATTCAGAGCCCTTCGCAGCGACGCTCCAAGGCTGATGGCGAGAAAAGCACGGAGCGCACCACGAGCACACGCAGCACGCCGGTAACCCGGAGCACCACCAGTACGTCCAACTCGTTGCACCGCCACGAGTGCCCTGGTCGCATCCCCGATCGGTGGGGGCGCTGCTCCACCAGCCGTATCCAGGACGTGGGAGCGACGTTGCGATGGGCGCGCCCCAGAGTCGCGGCGAAGCGAGGAGGTGACGGTGTCGATGACTTCCCTGAATCACTCGCCGATGACGACGACCAGCCGTTCTGAGGTCAACCAGACGTCGCCAATTGCGAAGCGATTCCGCCAACACACCGGTGCGGATGACGGGGGCGCCCCCCCGTCGTCCGGTACCCGTTCCCTCCGCCTACACCGCGTCGCTCAAGCTGGTGAACGCGAACTCCCGCGTGCGGATGGCGGGGACGACGATCGCTTGCCCCGTGTTCCCGCTCTCGCTCGCACTCACGCGGATCGCGCGCGACATCGCCTCCAGGTTGTTCAGCATGAACACGGGCGACTCGTTGAAGCGGAAGTTCTTCACCGCCTTGGTGATCTTCCCCTTCTCCACCAGGAAGGTCCCGTCGCGCGTGAGCCCGGTGTACAGCACCGTGCGCGGGTCCACCGGCCGGATGTACCAGAAGCGCGTAACCAGGATCCCGCGCTCGGTCCCGGCGATGAGCTCCTCGAGCGACTGGTCACCGCCCATCATCTTGAGCCCGGCCCCGCCTCCACCGAAGCCGCCGAAGCCGCCGCCACCACCCCCCGTGTTGGCCTCCTTCCCCTGCTTCTGCGCCCAGTAGCGGTCGTAGGCCAGGTTCTTCACGACGCCATTCTCGATCCAGACCGTGCGCTTGAGCGGGAGCCCGTCAGCCGCAAAGGTGTTGGTGCCGATATCGGGATCGAGCGGGTCGGAAACGAGCGTGACCCGCTCGTCCATCACCTTCATCCCGATCTTGTTCCCCCCGCCCTGCTTCGTGAAGAAGGACCGCCCCTCGTCGGCGTTGCGGGCGTTCATCGCCCCCAGTAGCAGCTGCACGAGGTTCCCCACCGCGGTGGGCTCGAGGATCACGGTGTAGCGCCCCGGCTCGATCGCCACCGCGTTCTGCGACGCGCGCGCCTTCTGGATCGCCGTCGCGCCCAGCGCCCTGGCGTCGATCTTCGACCAATCCCAGTGCGCCGCTCCGCCCCACCCCGACCCCTGCCCGTCTGGGGTGCGGACGGTGGTGGTGAGCACCGCCTCGGTGGTGCGCGAATACGCGAACAGTCCCTTGTTGTTGGCGATCGCCAGCGCCGTCCCGCGCGACTCGATGTACCCCGTCGACACCAACCCCGCGCCGCGCGCCGGCTCGGTGATCGTCCGGATCGCACCGGCCCGCGCCACCGGGTCGAGGAGCGCCGTGGCGTCGCTCCACCCCGCGGACTCCGCATATTCCTGGGGCCCGAGCTCCGGCATGGCCTCCGGGTCCTCGGGCGACAGGCGCGCCAGCTTCTCGGAGTTGGCCACCACCTGCCGCAGCGCCGCATCATCCAGCTTGTTGGTCGTCGCCGTCGCGCTCCGCTTCCCGTACGTGCTGAGCACGGTGACGACCGTGTCGAAGTTGTCGCCCGCGGTCGAGATCTGGTTCACCGCAAAGCGCGAGTTGGCGCGCGCCGCGCTCCGGATCGTGACGCGCGTGGCGTCGGCGGTCGCGAACGACAGCACCCGCTTGGCCAGCGCCTGCGCCTCGTCGCGCGACAGGATGGGCGCCCCCTCGACGTACAACGAACGCGGCGCGCTCATCCCTGCCTCCCGGTGTTGATGACGTTGACCTGGCGATGGCGCGTCGGGATGCACCCGTGCGACACGGCGTTGGACTGCGACGGCTGCCCCTTGGCGTCGCCGAAGGCACCGCACAGTTGGTAACTCTTCGGCCCGCCGATCATGTCCATCGACGCCCAGAACTCCGGCGTGCGAATCTGGTAGGCCACGTCCTTCAACATCCCCGTGATCTTCCCCCCGCGAATCTCGTAGAACAGCTGGCCGCCGAACTGCGCGTTGTAGCGCTGCTGGTCGATCGAGAACGACCCGTCGCCCACGATCGCGATCCCGCGATCCGTCGCCGCGATGATGTCCTCGAACGAGCGCTCCTCCTTCCCCGGCACCATCGAGACGTTCGGCATGCGCTCGAACTGCACGTCGGCCCAGCTCTGCGCATAGCTGCACCCCTGCGAGCGGGTCGCCCGCCCCTTCTGCTTGTCCCACCACTCCAGGAATGGGGCCTGCATGCGCGTGATCGCGTGGTAATTCACCAGGATCCCCTTCTCGATGATCATGAAGTCCTCGGGCTGCTGCCCCTCGTCGTCCCACCCGCACGCCGAGAGCGAGCCCACCTGCGAGCGATCGCCACGAACGTTCATGAGCTCCGAGCCGAACTTGAGCTTGCCCAGCGCCTTCTCCGGCGGCGCCGCGAACGACGTCCCGGCATAGTTGGCCTCGTAGCCCAAGGCGCGATCGAGCTCGGTGGGATGGGCGCACGCCTCGTGCACCGTCAGCCACAAGTGCGTCGGGTCCAGCACCAGGTCGTAGCGCCCCACCTCGACCGGCTTGGCCGACAGCTTCTCCACCGCCTGCTCGGCCCACTTGGCCGCATTCACCACCAGGTTGGCGTCGGTCACGTGCTCGTAGCCGAGCCCCTTGGGCTGGATGTCGGTGGACTGGCGTGACTGGAAGTCGGTGAAGTCGCTCGACACCGCCGTCACCGTCAGCGACGGCTGCGCCCGGTAGATGGTCTGGACGGTGTACGTCCCGTCGGTGTTGGCGTAGGTCTTCTCCTCGCGCAGGAAGAACATGCTGGAGGTGCAGAAGCGCGCCCCCTTCACCTTGAGCGCCGCCTCGTTGGCCGCCAGGAGCAACTGCGCCTTCTCCTCGATGGGGACGTCGAACGGGTCCACCTTGATCGGCGACTTCCAGCGCCCGTCGGTCACGGGCGCCCCCCCGGGGGCGAGGACGACGGGGCGGAGCTGCGTCGGCGCCGAGGCCTGCGCCTGGCGGGCCGCCTGTCGCGCCACGCGCACGATCTCGTCCGGCGTGATGGTGCTGCTGGCGGCGAATCCCCACGCCCCGTTCACCAGGACACGCACCCCGAAGCCGAACGTCTCGTTGTCCACCACCCCCTGCACCCGCCGCTCACGGGTGAAGAGGTTCTGGGTGCGGTTGCGGGAGATGCGGACGTCGGCATACGACGCCCCTGCCCCCTTCGCCGCCTCCAGCGCCCGCATCGCGAGCTCCTTGAAGGCCGGGTCCTGCAGGGGGAGGGCGTCCGGCCCGACCAGGGCCGATGCCGTGCGCGGCGAAATGTGCGTGACGCCGAGCGCGGCGGCCGCGACCGACGAGGCGCGCACGAAGTCGCGTCGAGTGAATGTCACCGGGTAACCTCTGAGGTGAGTGGGCGGTGGTACAACGGCTGGCGCGCCGCAGATGTTGACCGGCGCTCATGCTTCGGCGCGTCCATGGGCGGCCAAGCGGGAGAGCCCCATCGCGAGAGCCCTACCGCGAGAGCCCTACCGCGAGAGCCGCTCGGCGCGAGCCGCTCCCCAGGGGGCTGCCGTCCGCAACGAGGCCGCTCCCCGTTCCGCCTCTCGACCCGTCTCCGCACGTCTTGTGCGTAGTCTCCATATGGAATAGACTTGGGAATACTATCCCCATGGAGTCGCACGTGCGACCATCCAGAGAGCGCGCACCAGCGGACCTCGCGGTCCACGCCCCCGCCGCCCTGCGCACGGTCTTCCACATCGCCGAGTCGTGGCAGCTCTCGGCACGTGAGACGAGGATCCTTCTCGGGAGCCCCCCCGAATCCACGTTCTATAAGTGGAAGGCCGGCAAGGTCGGGGTCGTCTCGCGCGACCTCCTGGAGCGGGTGTCGTACCTCCTCGGCATCTACAAGGCGCTGCAGCTCCTCCTCCCCGATCCCGACGCCGCCGACGCCTGGGTCAAGCGCCCCAACGACGCCCCGCCCTTCAATGGCCGCTCCGCCCTCGATGTCATGCGCTCCGGCAACGTGGCCGACCTCTATCTGGTGCGGCAGTATCTCGACGCGCAGCGCAGCGGGTGGGCATGACGCGTGAGGGCGATGCACCTGACGGGCTCCCCCGCGGCCTCTCCACGGGACCGGCCGACCTCTCCCTGGTTACGTGGGATCCGCCCGTGCGGCGCGTGCGCTGGGAACCGTCCGTTCGCGTCGTCCCGTCGCGCTTCCCGCCCATCGACCTCTTCGAGCGGGTGGCCGACCCGCGCGACTACGATGCGATCTACGCCGTCGAGTCGCTCACCAACACGCGACTGCGCGACGAGGTCGGCGAGCTCTCGCTCGTCCCGCCGCGCGACCGTGTGAGCGGCCCGGGGTCCAGCTGGATCATGGCCCCCTTCACGCACCTCTCGTCAGGCGGCGGGCGGTTCTCCACCGGCGCCTTCGGCGCCTACTACTGCGCCCGCACGCTCGCGACCGCGGTCGCCGAGACGCGGCATCACCGGGAGGCCTTCCTCCGGGCCACGCGGCAGGGCCCCATCGAACTCGACATGCGCGTGATCCACGCGACACTCGACGCCGAGCTGCATGACCTGCGGGGGCTCGCGACGCGACATCCGGAGCTGCATTCGCCCACCGACTACTCGGCGAGCCAGGGGCTCGCGATGCGGCTGCGCGCGGCCGGGTCGTGGGGCCTCGCCTGGGAGAGCGTGCGACACGCGGGGGGCGAATGCGCGGCGGTGCTGCGACCGATCGCGCTTTCGCAGCCGCGACAGGCACAGCACCTCGCCTATGTGTGGGACGGGGTGCGCATCACCCACGTCTATGAGAAGAGGCTGCTCGGCTTCTAGCCGGCAGCGAGAAGAGGCTGCTCGGCTTCTAGCCGGCGCCTGCTACCGCTTCTTGGCGCGCTTCTTCATCGCGATGCCGGCCACGGCCAGCGCGGCCCCGGCGAGCGCGGCTCCGGCTGCGGCGCGCTTGATCGCCTTCTTCTTCTTGTCGCGTCCCGTGACCTTGTCGGCCACCTTCGTCGCCAGCGCCTTGGCGCGCTTCTGGGCCTTCACCGCCGACTGCTTCGCCGTCTTCTTCAGCGTCTTTCCACCCGTGCGTACGGCCTTCTTCGCGGTCTTCGCTAGCGTTGCCATGTGGTTCCTCCGGTAATGGCGTGAGTGACGCGATGCCCCATGATACACCTAACGCCGGATGCGGTCCACGCTTTTCTTCGCGCGCGGCCGCTCAGCGCCGGTGCCCCATGCCCATCCCGTGCTTCCCTTCCGAGAGCGACCAGACGTATGCCGCGGCGGCACGCAGCTGCTCGTCGGGGAGCGGAAGCGGCGCCATCAGCCCGAAGCGTTCGATCGCCATCGGCGGCATCAGCGACTTCTCCTTTGCCGGCGCCTTGATCCACGCCACGATCCGTTCGAGCGCGGCATCGCGATCGCCCTCGAGCTGCATCCGGTAGCGGTGCGAGACGTGCGCCAGCGGCGGCGCGAGCTTCGCGGGCGGCTGCTCGGTGTGGCACGCGGCGCAGACGGTGGTCACCAGTTGCTTCCCCTGCGCCAGCAGGGCGGAATCGGGCGCGGTTCCCTGCGCCTCCGCCGCCACTGCGACGCCGGTGCAGAGTGCCGCCGCCGTGATGGCCGTGATGATGCGTTGCATGCTGTCTCCAGGAATCGAGGCGACGCCACCACGTGCCCGCTGGCGGGCCAGTTGGCGGGCCAGCGCGCTCAGCGCGCCGGCGTGGCGTCAGGAATGAAGATCGAGTAGATCCCGCGCAGGTCGCCGGCGGCGAAGCCGAACGCCTTGTCGTTAGGGTAGTTCTTCTTCACGAAGTCCGGGCGCGCATCCCGCTTGCCATGGCACGCCAGGCACGCCGGCTCCACCGTGATGCGGCGGAAGTAGCGCGTTCCCTGCCGTCCCTTGAGCGACGCGCGCACCCACTCCCCCATCACGTCGGGATTCCGGCGCATCTGCATGAAGGCGCGCCGGGCTCCGCCATCGAGCGCGTTGTCCGGATGGCGGTTGCGCTCGGCCAGCTGCGCCACCACCCAGCCGTTCTCCGAGGCGACCTTCATGGCCTGCGCCTTGACCGGCTTGCACACCTGCGCGAAGGTCGAGTCGGTGGCCGCCACCCCGCCCGACGCGAAGGTACGGGCCAGCGACGAGCGGAGGGCGTCCAGCTGCTCCACCTCGCGCACGGCGCGGGCGAGCGCTTCGTTGGGTGCGCCGGGGCGTGTCCCCCCCTGCGCCCCGAGGGAAAGGAACGGAACACCGAGCACAAGGAGCGCGAGCGGCAAGGACGTCGTGGGGAGGCGAGGCATGGCGGACTCCAGCGATGGACTGCCGTATATAACCTGACGGTTATATACAGCCATTCTTCGCGAGGCACAGTCCGGGTTTGCCCTGCGTCGCCCTCCCGTCACCCCGACGGACTGGGCACGCTCACGCCCCCTCGCGCATCGGCACCCACACCCGCATCCGATCCCGCATCCGCGATCGCCCCCGCGATCGCTCACTCCGCGGGAGCGTCGAACTCCGGCGCCTGCAGGGCGCGGGGGGCGAGGTCCAGCGGCTCCACCTCCTGGATGGCGCGCGGCGACTCCACCCCCAACTCCCGGAACTTGCGCGCCGAGACCAGGACGCGTGACTCGATGGTCCCGACCGCGTTGTTGTACGCATCCACCGCCGTCCGCAGCCCACGCCCCATCCGGTCGAAGTGCTCGGCCAGCTTGCCGACGCGGTCGTACAGCTCCTGCCCCAGGTCGCGCACGCGTTCCGCGTTGGCGGCGATGACCTCCTGTCGCCATCCGTAGGCGATCGTCTTGAGCAGCGCCACCAGCGTCGACGGCCCCGCCAGCAGCACGCGGTTGGCGAAGCCGCGCTCGTAGAGCCCCGGGTCTTCCTGGCACGCCGCAGCCAGGAACGACTCGCCGGGGACGAAGAGGACGACGAAATCGGGCGTCTGGGCGAACTGGTCCCAGTACGCCTTGGTGGACAGCTGCTCCATGTGGGAGCGGAGGTGCGCCGCATGCCGCTTGAGCGCCTGCCCGCGCGCCCCCTCGTCAGGCGCCTCCAGCGCGTCGAGGTACCCCTGGAGGGCGACCTTCGAGTCGACCACCACGGTCTTCCCGCCGGGAAGCTTCACCACCAGGTCGGGGCGCTGGCGCCCCTCGGCGCCATCCACGCTCTGCTGCTCCTGGAAGTCGGCGTGCTCCTCCATTCCCGACATCTCGACCACGTTTCGCAGCTGCAACTCCCCCCACCGCCCGCGCACCTGCGGCGCCCGCAGCGCCTTGGTCAGGTTCTGCGTCTCCACCTGCAGCCGTGTGCTCCCCTCGGCCACCGCGCGCAGCTGCGACTCGAGCGAGGCGAAGGCGCTGATGCGCTGCTTCTCCACGCCGTCCACCACGCCGTGCAGCCGCTCCAGCCCCTCGCGCAGCGGCGCCACCAATTGCTCGACCTCGGCCTTGCGGGCATCGAGGTCGGCCGACGAGTGGGCGCGCATCTCGCCCATCCTGCTCCCCGCGAGTTCGAGGAAGGCGGCCCCGTTCTGCTGCAACACCTCGGTGGCCAGCGCCGAGAAGGCGTCCTTGAGCCGCGCCTCCGAGCTGGAGAGGAGGGCGAGCTTCTCCTCTACCGCACGCTGCTCGGCCTCGTTGCCGGCGCGCAGCGCGGCGAGCGATTCGCGCGCCTCAGCCAGGGCGCGTTGCAGCTGGGCCAGCTCCTGGCGGGCGGTGGCCAGCTCGCCGCGGGCGGTGGTGAGGTCGGCGGCAGCCCGATCGCGGTCGGCGCGCAGCTGCTGCTGGGTGCCGCGCAGGGCGAGCCAGGTGAGGAGGGCGCCGGCGACCCCGGCCGCCACCGCCACCAGAAGCACTACGGAGTTCACGGGGGGCAGGGCTCGAGTCAGGAGATGCGACCGTCTGCGAGTGCACGAATCGCTCGGGATGAACCAGCGACCAACGTAACCACGGCCGGTGACACCCGCCTCGGGGGCGCTGTCGGCCGCGAGCGCGGTCGGCAACCGACGCCGGCGCCACCCTACCCCACCCCCGCCAGCTCCACCAACGCCCCCGCGCACCCCACCCCCACCAGCTGCGCCCGCACGCGCACCACCGCCTCCCGCGGCACTGCCTCCGTGTGCGCCGCCGCGTTCCGCACCTCCGCCACCATGCGCACCACCGACGGAAGCGACCCGGTGAACCAGCGCCCCTTGCGGAGGTGCTCACCGAGCCACGCCACGCGCGCGTCGTCCCTGTCGATCGCGTCGGCCAGCGCGCCTAACGTCCAGTTCGTCCCGTCGGCCAGGTCGCGCGTCGTCCCGTCCACGTTCGCCAGCCGCACGTCGCGCGGCGCCCGCCGCAGCGCGTGGCGCAGCACCAGGTTCACCTGCAGCTCCAGCGCCCGCGCCAGGTTCACCGCTACCGGGGACAAGTCGAACGCCGCATCGCGATGGTGCGCCCGGAAGATCTGCTCGGCCGAGGCGATGAACGAGCGCGCCGCCGGGTCGAGCGCCTCCCACAGCGCCGGGCCGAAGCGATGGTCGCGCAACTCCGCCTGCATCGCGGCGTTCCCTCCCTGCTCGGCGTCGAACTCCACCCAGAAGCGCCCGTTCGTGTAGCGCTCCCGCAGGGCGGCGTCGAACCACCGCACCTCGTCGTCGCGCCACACGAGCAACGGAAGGTCGACCATCCCGCCGTACAACGACACCGGACGGTCGTGATAGTGCACGTTGCGCAGCTTCTTGAGCTCGGCGATGACCGCCAGCGTGTCGTCGGCCACCACGCGCCGGATGTCGAACAGGCGAAACCAGCAGTCGCACGACAACCCCGCCTCGCGATAGTACGACGGAACGTGGTCGTCGTCGTCGTCGTCCAGCACGTCGTCACTCGTGATCTCCGCCACGTGCGCCACGTACAGCGACCGGTAGTCGGTGAGATACAGGTGCAACTCGCGCTCGCTCCCGTCGCCCAGCATCGCGTCGAGCGCCAGGACCTGGTCCAGGTGCGCCATGGGCTGCTGCCGGTTGCTCGATCGTACCTTCCCCCACCAGACGTACACGTCCTCCTCCTCGCTCTCCTCGGCGCGATGCGCCCGCGCATGGCGCAGGAGCACCTCCAGGTGCGCCTCCATCGCGTCGGCCTCGTACGAGGGGTTCCAGACACCCAACAGGTGGTGGGCTCGGTCGGTCGCGGGCATGCGGTGAGGGGAGGGAGTGATCGATGCGGAGTGAGGTTAGCGCCCACGCCTCACCTACGCGACAGGCGTCTCGACCGGCGCTGGCCCATGCGCTGGATGCTTCGCGCGTGGTCGGGGCGGCGTATCCGGCCCCAGGGGGGGCAGCCCACCAGGACGTAGCGCCCGGCCCCCGCTAAGCGAGCCGCCGCGATCGATAATCGCTCGCATAATCCCCCCCGGCGACCTTCCCTCGCGAACGACAGCCCCCAGCAGGGCGCGTCGAGCCACTCATACAGGGGAGACAGACGACATGTTGACGTCGTGGATCAGGGACGCGCGGCACCTTGGAATAGGCCTGGCCGCCAAGCTGGCCCTCGCCGCGCTGGTCGCGTGCGGAGATGGAGGGAATTCGGGGACGGGGCCTCTCCCTCCCGCGGCCGTGGCATCGGTCACCGTGGCCCCGGGGACGGCCTCCGTCCTGGCTGGTCGTCAGGTCACGCTGCTCGCCGTCGCCAAGGACGCGAACAGCCGCCCGCTCGAGCGCGCCATCACCTGGGCCTCGGCCAACGCCGCCATCGCCACCGTCTCGGCCACCGGCACGGTGACCGCCCTCGCCCCCGGCGAGGTGACCATCACCGCCACCAGCGAGGGGAAGGTGGGGTCGGCGCTCATCCAGGTGGCGCAGGTCCCGGTGGCCGAGGTGCGCCTGAGCGCAGACGAGGAAGTGGTGCTGGAGTGGAACGGGAGCGCGCAGCTGTCGGCCATCGCGATGGACGCCGAGGGGAACACGATCACCGGGCGCCCGGTGACGTGGCAGTCGAGCAAGCCGGCGGTGGTGACCGTTGCGCCTGACGGCACGCTCCAGGCGCTGGCGAGCGGCGTGGCCAACGTCACCGCGATCATCGAGGGGAAGGCCGCCACCGTCGGCGTGCGGGTGAACCCGGTCCCCGTGGCCAAGGTCTCCATCGACGGGCATCCCGATGGCATCGAGACCGGCGACACCTTCTTCCTCTCCTCGTACGTGGAAGGGGCGAACGGCCAGCCGCAGCCACGTATCGCCACCTGGACCACCGACAACCCGGCCGTCGCCACGGTGCAGGCCAACCAGCAGTCGCTCGCCGCGGTGCAGGCCGTCGGGGCGGGGACGGTCACGATCACCGCGGCGGTGGACGGCAAGAGCGCGTCCGTCACCTTCACCGTCACCCCGCGTCCGACGCACGACCTCATCTACGCGAACATCGCCAACAACGGCGCGGCGGAGCTGTTCGTCCTCGGCCTGGGCGGCGGCGGCGCGGCTCCGGTGCGCCTCAATGCCGGGAACGTCTCGCGCGAGCCGTCGCCCTCGCCCGACGGCCAGCGCATCGTCTTCAGCGTGTCGCAGGCGCATCCGGTCACCGGCGAACCGCAGCACGATCTCTACATCGTGCAGCGCAACGGGATGGGGATGCGCCAGCTCACCAGCATGGCCGGCTACGAGCACGCGCCGCAGTGGAGCCCCGACGGCTCGCGCATCCTCTTCCGGGCCGCGGACGGGGTCAACGCTCGGCCGGAGTTCTGGGTCATCAACCCCGACGGGAGCGGCCTGAAGAACCTCTCGACGCAGGTCGCCGTTGCGATGACCGACATGCGCACGCCGGCCTGGTCGCCCGATGGATCGCAGATCGCCTTCATCGGCGCGGTGAACGGCCAGCACAAGGTCTGGCTGATGAATGCGGATGGCACCAACCTCCGGCAGCTGACGAAGGACGCCGGCTTCGACAGCAGCCCCACCTGGTCGCCCGACGGGAGCACCATCGCCTTTACGCGCTGGAACGTGGCCAATCCCGCGCTCGGCGAGGACATCATGATCGTCCCGCTCGCCACCGGCACCCCGCGGCGCATCGCCCTGGCGGGCGACCAGCGCTCGCCGGCGTGGTCCCCCGACGGACGCTTGATCGCCTACGCGGGGACGGTCGTGAGCGGCACGGGGACATCGGCCCTCTATACCATCCGCCCCGACGGCTCGGGCGTTCGCGCGCGCACCGCGCACGTGCAAGGGTCTGGGGCGTTCGGCCCGGCCTGGATCATCCGTTAGGCAACCGTACCGGGGGACGCTCCGATTCGATCGCCCGCGCCAGCACACCGGCGCGGGCGATCGTCATTCGGTCATTTCGGCCTCGATGAGCCGCGGCCCCGCGGTGGCGAACGACTCGCGCAGGGCGCCGGCCAGCCCCTCCGCCGTCGTCACCCGCGAGGCCGGCACCCCCATCGCCCCCGCCAGTTGCACGAAGTCCAGCAGCGGGCGCGACAGGTCGGTGAGGGCGCGCCCGCGCTCCACCCCCGCCAGCTGCATGCGGTGCAGCTCCACGTCGAGGATGCGATACCGGCGGTTGGCGAGGATGACCGTCGTCACGTCGACCCCCTCCCGGGCGAACGACCAGAGCGCCTGCGGCGTGTACATGGCGCTCCCGTCAGCCTGCAGGTTCACCACCCGGCGCCCCGGAGCGGCCAGCGCCGCGCCTAACGACATCGGCATCCCGGCGCCCAGCGACCCTCCCGTCAGGCAGAACCACTCGTGCGGCAGGGCGCCCGCCGTCGCCGCCATGCAGGTGAAGCGGTTGGTGATCGCCTCGTCGCAGACGATCGCCCCCTCGGGGAGGACGGCGGCGACGGTCTGGGCCAGCGCGGCGGCGGTCAGCGCCCCGCTCGCCACCGGCGGGATGGCGCGCGCCACCCGCACCGGCTCCCGCCCGCCGGCGCCCGTCGCC